>DASTNC010000017.1:0-58040 GCA_035721225.1 Pseudolysinimonas sp.
GACCACCGAGATCGGCAGCAGGATCCTGACGACGCCACGCGTCAGGTCGACCCAGAAGTTGCCGATGGTGCCGGTGCGGCGGCGCGAGAGGCCGCGGACGAGCGCGATCGCGACCGCGATCCCGACCGCCGCCGACACGAAGTTCTGAACGGCGAGTGCGGCCAGCTGCACCGAGTAGCCCAGGGTGACGTCGGGGGAGTACGACTGCCAGTTGGTGTTGGTCACAAACGAGATGGCCGTGTTGAACGACAGCGGCTCGCTCGGCTGCGGCAGGCCGAGGGCCCACGGCAACCAGGTCTGGATGCGCTGGAAGAGATAGACGATGAGCACGCCGATGACCGAGAACGCGAGCACCGAGCGCAGGTAGGCGCCCCAGCTCTGCTCGCTGTCGCCGTGGGCGCCGATGGCGCGGTAGAAGCCGAGCTCGACCTTGAGGTGCTTGGTGCCGGTGTACACCCGGGCCATGTAGTCGCCCAGGGAGACGTGGCCGACCCCGAGCAGGACGATCAGTGTCGCCATCTCTCCGGCGAAGAGTAGCCACTCGGTTGCGACCGGCGCCATCAGAAGCGCTCCGGACGAACCAGGGCCACGATGACGTAGCCGATTGCCGCGACCGCAAGGACCGCGGCGATGATCGAGAACACGATCACAGCCTCTCGACCCCCTGGGCGACCAGCAGGACGACGGCGGCCACCGCGAGGATCGCGACGACGTAGACGATGTCGAGCACGGGAATCTCCATCCGTTCAAGCGCGTGCAAACACGCTGCGGCGAACGCCACGGAGACAACCAACACCGGCGCCGCGGCCGGCGGACAGCGCCTTACGACTCCCTAACGGGGCGGCGCGAAACCCTAACGCGAAGCGTGCGACGTCTGCGTCGTCCAGGCCGCCCCGAGGATTCCGGCATTGTTGCGCAGCGCGGCCGGCACGATCCGGGGCCGCAGCTTGAGCAGCGGAAGGAACTCCTGGTACTCCTTCGAGACTCCGCCGCCGACCAGGATGAGCTCGGGCGAGAACAGGAAGTCGAGCGTCTCGTAGTACCGCTGCAGTCGCTTGGCCCAGTCCTTCCAGCTGAGATCCTCGCGCTCCTTCGCCGAGTACGCAGCGCGCGATTCGGCATCCTTGCCGTCGATCTCGAGGTGACCGAGTTCGGCGTTGGGAATCAGCACGCCGTTGAAGAGCAGTCCGCTGCCGATCCCGGTGCCGAGCGTGGAGAGGATCACGAGCCCGTGCACCCCCTTGGCCGCCCCGTAGCGCGCCTCGGCGACGGCTGCGGCATCCGCGTCGTTGATGAACACGATGTCGCGCTTGAGCGCCTTCTCGAACAGCTTCTCGGCTTCGAGCCCGACCCACTTCTTCGAGACGTTGGCGGCCGACATGGTACAGCCGTCGAGAATGATGGCCGGGAAGCAGACGCCGACGGGAAGCCCCATTGCCGCGGGACCGAATCCATCGATCATCTTGACCACGTCAGCGACGATGTCGTCGGGCTTGCCCCCCTCGGGCGTGGGGACCTTGACCCGCTCCGACACCAGTTCGCCCTTGTCGAGGTCGACGATGGCGCCCTTGATGCCGGTGCCGCCGATGTCGATGCCGATCGCGAGGGAGGAACTCATGCGCCCAGTGTCGCCTACGGGAGCGTGAGGATCTCGGCGCCACGCTCCGTGACGACCAGCGTGTGCTCGAACTGCGCGGTGAGGCTGCGGTCACGGGTGACGACGGTCCAGCCGTCGTCCCATTCGTCCCACTCGCTGGTCCCGGGATGCTCGAGGGAGCCCAGGGTGAGCATCGGCTCGATCGTGAACACCATTCCGGGCTCCATCACGGAGGCGTAGTCGGGCGACGCGTCATAGTGCGGGATCACCAGGCCCGAGTGGAACTCCGAGCCCACGCCGTGCCCCGTGTAGTCCTTCACCACCCCGTAGCCGTACCGGCGCGCATAGCTCTCGATGGCTCGCCCGATGACGTTGACCTCGCGGCCCGGCGCCACGGCCTTGATCCCGCGATCGAGTGCTTCGCGCGTGCGGGTGATCAGGTTCGCCGCGTCGAGGCTGATCTCGCCGACGCCGAAGGTCGCGTTGAGATCGCCGTGCATTCCGTGGTGGAAAGCGGTGATGTCGATGTTGATGATGTCGCCGTCGAGCAGGACCGTGTCGTCGGGGATGCCGTGGCAGATCACCTCGTTGATCGAGGTGCAGATCGACTTGCGGTAGCCGCGGTAGCCGAGCGTGGAGGGGTAGGCGTCGTGGGCCACCAGGAAGTCGTGCCCGATGGCGTCGAGCTCGTCGGTGGTAATGCCCGGTCGAATGGAGGCGGCGACCGCCTCGAGGGCGCGCGCGGCGATCCGCCCGCTCGTGCGGATACGCTCGATGTCGGCGGCATCGTAGCGGTCGTCGCCGTCGTAGTCGCGCGGGCCGGCCTTGCCGACGTATTCCGGCCTCTCGATGCTGGCCGGCACCTGACGCGTCGGGGAGATCCGCCCGGGGAGCAGGTGGCCGTGCGCGTCCCGGGACATGTTCCGATTCTAGGGATGCCCCGGTCGCTGGCTTAGGCTGGCCCCATGACGCAGTGGTGGTACAACCACAAGACCGGCGAGGTCGAAGAGGGCCCGCAATCGCTCGGCTCCGACCGCGACGGTCCGTACGCCAGCCGCGAGGATGCGGAGCGGGCGCCCGAGATCGCGCAGGAGCGGGCACGCGCCTGGGCGGCCGAGGACGCCGCAGAGGGCGACGACGACTAGCCTCTGAGCTTCTCGAGCAGGGTCATCGCGTCATACGGCGCGCGCACCTTCTGATCGTTGTCGAAGTACACGTACGCGTCGCGATCGTGGTCGAGGTGATCGAGCACCCACTCCTGCCAGTGCTCGATGCCCGCCGCGTCGTAGCCGCTCGTGTACAGCTCTTTGTCGCCGTGCAGGCGGGCGTAGGCGAAGTCGGCCGTCACCCAGTCGAGCCGGGGCCATCGCCCCGCGCTGTCGCCGAGCACCGTGGCCACATTGTGGCGTTGGAGCATGACCGCGAAGGCCGGATCGTCGAAGCTGTGGTTGCGCACCTCCATCGCGTGCCGCACCGGCCGCTCGGCGTCGGTCTCGAGGTGCTCCTTGCCGCGCATCCGCTCCCCCCGCTTCTCGGCCAGCTGGACCGCCTCGCCGGTGGTGTGCGGAAGCAGCTCCAGAAAGGTCTCCAGCTGCTCCGGGTCGAAGTCGAGGTGGGGCGGAAGCTGCCACAGGATCGGCCCGAGCTTGGCGCCGAGGGCCAGGATGCCGGAGGCGAAGAAGTTCGCGACCGGCTCGGCCACGTCATCCAGCCGCCGGATGTGGGTGATGAACCGCGGCGCCTTGACCGAGAAGACGAAGTCGTCGGGCGTGCCGTCGCGCCATTTCTGCCAACTCGCGGGCTTCTGCAACGAGTAGAACGAGCCGTTCAACTCGATCGAGGTGACGTGCTCCGAGGCGTAGGCCAGCTCGTCGGCCTGTCGCAGCCCTGTCGGGTAGAAGTCGCCGCGCCACGGCTCGTAGGTCCACCCCGACATGCCGACGTAGTAGTGCGCCATGCCGACAGCGTAGGACGCGGCGTCCCCCACCTTGCCGACAACCCTTCGGGGGGACGCCGGCAGAGCCGATCGTCGGCCAAGATGGTGGTGACTTGCTAGCTGGGGGGTGATGCAATGTCGATCCACGCGTTGAGTGGCGCGCCGGCACCCGTTGCACCGGGATGGTATTCGGATCCGACCGGGGGCCGTCGGGCGCGCTGGTGGGACGGCCACGAGACCCATCACGTGTTCGGATGAGCGAGGTCGCCGACATGGTTCCCGCCGGCTGGTACACCGACCCTGACGAGCCCGCCGACGTGCGATGGTGGACGGGCGCCGAGTGGACCCACCACGTGCAGCCGCGACCGGTGCCGCCCGCGACGGACGAGGAGTTGATCGAGGCCGGCTGACCGGCTCTCAGCCGTGGAAGCTGTGCGCCTCATCGGGGTAGGCGCCCGAGATGACATCCGCCGTCCAGGCTTTGGCAGCGTCGGTCAGCACCTTCGACAGGTTGGCGTACTGCTTCACAAAGCTCGGGATGCGGCCCTGGGTCAGTCCGGCCCAGTCGGTCCACACCAGGAGTTGACCTGTCGTGTGCGGGCCGGCTCCCACGCTGATGGTCGGGATCTTCAACTCTTCGGTCACGCGCTTCGCCGCCTCGGCGGGAACCATTTCGAGCACGACCGCGAATGCTCCCGCGTCTTCGACCGCGTGCGCATCGGCGAGCAGCTGCTCGACCCCCTCGCCGCGGCCCTGGATGACGTGCCCGCCGAGCTGGTGCTCGCTCTGGGGCGTGAAGCCGATGTGCCCCATCACCGGGATGCCCGCCGACACGATCCGGCGGATCTGCTCGGCGCTGCGCACCCCGCCCTCGAGTTTGACGGCGTGCGCACCCGTCTCTTTCATGAAGCGGAACGCTGAGTGCAGCGCTTCGTCGGGGCCGGTCTCGTACGAGCCGAAGGGCATGTCGCCGATGACGAAGGCTCGCTTCACCGCGCCCGCGACGGCGCGCGTCAGCGGGATCAGCTGATCGAGGGTGACCGGAAGCGTCGTGTCGTACCCGAAGACGTTGTTGCCCGCCGAGTCGCCGACCAGCAGGAAGTCGATGCCGGCCTGGTCGAAGATCGCCGCCGTGAGCATGTCGTAACTGGTGAGACCGGTGATCTTGATGCCCTGGTCTTTCGCGTTCTGAAAGTGCCGGGTGCGGACTCGTTTGACGACTGCGTCTGCCATGTCGGTCAGTCTAGGCTCCCGCCACCAGACCCCTTCCCTGTCGCTAGGGGTAGGTGCTCACGCGGCTGCGGACGAGCCGCTCCCGACCGTTCGCGGGCCGCTCTTGGGCCATGACAGCGAAGGTCCAGATGACGTGCTGCAGGTTCGGCGTGAACGTCCGGAAAGCCGGAACGGTGTCCGCGGTGACGAAGAGCAGGGCTCCCAGCGTCACTCGGCGGCCGTAGCTGCGTCGTGGGCCACCGCAGGCATACCGGTAGCCTATGGGCGGGACGTAGGCCGCACCCCGCGATGGCGGCGGCGGCAGGAAAGGACACTGTGGACAAGCAGCGTGACTTCGTTCTTCGCACCATCGAGGAGCGCGGTGTCAAGTTCGTGCGCCTGTGGTTCACTGACGTCGTCGGCACGCTGAAGTCGGTGGCGCTGGCCCCCGCCGAGGTCGAGGGCGCGTTCAGCGAGGGCGTCGGCTTCGACGGTTCGGCAATCGAGGGGCTGACCCGCTCCTACGAGGCGGATGTGCTCGCGCACCCCGACCCCACGACGTTCCAGATCCTGCCGTGGCGCGGTGAAGTCGACCCGACGGCGCGGATGTTCTGCGACATCATGACGCCCGACGGTCAGCCGGCCGCGGCCGATCCTCGCAACGTGCTCAAACGGACGCTGGCCAAGGCCGCGGATCGCGGATTCACCTTCTACACGCATCCCGAGATCGAGTTCTACCTGCTCAAATCGAGCAAGCTGAAGCACGGTCTCGCGCAGCCCGTCGACTCGGCCGGCTATTTCGACAATGTTCCCGGAGGCACCGCGCACGACTTTCGCCGCCGCTCGGTGAGGATGCTCGAAGACCTCGGCATCTCGGTGGAGTTCAGTCACCACGAGGCGGGCCCCGGCCAGAACGAGATCGATCTGCGCTACGCCGACGCGCTGACGATGGCCGACAACATCATGACCTTCCGCACGGTCATCAAAGAGGTGGCCATCGAGCAGGGCGTCTACGCGACGTTCATGCCGAAGCCGATCTCGGGTCAGCCCGGGTCGGGCATGCACACCCACCTGTCGCTCTTCGAGGGCGACGTGAACGCCTTCTTCGACCCGGCAGGGCAGTACCAGCTGTCGACCATCGGTCGGCAGTTCGTGGCGGGACTGCTCAAGCACGCTCCCGAGATCACCGCGGTGACCAATCAATTCGTCAACTCCTACAAGCGGCTGTGGGGCGGCGACGAGGCCCCGAGCTATCTGACCTGGGGCCACAACAACCGATCGGCCCTGGTGCGGGTGCCCCTCTACAAACCGGGCAAGGGCAACAGCGCGCGCATCGAGTACCGCGCGATCGATTCGGCGGCGAACCCCTACCTCGCGTTCTCGCTGCTGCTGGCAGCGGGCCTCAAGGGCATTGAGGAGGGCTACGAGCTGCCTCCCGAGGCCGAGGGCGACGTCTGGGCGATGAGCGACGGCGAGCGCCGTGCCCTCGGCTACGACGGTCTTCCTGCCAGTCTCGACGCCGCTCTCGCCCTGATGGAAGAGAGCGAGCTCGTCGCCGAGACGCTCGGCGAGCAGGTCTACGAGTACGTGCTGCTCAACAAGCGCCGCGAGTGGGCCGGCTACCGCGCCCAGGTCACGCCGTTCGAGCTGACCAGCAACCTGGAGATCCTGTAAGGCTTCGTCCACCATCAGGCGGCCGGATGCGGAACGTGACGGGATGACGAGGGCGACGACGACTCTCACCGAGCTGGCTCGGCTGGGTTTCGCCGATCTGGACGCGGCCGGCGCCGGGCTGCCCGCCGTGCCGAGCGACCGGGTCGAGCTGTTCGCTCTGGTCGCGGATCCCGATCAGGCCCTGCGTCTGCTGCGCGGCCTGATCGAATCCGCTCCGGATGACGTGGCGCCGTTGCTGGCTGACCACGACGCCTCCCTGCGCCTCCTGCGCGTGCTGGGGGCCTCCTCCGGGCTCGGCGACTTCCTCGCCCATCACCCGGAGCAGCTGCGGGTGCTCCGCGCGCCCCTGCGCGGTCCGGCAGACGAGGCGGCTTTTCGCGCCACGCTGCTCGAGGCCGTCGATGGCCTGGGCGGTGAAGCCGGCTGGAACGCCATGCGGGTGGCGTACCGGCGCGAATTTCTGGCCCTCGCCGCCTGGGATCTCGAGCAGCCCGATGGCATCTCGGTCGTGGACCAGGTGGCGGCCTGCCTGGCGGATCTCGCCGCGGCGGCTCTCGACGCGGCCCTGGCGCTGGCGCGCCGGGCGAGTCGGTTCCCGGCCGAGCACGTGGCAGCCACTCGGCTCGCGATCATCGGAATGGGCAAGGCGGGCGCGCGCGAGCTCAACTACCTGAGCGATGTGGATGTCATCTTCGTCGCGGGTTCGGATGCGGCATCCGGTCTCGGTGACGAGAGGGCCGTCGAGATCGCCACGCGGCTCGCCATGGACACGATGCGCGCCATCCACGAACTCGCGGTCGAACCGCCGCTGTGGGAGGTGGATGCCAACCTGCGGCCCGAAGGCAAGGACGGCGCCCTGGTGCGCACCCTCGACTCGCACCTGGCGTATTACGAGCGCTGGGCCAAGAGCTGGGAGTTCCAGGCCCTCCTCAAGGCGCGGGCCCTCGCCGGCGACCAGGAGTTGGGCGCCGAGTACGTCGCCCGGGTCTCCCCGATGGTGTGGTCGAGCGCGTCGCGCGAGAACTTCGTCGAGTCGGTGCAGCAGATGCGCGAACGGGTCACGGCGAACATCCCGACCGACGAGGTGGATGTTCAGCTCAAGCTCGGGCCAGGCGGCTTGCGCGATGTCGAGTTCACCATCCAACTGCTGCAGCTCGTGCACGGGCAGTCGGATCCGGAGGTCCGCCAGCGCGCCACCCTCGACGCCCTCGCGGCTCTCGCCGAGCGCGGTTACATCGGCCGGGCTGAGGCGGCCGAGTTCGGACGCGACTACCGGTTCCTGCGGCTGCTTGAGCACCGCATCCAGCTCTCGCGCCTGCGGCGCACTCACCTGATGCCGAGGGATCCCGATGCCCTTCGTGCTCTGGCCCGCGGCTCGGGAGTGGCCACCACATCCGACGGTCTGCTCGAGGCGTGGCAGCGGGTCAAGCAGGCCGTCCGCACGCTGCACGAGCGCCTGTTCTACCGACCGCTGCTCTCGGCGGTGGCCGCCCTGCCCGACGATGGCTACGCGCTGACCAGCGAGCAGGCCGAGGCGCGGCTCGCGGCGATCGGCTTCCACGACCCGCGGGGCGCGCTGCACCACATCGCGGCCCTGACGAGCGGGGTCTCGCGCCGCGCGCAGATCCAGCGCAACCTGCTTCCGGTGATGCTCGCCTGGTTCTCAGAGGGCGCGGACCCCGACCTCGGGCTGCTGAGCTTCCGCTGGCTGAGCGACGACCTCGGCGAGACGTACTGGTTCCTCCGGATGCTGCGCGACTCGTCGGGCGCCGCCCACCGGCTGACGCAGGTGCTGTCGGGCTCGCGGTTCGTCGGCATGCTGTTCGAGCGTATCCCCGAAGCAGCAGCCTGGCTCGAGACGGATGGCGAGCTGCGCCCGCGCCCGCTCGCCGATCTGCTCGACGAGACGGCGGCGACGGTGGCCCGGCATTCCGATGATGTGGATGCGGCGGCCCTCGCCCTGCGCACCGCCCGCCGGCGCGAGGTGCTGCGAGCGGCCATCGCGGCGATCATCGGCATGATCACCGTCGAGGAGCTGGGCGTCGCCCTCAGCGACATCACGACCGCCCTGCTCACCGGCGCCCTCGGGCTCGCGCACCGCTACGGCGACGGCATCGAGTTCGGCATCATTGCGCTCGGTCGCTACGGCGGTGAGGAGCTCGGATTCGGCAGCGACGCCGACGTGGTGTACGTGTACCGGCCGGCCGGCGCCGACCCGCAGGAGGCGCAGGAGCGCGCCGAGGGGATCGTGCGCGAGCTGAAGCGTCTCACCGAAGACATGCGGCTGCCGCTCGACCTCGACATCGGGCTGCGCCCGGAGGGCAAGAACGGCGCCGTGGTGCGCTCGCTCGACTCGTATCGCGCGTACTACGAGCGCTGGTCGCTCACCTGGGAGGCGCAGGCGCTGCTCCGCGCGCGGGGTGCCGTGGGCGACCCGGGCGTTCTGCGTGCCTTCGAAGAGCTGGCCGACGAGGTGCGGTACCCGGCATCCATCTCGGAGGCCGATGTGCGCGAGGTCAAGCGCATCAAGGCGCGGGTGGAGGCCGAGCGGCTGCCCCAGGCCGCCGACCCGGCCCGGCACCTCAAGCTGGGCCGCGGTTCGCTGAGCGACGTCGAGTGGTTCGTGCAACTGCTGCAGCTGCAGCACGCGGCGCGTGTGCCCGGGCTGCGCACCACCTCGACGCTGCGGGCTCTGGATGCCGCCGTCGCCGCAGAACTGGTCGCCGGCCCCGACGCGGCCAAGTTGCGCGCCGCCTGGCTGATCGCCTCGCGCGCCCGCTCGGGGATGACCCTGTGGACGGCGAAGACCGCCGACGTGCTCCCGACCGATCGTCAGCAGCTGGAGGGGGTGGCCCGGCTGCTGGAGTATTCGCCGGGCGGGGCTCACGAGCTCGAAGAGGACTACCTGCGCACGACGAGACTGGCGAGGCAGGTGTTCGAGCGGCTGTTCTACGGGGGGCGGCGGTGAGCTTCATGCGGTGCGCCCGACGTCTGCCGACCGTTCACCGGCACGATGCTTCGATGGGGTGTTCGGTTCAGCCGCTCGGGATGCACTGAGCGCATGACCCCCCGCAACGCGGCCCCCCGCGTCAGTGTGATCGGTACTGGATATCTGGGAGCAACCCACGCCGCCGCCGTGGCGGAACTGGGACTCGAGGTGGTCGGCGTCGACTCCGACCCCCGGAAGGTCGAGGCCCTGGCGGCCGGACGGCTGCCGTTCTTCGAGCCTGAACTGGCGGAACTCATCCAGATCCACCTCGCCAGCGGGCGGGTGAGCTTCACGACCGATCTCGCCGAGGCGGTGGCGAGCAGCGACATCCACTTCATCTGCGTCGGCACGCCCCAGCGCGCCGGGAGCCACGCGGCCAACACCGACTACGTCGAGAACGCCGTTGCAGGCGTCGCCCGGGCCATGACCCACGACGGGATCGTGGTCGGCAAGTCGACCGTCCCGGTGGGTACGGCGGCGCGACTGCGCGAGGTGCTCGGGGCGCTGACCCCCGACGGGATCGCCGCGGAGCTGATCTGGAACCCCGAGTTCCTGCGCGAGGGCAAGGCCGTGCGCGACACCCTGCACCCCGACCGCATCGTGATCGGGGGAGCCTCGGCTGCCGCCGAGGCGGCCCTGCGCGAGCTGTACGCCTCTCCCATCTCAGAGGGCACGCCGGTGATCGCCTGCGACCTGCCGACCGCCGAGCTGGTCAAGGTCAGCGCCAACGCATTCCTCGCCACCAAGATCTCGTTCATCAACGCGATCGCCGAGCTGTGCGAGGCCGCAGGCGCCGATGTCGCGGTGCTGGCGGATGCCCTGGGTCACGACAGCCGCATCGGCCGCCAATTCTTGAACGCCGGGCTCGGTTTCGGCGGCGGCTGCCTGCCCAAGGACATCCGCGCCCTGACCCACCGTGCGGCGGAGCTCGGCGCGATGGGCGCGGTCGGCCTGCTCGAGCAGGTCGACGACATCAACATGAACCAGCGGCAGCGGGTGGTCGAGCTGGCCCTGCACGCGGTCGGCGGCTCACCCCTGCTGGCTCGAATCGGCGTGCTCGGCGCCGCCTTCAAACCGCACACCGACGACGTGCGCGACTCACCCGCCCTCAACGTGGCCGCGGCGCTGCACTTGCGCGGCGCCCAGGTCGCCGTCTACGACCCGGCAGCGGGGGAGACCGGGCGTCTCACCTTTCCGACGCTGGGCTTCGTCGATTCGCTCGAGGAGGCGGTCGACAGCGCCGACGTTCTCCTCGTGCTCACCGAGTGGCCCGAGTTCCTCACCGCCGATCCGGAGCTGATCGGGCGGCTGGTGCGCACCCGCACGCTCATCGATGCCCGCAACTGCCTCGACGCCGACGCGTGGCGCGCGGCAGGGTGGAACGTGCAAGGGCTCGGCCGCGCGTCCGAGCCGGCCGAGCCCCGCTCGTTGCTTGCTGTCTAGCGGTTACACCCCGAAGTACAGCTCGTACTCGAAGGGGTGCGGGCGCTGCGCGAAGGGGAGCAGCTCCTTCTCGCGCTTGTAGTCGATCCAGGTCTGGATGAGGTCCTCGGTGAAGACCCCGCCCTCGAGCAGGAAGTCGTGGTCGGCTTCGAGGGCCGACAGGGCCTCCCCGAGCGATGCGGGCACCTGGGGGATGAGCTTGGCCTCCTCGGGCGGCAGCTCGTACAGGTCTTTGTCGACCGGCTCGTGCGGCTCGATCTTGTTCTTGATCCCGTCGAGGCCGGCCATCAGCTGCACGGCGAACGCCAGGTACGGGTTGCCCGAGGCGTCGGGCGCGCGGAACTCGATCCGCTTGGCCTTCGGGTTCGTGCCTGTGATCGGGATGCGGATCGACGCCGAGCGGTTGCCGGCCGAGTACACCAGGTTGACCGGCGCCTCGAAGCCCGGGATCAGGCGGTGGTACGAGTTGACCGTCGGGTTGGTGAATGCGAGCACCGCCGGAGCGTGCTTGAGCAGCCCGCCGATGTACCAACGCGCGATGTCCGACAGCCCGCCGTAGCCCTTCTCGTCGTAGAACAACGGCTTGCCGTCGTTCCACAGCGACTGATGGGTGTGCATGCCCGATCCGTTGTCGCCCATCAGCGGCTTCGGCATGAAGGTGGCCACCTTGCCCCACTCGAGGGCGGTGTTCTTGACGATGTACTTGAACTTCAGGATGTCGTCGGCCGCGTGCACCATCGTGTCGAACTTGTAGTTGATCTCGCCCTGGCCTGCGGTGCCCACCTCGTGGTGGCCGCGCTCGAGCTCGAGGCCCGCCTCGGCGAGCCTGATCATGATGTCGTCGCGCAGGTCGCCGTGCTTGTCGACCGGCGACACCGGGAAGTAGCCGCCCTTGTACGGGGTCTTGTTGGCGAGGTTGCCGCCCTCTTCTTCGCGGCCGCTGTTCCACGCGGCCTCGTCGGAGTCGACCTCGTAGAAGCTCTTGTTCTGCTTCACCTCGTAGCGCACGTCGTCGAAGATGTAGAACTCGGCCTCGGGCGCGAAGTACGCGGTGTCGGCGATGCCGGTCGACGCCAGGTACTTCTCAGCCTTCTTGGCCACCTGGCGCGGGTCGCGCGGGTAGATCTCGCCGTTGCGCGGGTTGTAGATGTCGAAGACCAGGATCAGCGTGCGCGCGACCCGGAACGGGTCGATGTAGGCCGTCGAGATGTCGGGGATGAGCTGCAGGTCGGATTCGTGGATCGACTGGAAGCCACGGATCGACGAGCCGTCGAACATCTGGCCGACCGCGAAGAAGTCCTCGTCGACGGTGCTCGCCGGGATCGTCAGGTGCTGCTGGATGCCCGGCAGGTCGGTGAACCGGATGTCGACGAACACGACCTCCGTGTCCTTGATGAACTTCAGAACCTCGGATGAGTCTTTGAACAGTGGGGTGGACATAGCGAGTGACTCCAAGGGCCGTGGAACTGAGGGAGGCTGCAGACCGCAACCTTCCCTGAGGCTAAGGGGCCGGGATTTCCCGACCGTGACGCAATTGTTTCCGGCATGTTACGGCTCTCGGCCCGCCTAGGCTGGACAGATGACCGAGCCCACCCCGCCCAGCTGGCCGGGCGAGCGCTTCGGGCTCCCGGACGACGGCCCGCGATCGGTCGCCAGGTTCGGCCGCCGCCTGGGTGCGATCGCCATCGACTGGGCGATCGCCTACGGGGTGTCGTGGCTGTTCTTCCGGCAGGGCGACGGCTCGGCGAATCCGTGGGTCACGCTCGCGGTGTTCGGGGTGCTGACGCTGCTCTTCGAGCTGTTCTTCAACGCGAGCATCGGGCACCTGGCCCTGCGGATGCGGGTGGTCCCGATCCGCGGCGGCGCTCTGGCGCCCTGTCGGCCGCTCGTGCGCACCCTGCTGCTCTGCCTGGCGATCCCGGCCCTGATCTGGGACCGCGATCAGCGCGGCCTGCACGACCGGCTGGCCGGGACCGTGCTGGTGCGGATGTGACGCCCTAGCGGGGCCTCGATGCCCTGACCCTGGTCGGGTCGATGCCCTTCGGGATCGGCAGTCCGTTCTTGCCGAGCGAGGAGAGCCGGTTCGAGACGGCGAGCACCTCGGCCTTCGTGAGCACGTTCTTGAAGCGGCCGAGGGCGCGCGGGATGCGGTCCAGCGCGGTGGCGTCGGCATCCGGTCCCACATAGAGGACGTTCACCGGCACGTTGGGCAGGATGCGGTGGATGCTCGCCCGCTCCTTGTCGAGCATCGGCTGCGTGCGCGACTTCGGGCCCTCGCCGATCAGCACCACGCCGCCGCGCCCCACGGCGCGGTAGACGGCGTCCTGAGTGCGCGGGCTGACGTTCACCGGCATCTCGCTGCCCGTCCAGTTGCGGCGCAGACCGCTCTTGAGCACCGCGCCGACGGCGCCCGGCTGGCCCGCGATCTGGCCGTATGCGGCCTTCTCGGCGCGGCGGCCGAGCACGATGAGTCCGATCAGCACGCCCGCGAGCACGCCGGCGATGATGTACAGCACCAGGCCGAGCACGTTGCCGCCGAGCAGCACCCCGAGGACGATCGACGCACCGATCGGGACGACGACGCACAGGATCAGCAGCCAGACGATCGACGAGTCGTACCGCCTCGTCATCTGGAACACCTGCCACATCTGCTTCAGGCGGCCGGGCTCTTTTTCGGGCTGGGTGGTAGGTCGTGCCATGGCTTCAGGATACGGGCTGCGCAGCCCTTCGATACGCGCTGCGCACTGCTCAGGACACCGCCTGCGCGAAGCCGAGCTCGGCGTCGGCGAGGTGCTGCAGGTGCTCCGGGATGTCGCGGCCCTTCGCCATCATCGAGCGGGCCCACAGCCGGCCGGCTCGATAGCTGGAGCGCACGAGCGGTCCGGCGAGCACCCCGAGGAAGCCGATCTGCTCGGCCTCCTCCTTGATCTCGGTGAACTCCTCGGGCCGCACCCATCGTGCGACCGGGAGGTGCCGCGGGGTGGGGCGCAGGTACTGCGTCACCGTGATGATGTCCGTTCCGGCGTCGTGCAGGTCGTGCAGGGCCTGCGTGACCTCTGCCCGCTCCTCGCCCATGCCGAGGATCAGGTTCGACTTGGTGATCAGACCGGCGGCGCGGGCCTGGGTCAGCACGTCGAGGGAGCGCTCGTAGCGGAAGGCCGGGCGGATGCGCTTGAAGATGCGCGGCACCGTCTCGACGTTGTGCGCGAACACCTCGGGGCGGCTCGAGAAGACCTCGGCGAGCAGCTCGGGATTGCCCGAGAAATCGGTCGCCAGGATCTCGACCCCTGTTCCGGGGTTCTGCTGGTGGATCTGCCGCACCGTCTCGGCGTGCAGCCAGGCTCCCTCGTCGGGAAGGTCGTCTCGCGCGACCCCGGTGACGGTCGCGTAGCGCAATCCCATCGCGGTCACGGATTCGGCGACCCGGCGGGGCTCGTCCCGGTCGTAATCGGCGGGCTTGCCCGTGTCGATCTGGCAGAAGTCGCAGCGGCGGGTGCACTGGCTGCCACCGATCAGGAAGGTCGCCTCGCGATCCTCCCAGCACTCGTAGATGTTCGGGCAGCCGGCCTCCTGGCAGACGGTGTGGAGGTTCTCGTCCTTCACCAGGTGCTGCAGGGCCGTGTATTCCGGTCCCATCTTGGCTTTGGTCTTGATCCACTCCGGCTTGCGCTCGATCGGCGTCTCGGCGTTGCGCACCTCCAGACGCAGCAGCTTGCGGCCGGCGGGTTCGTTCGGCCCGGGCTCGCCGGCAGAGGCGAGGCGGCCGTTGGTGATGACGCTCATGCGGGCACCCCGACGGCGAGGGGAGGGGTCGCCAGGCTCGCGGCCAGATGCTCCGCGAAGAGCCGCTCGACGATCGAGGCCGCGTCAGACGGGGTGACGGTTCTGCCGAGTTCGCGGGAGATGCTGGTGACTCCGGCATCCGCGATCCCGCAGGCGACGATCGGCTCGTAGGCCTCGAAGCCGTTGCTGCAGTTGAGCGCGAAGCCGTGCATGGTGACGGCTTCTGCCACCCGGATGCCGATCGCCGCGATCTTGTCGCCGGTCGGGCGGGTCTCATCGACCAGCCAGACGCCGCTGCGGCCCGCGACGCGCACGCCCTCGATTCCCAGCTCGGCGAGCACGGCGATCAGCATCCCTTCGAGACGCCGCACATAGGCGACCACGTCGATCGGATCGGCGAGCTTGACGATCGGATAGCCGACCAGCTGCCCGGGACCGTGCCAGGTGATCTTGCCGCCGCGGTCCACGTCGATGACGGGCGTGCCGTCTGTCGGACGTTCGTGCGGCTCGGTCCTCTTGCCCGCGGTGTACACCGAGGGGTGCTCGAGGAGGATGAGAGTATCTGACGCCCGGCCACTCGCGACGGCGGCGTGCACGGCACGCTGCTGTTCGAGAGCCGTCAAGTACGGCACGGAGTTGGCGCTTAGCCCCGTGTCGACGTAGTCGACCATTCACTCAGTCTAAGCAGGCGGCGCCGATCCTTCCGGCCATGCGCGCGGGCTCGGTGTCCACGGATCGCACCCGACCCCATTCGGACGCTCGATGCCGCGCCATCGTGGGACGATGACCGATCAATCCTCGCTCCGTCGCCTCGGCCCGCGCGACCTCGCGGGCTACCGGGTGCTGCGGTCGTTGGCGCGCGACGAGCACGCCGAGGTGCTGCTCGGGCACCGGCGCGCCGCGGTGCTGTCCGGCGCGACCGCGGCAGAGGGCTGGGCGAGCGCGGCAGAGGGCGGAGCCGAGGGCGAGTCGCCGACCGAGCTGCAGACCGAGCTGCAGACCGAGCTGCAGATCGTGGCGATCAAGGCCTCGGCGGCATCCGACTCGGGCTGGGATGCGGCACTGATCCAATGCGCGGCCCTCGAACGCGCCCGGGGCGACCACGTGGTCGACCTGCTCGATCTGGACTCCGACGACCAGTCGATCCGTCTGATCTTCGAGCGGCTCCCGCGCGGTGATCTGGCCGAGTTGCTGCGCATCCGGCCGCGGCTCGATGCAGGAGAGGCCGTGACGGTGCTGGCTCCGATCGCGGCCACGCTCCTCAGGATGCATCTCGCCGGCGTCGCTCACGGCAATCTGAGCGCCCGCACGGTCCTGTTCCGCGGTGACGGTGCGCCCACCCTCATCGGATTCTCGCGCGCCGAACTGTTCGAGGCCGGTGCCCCCGAGGTCGTGCTCGAGCAGGTCGGGGCCGTGCGTCGAGACCGCTCGGCGGCGGTGTCGTTGGCGGTCGCGGTGCTCGGGCGGGTCGCGGGGGAGCGGGCGCGCGCGACCCGTGAACTGCTCGCCGACGTCGAGGGCTGCGATGAGGAGTTCGTCCTCCCTCTCTTGGCCTCCCGGCTCTTCGAGGTGGCCGCCGCGGTGCCGATCCGCTTCGAGGCCGACGAGCCGGAACCGGAGATTGCTCCCTCGAGTTGGCGGGCGATCCCGGTCGGTGAGGCGGCGGTCGAGGGGGATGCCGCGGTGCCTGGCATTCCGCCATCTGGATGGGTGGCGACCGTCGGTCGGTTCGTGCCCGAGCCTGTGGTGCAGCGGGTGCTCGACGCCGTCGGACGCAGTCCCGCTGCGCCGGTGCTCGCGACCGCAGCGGCGGCGGTGCGACGCCGTTGGGGGTCGTGGAGTCCTGGGCGCCGACGGGGTGTTCTGGCGGCTGCTGCCGCCGCGGCGACGGTCGGCATCGTGACCGCGTTGGCTCCCGCCGGTGCCGTCGCGACCGGTGGGCCGGGCTCGTCGGTCGCGGCGGGTGCCCCGGCGTCGGATCGGCCCGCCTCCAGTGCATCGCCGCGGGTCGAGAACCTGGGCGACGCGATCGCTCCGGCCATCGTCGCCGATGACCCCGTCGCGGCGGCAGGAGCGCTTGTCACGGCGCGCGACCGCTGCCTGAGCGCGTTATCCGCGCGGTGTCTCGACGGGGTCGACGAGCCCGGCTCCAGCGCGCTGGACGGCGATCAGGCGGCGATCCGCACGGCCCTGCGGGGCGGCGAACTGCCCGATCCGCTGCCGGGAGGGACCAGCGCGCGCTCCATCGCCCTCGTCCAGCGCCTGGGCGACTCGGCCCTGGTGCGGCTCGCGGCCGCGCCATCCGCCCCCTCGCTCCTCCTGGTCAAGGGTGACGCCGGGTGGCGCATCCGTGACGTGGTCAGTGCGGGAGCACCGAGCGGCTCATCGCCGTCCCCGAGCGCGACCGGTGGCTAGATGCCGAGGTGGTCGGCGAAGTCTCCGCCCTCGAGCCGGTCCTTGATCGCGGTGAGGAATCGTGCAGCGTCCGCTCCATCGACGATGCGGTGGTCGTACGACAGCGCGAAGTACACGGTCGAGCGGATCGCGATGGCGTCGGTGCCTGCGTCGCTCACCACGACCGCTTTCTTGGAGACGATCCCGGTGCCGAGGATGGCGACCTGGGGAAGGAAGACGACCGGCGTGTCGAAGAGGGCGCCGCGCGACCCGGTGTTGGTCACGGTGAACGTCCCGCCGGCCAGCTCGTCGGGCTTGAGCTTGTTGTCGCGGGTGCGCTCGGCCAGATCCGCGATCTGCTGGGCGATCTGGGCCAGGTTCAAGTCGCCGGCGTTGCGGATCACCGGGGTGAGCAGGCCTCGTTCGGTGTCGACCGCGATGCTGATGTTCTCGTGGTCCGGGTAGACGATGGTGTCGCCGTCGACCGTCGCGTTGATGATCGGGTACGCGCGCAGGGCCTCAGCGGCAGCGAGCGTGAAGAACGGCAGAAAGTTCAGCTTGACGCCGGCCTTGGCGAGGAAGGCGCCCTTGACCTGATCGCGGTATGCCGCGACCTTGGTAACGTCGATCTCGACCACCGTCGTGAGCTGCGCCATGGTCTGCATGGACACCACGGCCCGTTCTGCCACGACCTTGCGCAGCCGCGACATCGGCACGGTCGTGCCGCGCAGCGCCGAGGTCTCGAGCACCGGGGCAGCAGCCGCAGCGGGAACCGCCGCCGACGACGCGGGAGCCGCCGGAGCGGCGACGGCGTCGAGCACGTCCTGCTTGCGAATGCGACCGCCGACTCCGGTTCCGGGAAGGGCGGCCAAGTCGACGCCCTGCTCATGTGCGAGCTTGCGGACAATCGGAGTGACGTACCCGGCATGGGCACCGGATGAAGCCGGCGCGACGGGAGCCGTGACGGGAGCAGCCGGAGCCGCGACGACGGGCGCTGGTGCCGCGACGGGCTCGGGCGCTGCGACGGGCTCGGGCGCGACGACGGGTTCGGGCGCTGCGACGGGCTCCGCTGCTGCGACCGGCTCGGGTGCCGCAGCAGCCGCAGGTGCTTCCGCGGCGGCGGGTGCCTCAGAGCCGGATCCGTCGCCGATCGTGACGAGCGCGGTCCCGACCTCGACGGTCTCGTCCTCCTGCACCAGGATGGCTTCGATCACGCCCGCAACCGGCGAGGGGATCTCGGTGTCCACCTTGTCGGTCGAGACCTCGAGCAGCGGCTCGTCGACCTCCACGCGGTCGCCGACCTTCTTGAGCCAGCGGGTCACCGTGCCCTCGGTCACACTCTCTCCGAGTGCGGGAAGGCTGACGGATTCGCTCATCAGTGATGCTCCTTAGTGCAAAGCGGTGGTTCTAGTTTAGGTCCGGCCGTTGCCGAAGGATCGGGGCGCGCTCAGACAGCGTGCAGCGGCTTGCCCGCGAGGGCGAGGAACGCCTCGCCGAGGGCTTCGTTCTGCGTCGGATGTGCGTGGAGGAACGGGGCGATGTCTTCGGGATATGCCTCCCAGTTGACCGCCAGTTGCGCCTCGCCGATCAGCTCTCCCACTCGCGCGCCGATCATGTGGACGCCGAGCACCGGTCCGTCGTTCAGACGGACAACCTTGATCGATCCCGAGGTCTCGAGAATGTGGCTCTTGCCGTTGCCCGCCAGGTTGTAGTCATAGGTGGTGATCTTGTCGGTGCCGTACTTCTCGACGGCCTTGGCCTCACTGAGCCCGACCGAGGCGACCTCGGGATCGGAGTACGTCACCTTGGGGATGTTCACGTCCTCGACGACCACGGGGTTGAGCCCCGCGATCTCTTCGGCGACGAAGATGCCCTGCATGAAGCCGCGGTGGGCGAGCTGGAGTCCGGGGACGATGTCGCCGACGGCGTAGAGGCCCGGGATGCTGGTCTGCAGGCGCTCGTCGGTGATGACGAAGCCGCGATCCATCGTGACGCCGACCTCTTCGAAGCCCACGTTCGCGGTGGACGGGCCGCGTCCGACGGCGACGAGCAGCAGCTCGCCGTCGAAGGTCTGGCCGTCTTCGAGCGTCACGACGACGCCGTTCTCGTCCTGCGTGACGCTCTGGAAGCGGACGCCGACGCTGAAGTTGATGCCGCGCTTGCGGAACGCGCGCTCGAATTGCTTGCTGACCGACTCGTCCTCGTTGGGCACCAGGTGCGGCAGTGCCTCGACGATCTGAACGTCGGCGCCCCAGCTCTTCCAGACGCTCGAGAACTCGACGCCGATGACCCCGCCGCCGAGCACGATGACCTTCTTCGGCACGAAGTCGAGTTGCAGAGCCTGCTCGGAGGTGATGACCCGCCCGCCGATCTCGAGGCCCGGGAGGGTGCGCGAGTACGACCCGGTGGCGAGAACGACGTTCTTGCCGGTGATCGTGTCGTCGCCGACCTGCACGGTGGTGGGGGAGGTCAGGCGACCCGCGCCCTCGATCGTCGTGATCCCGCGGGCCTTGAGCAGCCCCTGCAGGCCCTTGTACTTGCTGGCGACGATTCCCTCGCGGTACTTGGTGACTCCGGCGATGTCGATGCCCTGGAACTCGGCGGTGACTCCGAACTTGGCAGACTCGCGGGCGAAGTCGGCGACCTCGGCGGAGTGCAGCAGGGTCTTGGTCGGGATGCAGCCGATGTGCAGGCAGGTGCCGCCGACCTTGTCCTTCTCGATGAGACCGACGGACATTCCCAGCTCGGCTGCACGCAGCGCAGCGGCGTAACCGCCACTCCCGGCGCCCAGCACGACAAGGTCAAAATTCTGCTCGGACACCCGGCAACTCCCTTGTGCGATAGCACTCGATCAGTACCGCTCAGGGGGTGGCGCGCGGTACATGCAAAGGCAAGGAATTCCTTGCCACCAAGACCCTACTATGGCCGCGAAAAATCTTCTGCCAAGGCGATCAGCGTGCGGACCGTGGCTCCGGTCGGACCTTTCGCGACCTCGCCGTGCGGGCTGGCCGCGTTGTTGGCCGCGCCGGCGATGTCCAGATGCGCCCAGGGGATCTGCGCCGCACCCTTCTCGTCACTGATCGTGCCGACGAAGTACTTGAGGAAGTGCGCAGCGATCAGCATGCCTCCGTTGGGATTACCGATCCGCGCGTTGGCGATGTCGGCCACGTCGCTGTCGAGCACGCTGCGCAGTTCGGGCGGCAGCGGCATGTGCCAGATCGGTTCTCCGACGGCCGTGCCCGCCGCGATGACACGGGCGACCAGGGCGTCGTCGCCCATCACAGGCACGTAGCGCTCGCCCATCGAGACCCGCGCGCCGCCGGTGAGGGTCGCGACATCCACGATGGCGTCGGGATGCTCCTCGCTCGCGGCCACGAGCCCGTCGGCCATCACGAGCCTGCCCTCCGCGTCGGTGTTGAGCACCTCGACCGTCTTGCCGCCGCGGATGCGCAGCACGTCGTTGGGTCGGGCCGCCGTTCCCGACGGCAGGTTCTCGGCGATGCACATCCACGCGGTGATCCGCACCGGGAGCTTCATGCGCGCCGCAGCCAGGGTCACGGCCAGCACCGTCGCGGCGCCGGTCATGTCGTACTTCATCCCGACCATGGATGCCGCGGGCTTGAGCGAGAGCCCGCCCGAGTCGAACGTGATCCCCTTGCCCACGAGGGCGAGGTGCTGCCCGGCGCCCTCGGGCGCATAACGGACCACGGCCAAGCGCGGCCCGCGACTGGAGCCGAGCCCCACACCGAGGATTCCGCCGAAACCGCCCGCCTGCAGCGCCGCGACATCGAGCACCTCGACCTGAACCGGCAGCCCCTCGGCCAGCGCGACCGCGGCGTCGGCCAGGGTCTCGGGGTAGAGGTCGGACGGCGGCATGTTGACCAGATCGCGCACCTGGTGGATCGCCGTGACGATCGCGCTCGCCCGTGCGGCCGTCGCCTCGTCGGCGAGACCGTCGCCGACGTGCGCGACGATGATCGACGCGGGCGTCTTGGTGGAATCGAGCGTCGCCACCCGGTACGAGGTGTAGGCGTACGCGCCGATGCCCGCGCCCTCGAGCACGGCCTGGGCCTCGGCGGGCGATGAGGCCGGAAGTGCGAGGGCGAGTCGTTCGACGCCGAGCAGCTGGCGGGCCGCCGCGCCGGCGGCGGACCGCAGAGCGTCGGCGGTGACCTCTTTGCCCACCCCGATGAGCGCGATCGGTGTGCGGGATCCCTCCACCGCGGGCAGGCGGCGCAGCTCGTCCGCGGCACCGGTTGCTCCGAGCTGGCGGAGTGCGGCCGCGACGCCCGCGAATCCCGGGTCGTCGGTGAGCAGGCGCGGGCCGGCGTCCGTCTTCTGGACGCCGAGCACCAGCACATCGGCGGGATGGCCCTCGGCATCGCCGGCGAGTGGTGCGAGGGAGGTGAGCGAGAGCGTGGGTGCGACCATCCGTCAACGGTACTTCTCTGTTCGCTGTCAGCTTGACGGCGACCCAGCGCGTTCCGGCGATGGCCGGGGCCCGCGATTTACAATCGGACCATGCGCGATCCGGGTGAACTCTACGATCTCTCTCTCGAGGTCGCCCAGGTTCCGCGCGGCCTGCATCTGGTGGCCGGCCTGACCGGATTCGCCGACGCCGGGTCGGCGGTCTCGCAGTTCAGCCAGTACCTGCTCGACACGCTCGAGGTACGCGAGATCGCGACCTTCGACGCGGATGCGCTGCTCGACTACCGCGCGCGCCGCCCGACGATCTTCTTCGATCAGGATCACCTGACCGAGTACACCCCGCTCAAACTGTCGCTCTACCTGGTGAAAGACGAGCTCGGCCAGCCGTTCCTGCTGCTGACCGGATTCGAGCCCGACTTCCAGTGGGAGCGGTTCACCGAGGCGGTGCTGCAACTCGTCGACACGTACCAGGTGAAAGACACGACCTGGGTGCACGCCATCCCGATGCCGGTTCCGCACACGCGGCCGGTCGGCGTGACCGTCAGCGGCAACCGCCTCGACCTGATCGACTCGCTCTCGGTGTGGAGGCCGCGCACCCAGGCGCCCGGCAATGCCCTGCACCTGCTCGAGTTCCGGCTGTCAGAGCTGGGGCATCCGACCGCGGGCTTCGTCCTGCTGGTTCCGCACTACCTGGCCGACACCGAATATCCGCTGGCTGCCGTCGCCGCGCTGGAGAGCATCAGCGCGGCAACCGGACTCATCTTCCCGACCGAGCAGCTGCGCGAAGAGAACCGAGCCTTCCTGGCCAAGGTCGACGACCAGGTCGAGGGCAACCAGGAGCTGCAGCGGCTGGTGGGCACGCTCGAGGCGCGTCATGACAGCTACATGGAAGACAATCCGCTGCCGTCCCCTCTGATGGACGAGAGCGGTGAGCTGCCCGGCGGCGACACGATCGCGGCCGAGCTGGAGAAGTTCCTGGCGAACCGGCGCGACGAGGACTGACCAGAACGTCACCGGAACCGGCGCGACCGATCTAGCCTGAGAGGGTGAACTCCGCGCGATCGTGGGTCGTCTTCGGCGGAGCGGTGTTCGCGTACCTGATCGGGGTCACCCAGCGCACCTCGTTCGGTGTTCTGACCGTCGACGCCACCGAGCGCTTTCACGTGAATGCGGCGACGGTGTCGACCGTCGCGGTCGTGCAGATCGTCGTCTATGCGGCGCTGCAGATTCCGGTCGGCATCCTGGTCGACCGCATCGGCTCGCGCACCTTGATCGTCACGGGCGCGCTCCTGATGGCTGCCGGACAGACCGTGCTGGCCGTCTCGCCGTCGATCGGTTTCGTGATCTTCGCGCGGGTGCTGGTGGGGATGGGGGATGCCGCGACCTTCGTCTCGGTGATCCGCATGCTGCCCAACTGGTTCGGGGGCCGGGTGCTTCCGCAGCTCAGTCAGTGGGTGGGGATCATCGGCCAGTTCGGGCAGATCGTGTCGGCGGTTCCGTTCGCCCTGCTGCTGCACTCCCTGGGCTGGCAGCCGGGGCTGCTGATCGCGAGCGGAGCGTCATGCGTCGCAGCATCGACCGCCCTTGCGCTGGTCCGGCGCGGTGAGCCGCCACCGGCGACCAGCCCGGTTCCGACCTCGAGCGCGCTGCATCAGCTCGGTGCCAGCATCCGCCGTCCCGGAACGCAGCTCGGTTTCTGGGCCCACCTGGTCGGGGGCACGGTGCCGACTCTGATGTCGATCATGTGGGGATATCCCTTTCTCACGGCAGGCCTGGGCTACGACGTCCCGACGGCGGCGACGATCTTCTCGCTGCTGGTGCTCGGCAGCGTGCTGGCCGGGCCGGTGGTGGGCATCCTCGTCGCGCGATTCCCGCTCCGTCGCAGCAATGTCGTGCTCACCTTGGTCGCCGTGATCTTCACCTTGTTCGCGGCTGCGCTGGCATGGCCCGGCGTTCCGCCGGTCGGTCTGGTCGCCGCGCTGTTCATCGCGATCGGCACGGGCGGCCCGGGCTCGCTGGTCGGATTCGATCTGGCGCGCACCTTCAACCCCAGCCACGCGCTGGGGTCGGCATCCGGGATCGTGAACGTGGGCGGGTTCCTCGGGGGGTTCCTTAGCATGCTGCTGATCGGCGTCGCCCTCGACGTGATCGACGCGGCGCGCGTCGCGGGCGGGGCGGTCTCGGATCTGTATTCGTTCGACTCGTTCCGCATCGCGTTCCTCGTTCCCTTCGTCATCGTGGGGGCCGGAGTGGTCGGATTGCTGCACGCGCGACGCCGCACGCGCCGCCGGATGTTCGAGGAGCGGGGAATAGAGATCGCCCCCTTGTGGGTTGCACTCTTCAGATCGCGGTTCTTCGGATCCAGACGGACGCGGTCGAGCACACCCCCGGACGGTCCGTCCGGCGGACCTGTTGTGGGGAGCACCGGCGCGCAGACCTGAGCACGGAAGTCGGCTCGTCAAAGGTGTGCGATAATCGATACTCAGGACCCGGTTTTGTCCCCGGATTCGTTTTCACGGTCATCGTGGAATCGGCAGGGACTTGACATGGGTCTTAGTACTGCCCAAAAGGCGTACGACCGAGAGGAAGGGGTCAGAATGGCCACCCGAACCACGAAGGCAGCCGAGCAGGTCAAGGACGACCAGCCGGCGCCGAAGGCGGCGGCCGCGAAGACCGCGACCGCGACCAAGAGCGCTCCCGCGGTGAAGGCACCCGCGGCCAAGACCGCACCTGCGAAGAACTCCGCGGCGAAGGCTCCTGCTGTGAAGGCTCCTGCCGCGAAGACGACCCCTGCTGTCAAGGCTCCCGCCGCCAAGACCGCCGCCGCGAAAGCCCCGGCCGCGAAAGCCCCGGCCGCGAAGTCGGCGACGGCGAAGTCGGCGACGAAGGCCGCAAAGGGCGTCGGCGACGACGAGCTGGACGACGACATCGAAGAGCTCGACGACGTCGACGTGGTGGTTGTCGACGATGACGACGAGGTCGATGTCGAAGTGGTCGTTGTCGACGAGGCCGATGCCGATGCGGAGAAAGACGCCCCTGTCGACGCAGAGGCGGTCGATGACGCCGACGACGATGACGACGAGACCACCTCGACCGGCACCGACGAGCCGCTCCCCACGGGCGCGCTGCGCCTGTCGATGACCGACGACGAAGACGAGGTCCCGGTCTACTCGGCCGCCATCACCGGCGCCACCGCCGATCCGGTCAAGGACTACCTGAAGCAGATCGGCAAGGTCGCGCTTCTGAACGCGGCCGAAGAGGTCGAGCTCGCCATGCGCATCGAGGCGGGCCTGTTCGCCGAAGAGAAGCTGTCGCAGATGACCGACGCCGAGAAGCGTTCGCAGCTCGGCCGCGAGCTCAGCTGGGTCGCGCGCGACGGTCAGCGCGCCAAGAGCCACCTGCTGGGTGCGAACCTGCGCCTCGTGGTCAGTCTCGCCAAGCGCTACACCGGCCGCGGCATGCAGTTCCTGGACCTGATCCAGGAGGGCAACCTGGGCCTGATCCGCGCAGTCGAGAAGTTCGACTACACCAAGGGCTTCAAATTCTCGACCTATGCCACCTGGTGGATCCGTCAGGCGATCACGCGCGCGATGGCCGACCAGGCGCGCACCATCCGCATCCCGGTGCACATGGTCGAGGTCATCAACAAGCTCGCCCGCGTGCAGCGCCAGATGCTGCAGGACCTGGGCCGCGAGCCCACGCCCGAAGAGCTCTCGCGCGAACTCGACATGACGCCCGAGAAGGTCATCGAGGTGCAGAAGTACGGCCGCGAGCCGATCTCGCTGCACACGCCGCTCGGCGAAGACGGCGACAGCGAGTTCGGCGACCTGATCGAAGACACCGAGGCGGTCGTCCCGGCCGATGCCGTGGGCTTCACGATGCTGCAGAAGCAACTCGAGAGCCTGCTCGACTCGTTGAGCGAGCGCGAGGCCGGCGTGATCCGGATGCGCTTCGGCCTGGGTGACGGCATGCCGAAGACCCTCGACCAGATCGGCGACACCTTCGGGGTGACCCGCGAGCGCATCCGCCAGATCGAGTCGAAGACGATGGCCAAGCTGCGCCACCCGTCCCGCTCGCAGTCGCTGCGCGACTATCTCGAATGATCCCCAACGAGGGCAAGTCGCTGACGATCGAGGTCGACGGGCGGTCGTTCCAGCGGATTCCCATCCGCACCCACGTGGTGATGCCGTCCGATCACCTCGACGACTTCATCCAGCGGTACGCGCGTGAGTCCGTGAAGTCGGGCGACACGCTGTTCATCACCGAGAAGATCGTCGCGATCACCCAAGGGCGCTCGTTCCCGGTCGACGACATCACGCCGCGCGCCCTGGCGACATTCCTCAGCCGCTACGTCACGAAGACGTCGCACGGTATCGGTCTCGGAATACCCCAGACCATGGAGATGGCGCTCCGCGAATGCGGCACTCCACGCATCCTGTTCGCGGCTGCTGTCGCCGCCGTCACGAAGCTCGTCGGGCGACGCGGTGACTTCTATCGCATCGCGGGCAACAAGGCTCGCGCCATCGACGGACCCACCCCCAACACCATTCCGCCGTACAACCGGGCGGTGGTGCTCGGGCCGTCTCAGCCGA
This sequence comes from Pseudolysinimonas sp., assembly GCA_035721225.1. Classification (GTDB taxonomy): domain Bacteria; phylum Actinomycetota; class Actinomycetes; order Actinomycetales; family Microbacteriaceae; genus Lysinimonas. The sequence goes on from DASTNC010000017.1 coordinate 26,049, forward strand.
GGCGAGTCGCCGCGGCGTTGCGCTCGTTGCTCGGCGACGACGTGCACGTGGCGATCGTCGACATCAACGACCTCGGCGGCAACGTTCTCGGCTCGACCTTGAGCCGCCCCGAGGAGCGGCAGCTCGCGCGGATCCTGCGCGACAACCCACTGGGGCAGGACGATCAGTCGACACCGCTGGGTATCGTCCGACCGGTCGACCGGCCCGCGAATTGATGCGTCGTCGACTGGCGTATCTTCTGCGCCGCGCTCGGTCGATTGAGGGAAAGCGGATCTGGTCGCTGGCAACCGCCATCGCCCCGACGGCGCACTGGCCGGCGGTCCGCGTCTTCGTCGACATCCTGTGGTGCAGCGTCCGGTACGAGGTGGCCTTCCAGGACTACCAGGACTGGGATGTCTACGAACTGTCGCGACGTGAACGCGCAACGCTGATGACCCATCCCAAGTCGGACCACATCGCCGCGCGGTACGACGCCCCCTCTCACCGGCACCTGTTCGCCGACAAGATCGAATTCAACCGGCTGTTCGCCGACTACCTCGGGCGCGAGTGGATCGACCTGCGCCAATCGGATGCTGCTGCCGTTTCGGCGTTCATGGAGCGGCACCCGACCGTGATCCTCAAGCCGGTCGACGAACTCGGCGGCCACGGCGTCGAGAAGGTCGACGCGTCGACGATCGGCGATCTCCATGCCTTCGTCTCGCGGGCGCTCGAAGCACGGCAGTTCCTCCTCGAGGAATGTCTCACGCAGCACCCTGAGTTGGCTCGCCTCAACCCGAGCAGCGTCAACACCCTGCGCCTCATCACGTTCCGGAAGGATGACAGGGTGGAGCTGCTCGCCTCGGCCCTCAAGATCGGTAATGGCGGCGCGATCGACAACTTCAGCGACGGCGGGATGTACACGATGGTGGATGACTCGGGACGCACGCTCAGCGCCGCCTTCGACGGCGCCGGCCACAGCTATTCGGTGCACCCCCGCAGCGGTGTCCCGATCCTCGGGTTCGAGGTGCCGCTGTTCCGCGAGGCGGTCGCACTCGTCGCGAAGGCCGCGCGCGTGGTGCTTGAGATCCCGTACGTCGGGTGGGATGTGGCGATCCGTCCGGACGGCCCGGTACTCATCGAGGGCAACTACAACACGGGCGTCTTCCAGGCGAAACCGGACGGCGTGGGGGAGTACCGCGGTCTTCTGCCGCGCTACCGCGCCGTGATCGGCGAGTTCTAGCCGGCGGTGCCGATCATGGATGGCGGCCCGAGGTGAGCGGACACGCGGCAGCGAGTGCGCTGATCGGCGCCGGGACGATCGCCTCGCGAGCCACCGGTGTGCTGCGCTCGATCATGCTCGTGAGCGTCATCGGGTCGTACGGCAGCCGAGCCGCCGACGCGTTCACGACGGCGAACATGCTGCCGACATCCATTTACGAGATCATCGCCGCGGGGGTCATCACCGGCATCGTCGTGCCGCAGATCGTGCGCTCCTCGGCGCATTCCGATGGCGGCGACCGCTTCATCTCGAAGCTGCTGACGCTCGGCGCGGTCGTCCTCGTCACCTTCACGGTCCTCGCGATCCTTGCCGCCCCCCTGCTCATCGCGCTGTATGCGCCGCTCTACACGGCACAGCAGCAGGCCCTTGCCCTGTCTTTCGCCTATTGGTGCCTGCCGCAGCTTCTTTTTTATGGGCTCTACGCCCTGATCGGTGAGGTGCTCAACGCTCGGCGCGTTTTCGGGCCGTACAGCTGGGTGCCGACCGCGAACAACATCGTGTCGATCATCGGATTCGCGCTCCTCCTCGTCATCTACGGCGGCCCGACGACCCAGGTCGCCGCCTGGAACCCGACGATGGTGGCCATACTCGGCGGGACGGCGACGCTGGGCATCGTCATCCAGGCCGGGTTGCTCGCATTCTTCTGGCGACGCACCCGCATCAGGCTCCGGCCCGACTTCAGGTGGCGTGGGATGGGTCTGCGGCAGCTGAGCCGGCTCGCTCTGTGGACATTGCTCACGGTGGTGGCGAGCCAGCTGGCCGGGCTGGTGCAGTCGATCGTGCTGTCGGCCGCATCCGGTGCTGCCGGATATACCGTGCTCATCTACGCCTGGCTCGTGTTCATGCTGCCCCATTCGATCGTCACACTCTCCGTCAGCACCGCGTACTACACGAGGTTGGCGGAACTCGCCGCCGAGCAGCGACTCGACCTGGTCGGCGACAACGTCCGGGAGTCGATCCGCGTTGTGGCTGTGTTCGCATTCGGTTTCACGGCGGCGATCGCCGCGGCGTCCGCTCCCCTCGCACGTGTCTTCACGGCGGACCGCGTGGGTGCCCTGACGCTCGCCCTGGTGCTCTGCGCCTTCCTCGTGGGGCTGGTGCCATCCGGAGTTCTGGTGATCCTCCGGCGCGCGTTCTTCTCCTTCAATGACACGCGCAGGCCCTTCTACTTCGCGGTGGTCCAGGCGATCGTTGTGGCTGCCGGCGCTGCGCTGTCGTTCGTGGCGGCCTCGCTCGGCTATGTCGCCGTGGCGCAGCTCGCGCTACTCGTGGCCCTCAGCCAGTCCATCGCAACCTGTGCGCAGCTGCCCTTCGCGCGCCGTCTGCTGCGTCGGCACCTTCCCGACCTCAGCCTGTCCGCGACATGGCGCGCGCTCGGTCGGTTCGCCCTGGCGTCCGTGGTCGGGCTGGCCGGCGGGATCGGCGCCTTCGTGTTGCTGGGCGGCGTCGAGGGCTGGACGATGAGCGGCCGAATCGAGGGAGCCGTCGGCGGGGGCGTCGTCGCGCTTGTCGCGCTCGGGTGCTACCTCGGAGGGCTCGCGCTCCTCCGGTCGCCTGAAATCGGTCTGATGGTGGTCATGGTCGGTCGACTCCGACTCTGGATTTCGCGTCGTGGCGATCGTGGCGATCGTCGCGGTTGAGCGGGCCACCGCCCACGGGTGGTGAGCGGCGGAAGCTTCGCGCCGCGATGTCGCGCCGTCCGCTGAGCCCTCGTGGTGCTATCCCTCGGCTGCCGGCCGGGGTGCCCGCACGACCGCCGGCCGCCGCACAGTCGCCCGAGCGGCGATCCGACGGGTGACCCATTGGGCTAGGCGGTGCGAAGGGGCCTCGACAACGGCGTGAAAACCCCAGGCTCCCGCGAGCGCGAGCGGGATGCCGATCGCCGCGACGAGCCACCACATCCGGTCTCCGAGCAGGAAGCCCACCGTGGCGATGATCGGAACGTGCACCAAATAGAGGCTGAACGAGATGCGCCCCAGCCACTGGCACCCTCGGGACTCCAAGCCGCGTCGCAGAAAAGGCGCTCCGACCGCGGCGATCACCAATCCGACCGCGCCGATCGCTTCGGCGTCGGTCGTCAGGTCGTTGGCCAGTGTGCCTGCGGGAGCAACCGTCCGGACGAGCCACCCGGCGATCAGAACGAGAAGCGATCCAATAACCAGACCCGCCGACCAGAGTCGGGCGCGAGGGCGCAGCATCCGTCGGCGCATCCACTCCCGCATCACGTCGAGCTGCACGGCGAGCAGAGTGCCGAGGAAGAAGACCGGCAGGTACTGCAGCGCGGCCGTGTTGGTCTGAGCCCCCACCGCGCTCAGGGCGACGGCGACGATGGCCGCCGCCCACCATCGGCGGCGCACCAGCATCGCGACGGCGACGAAGACCGGCAGGAGCACCGAGAAGGCCAGCTCCCACCGAAGCGACCAGAGCACGTTATTGACGTCGTACGACCCCTGGGTCAGCGCGCTCTGATGCAGAAGAGAGTCGACCGTCGTCGACGTCGCATTCGCGGTCGCGAGCCACGAGCCGGGGGTGGCCACCGCCCGGTCACGGGGGACGACGAAGAGCAGAACCGTGCCGAGGGCGAGGGATGCCCAGACCGGCAGGTACAGCCGGATCAGCCGACCACCGAGAAACGCGCTCCAGACGAAGTCCTTCTGCCGGATGACGGGCAGCGCGACCACGAGCCCGCTGAGGATGAAGAAGACCAGCACCGCCTCCGCGCCCGCCGTGGCGAGCTTGAGGGGAGTGTCGGACAGCCACCAATCGGCGCTGCCCGGCCCGGATCCGCCTTGCTGGATGAGAACCGGGGTGGCAACGAGATACAGGTGATGCAGCACGACCGCCAGAGCCGCCACCCCGCGAAGCCCATCCAGGGAGGTGAGCCGGGTGTGCGGTGCGTTCGGGCGAGGTACGGCGACCTCTGCCCGGTCAGATCTTTCGGCGAGTTGGATCACTCGTTCCACGGTAGGAAGCCCAGGTGGGAGTGGCCTCCGTCCTCCGGTCATTCCCAGGAACTCTCATGGAAAGCTCGGCCGAACACACGAGTCGCCCCGAACCGAAGCTCGGGGCGACTCGTGAAGAACGAAAGCGGCGGTCAGTCCGCGTTGCGCGGCGACTCGTTCAGCCGGTCGGTCTCGTCGTGCCAGGCAAGGGCGGTCGGCGCGAGCTTCTCTTTGAACTTGGCGCCGTGGTGCGCGCAGAACAGCAGGTCACCCGAGGCCAGGGTCACGCGCACGTAGGCCTGCGCTCCGCAGCTGTCGCAGCGGTCGAGGGCGGTCAGGGCGGGGAGCTCGAGTTGGTCGATGGTGTCGGTGATCTGGTTCATGGTGTGCTCCCTCGGGCTCGTAACGCGATTCCGTTGACTCAATCCAACCACCGACCCGCGTCAGGCGTGTGTCATTGACGTTGCATTTCGCTGACCGCGTACCGGGCGAACCCTGTGGGGTGTCGCGCCGAACCGGGTCAGCCGACCGCCATAGTCTTATTGGCGTGACGAACGCCGATTACAACGCCCGTCACCTCAGTGTGCTCGAGGGCCTCGAGGCGGTGCGGAAGCGGCCGGGCATGTACATCGGCTCCACCGACTCGCGCGGGCTGATGCACTGCCTCTGGGAGATCATCGACAACTCGGTCGACGAGGCGCTGGCCGGCCACGGGTCGGACATCGAGGTGCTGCTGCATCCTGACAACAGCGTCGAGGTGCGCGACACCGCTCGAGGGATCCCGGTCGACATCGAGCCGAAGACCGGCCTGAGCGGCGTCGAAGTGGTGTTCACCAAATTGCACGCTGGCGGCAAGTTCGGTTCGGGCTCGTATGCGGCATCGGGGGGCCTTCACGGCGTGGGCGCCTCGGTGGTCAACGCGCTGAGCGAGCGGCTCGACGTCGAGGTGGACCGCGACGGCAAGACCTGGGCGATGTCGTTCCACCGCGGCGAGCCGGGAGTCTTCGCCGACTCGGGCGAACCGACGCCGGATGCCCCCTTCACGCCCTACGTCTCCAACAGCGAGCTGCGCGTGGTCGGCAAAGTGGCCAAGGGCGCGACCGGCACCCGCATCCGGTACTGGGCCGATCCGCAGATCTTCACCAAAGGCGCCGGCTTCCAGCTCGAGGAGCTCGTCGACCGGGCCCGCCAGACGGCGTTCCTGGTGCCCGGTCTCGGCATCGACATCCTCGACAACCGCGGCGCAGAACCCACCCGAGAGACCTTCCGCTTCGCCGGAGGCATCAGCGAGTTCGTGGATTTCCTGTCGCCCGACGCTCCGCTGACCAGCACCTGGCGCATCCAGGGCGCCGGCGCCTACACCGAGACCGTGCCCGTGCTGCAGGAGAACGGGCACATGGTGGCGACCGAGCTCAGCCGCGAGTGCGGCGTGGACATCGCCCTGCGCTGGGGCACCGGCTACGACACGGTGTTCCGCAGCTACGTCAACATCATCGCCACCCCGAAGGGCGGCACGCACCAGGCCGGATTCGAGCAGGGCCTGATGAAGTTCCTGCGGTCCGAGGTCGAGAAGAACGCCCGCCGACTCAAGGTCGGCACGGACAAGCTCGAGAAAGAGGACATCCTGGCCGGCTTGACCGCCGTGCTCACCGTTCGCCTGCCCGAGCCGCAGTTCGAGGGCCAGACCAAAGAGGTGCTCGGCACGCCGGCGGTGCGCGCGATCGTGGCCAACGCCGTGGCGGCCGGGATGTCGGAGCGGTTCACCAGCAGCAAGCGCGACGACAAGGCGCAGTCCGCGCTGGTGCTCGACAAGATCGTCGCCGAGATGAAGAGCCGCATCTCGGCCCGCGCGCACAAAGAGACCCAGCGCCGCAAGAACGCGCTCGAGAACTCGTCGCTGCCGGCGAAGCTGGTCGACTGCCGCACCTCCGATGTCTCGAACAGCGAACTGTTCATCGTCGAGGGCGATTCGGCGCTCGGCACGGCGAAGCTCGGGCGCGACTCCGAGTATCAGGCGCTGCTGCCGATCCGCGGCAAGATCCTCAACGTGCAGAAGGCCTCGGTGAGCGACATGCTCAGCAACGCCGAGTGCGCATCCATCATCCAGGTGATCGGCGCCGGCTCGGGCCGCAGCTTCGATCTGGAGCAGGCCCGCTACGGCAAGGTCATCATCATGGCCGACGCCGACGTCGACGGCGCCCACATCCGCACGCTGCTGCTCACCCTGTTCTTCCGCTACATGCCCGAGATGATCGCCGACGGGCGGGTCTATTCCGCTGTGCCGCCCCTGCACCGGGTGGTGATCATCAACCCCGGGTCGAAGCCGAACGAGACCGTGTACACCTACTCGGAAGCCGAGCTGAACGGCGTGCTCGCCTCGCTCAAGAAGAGCGGCAGGCGCTACCAGGACCCGATCCAGCGCTACAAGGGACTCGGCGAGATGGATGCCGACCAGCTGGCCGAGACCACCATGAGCCGGGCGCACCGCACCCTGCGCCGCGTGCGCATCGCCGACGCGGAGCAGGCCGCCACCATCTTCGAGCTGCTGATGGGCAACGACGTCGCTCCGCGGAAGGACTTCATCATCGCGGGACAGGGCCTCGACCTCAGCCGCGTCGACGTGTGAGGTCGCGGCCACCACATTCAGCGCGCATTGAGCGAACGTCGAGTCGTCGGACGTAGGGTTTTCCGTATGGAACAGGACGCCCTCACCGTCGACGTGACGGGTGGACGCATCCTGGGTGTGCTGCGCAGGGGACTGCGGATGTGGCGCGGCATTCCGTACGCCGCCTCGACGGCGGGCGAGAACCGCTTCCGCGCACCGCAGCCGGTCGAACCGTGGGAGGGCATCCGCAGCGCTGCCCGCTTCGGTCCGATCGCGCCCCAGGATCGCGCCACGCTGGCGCCGGCGCCGAGCAGTCTGGGCAGCAGTTCGGAGGACTGCCTGAGCCTCAACGTGATCGCGCCGCGTCTCGAGAGCCGCCGGCTGCGACCGGTGATGGTCTTCGTGCACGGCGGCGCCTACGCCGTCGGATCATCGCGCGACATGCCGCAGCAGGGCGAGGCACTGGTCCGCGAGGGCGGCGTCGTCTTCGTCAACCTCAACTACCGGCTCGGCGCCTTCGGCTTCCTCGACTTCGCGCGCTATTCGACGCCCGACCAGCCGATCGAGAACAACCTCGGCCTGCGAGACATGATCGCGGCACTGGAATGGGTGCGTGACAACATCCGCGCCTTCGGCGGCGATCCCGACAACGTCACGCTGTTCGGCGAGTCGGCCGGAGGGAATGCGGTCACGACGCTGATGTGCGTGCCGGCGGCGCGTGGCTTGTTCGCGCGGGCGATCGCCGAGAGTTCGCCGGCCGAAGCCGTCTACATTGCCGATGTGACGCGTCAATGGGGTGCCGACTTCGTCGCGATCCTGGCCGAAACGGCGGGGGTGGACGTGCCGGCCACCGATGCCGAGGCTGCGGCCCTGCTGCGCGAGGCATCCATGGCGCAGCTCGTCGCCGCGACCAGTCGCACCATGCGCGAGACCCCGGATCGCGTCCCGGGCACGATCGCTTTGTGCCCGACGATCGACGGAGACTTCCTGCCCCAGCGCCCGATCGTCGCGTTTGCCGAGGGGACGGCGCACGCCGTGCCCCTGATCATCGGAACCAACGAGCGCGAGGGTTCGCTGTTCCGCGGGCGGCTCGACATTCTTGCGACGACGCCCCGCCGCATCCAGGGCATCCTGGTGAAGACGAGGCGCACCTTGGCCCGAGCTCTCGCCGCGCAGTACCCGCACCTGCCCTCGCGCCGCGGACGGGAGGACTTCGCAGGTGACTACGCCTTCTGGTATCCGTCGATCGAGGTCGCAGAGGGTCATTCGCGACACGCGCCGGTGTATTTCTACCGTTTCGACATCGCGCCGCGTCTCGCCAAGATCCTGGGGTTGGACGCCACTCACGGCATCGAGCTCTTCGCCGTCTTCGATCGCGTTCGCACCCCGTTCGGGCGGGTGATGGGCTCGCTCGGCGGCTACCGCGACTTCGAACTCACCGGCCGTCGGATGCGGGCCAACTGGCTCCGCTTCGCCCGCGAGGGCACCGTCGATGCCGGCTGGCCGCCGTATACCGAGGAGCACCGCGCCACGCTGATCATCGACTCCGAAGATCGGGTCGAGGAGGACCCGCACGCCGAGCGCCGGATCGCGTGGAGCGAGTTCGTGCCGCACATCTGACCGGGTCCGAGGTCACGGCCCGGCCGCCGGAGCCGTCTCAGGCCGGGGTGATGTTGTGATTGTCGGCGAACCTGTTCTCGGGGTCGTACTGCTTCTTGATCGCGCGCAGCCGCGCCAGCGTCGGCGCCGGGTAGATCGCGGCGAGAGAGGCAGGTCCGGTGATCTCGGTGAAGTTGCCGTAGGAGCCGATCGAGCGCGCGGCGAGCGGTGCCCACGCCGCGTCGACCCGTGAGGCGCTCTGCGGTGCACCCGGGAGGAGGAACTCGACGATGTTGGCGATCGCGGTCGCTGCACGATGCGCGAACGCCGTGTCGTCAGGGCCGACCCGCCCGAAGGCGCCGCCCAGGAAGCGGATCGTGAAGACCGAGGGGCCGAGTTGAGCCCGCGCGTTCAGCGCGTCGTCGATCGCGCCGTCGTCGAGGCTGACGAACATGGCGTCGCGGACCGCGACGTTGGGGAGGGGCGCCCCCGGGCCTCCGGGCAACTCGGCCAGCACACCGCGGTAGTCGGTCTGACGGACCGCGGAGTCGAGGACGCCGGGCAGATCGAGCAGGGGCGTGATCGCGGCGCGGGATGTCTCGGAGTCTTCCCCCGCGTAGACCGCCACGATGTGGTGCACGAACGCGAATCCCGGGCCGGGAGGACCGTTGGGTACCACGCCGAAGGTGACATTGAGCTCGTCGGGTGCGCTGGCCATGACCCCGCGCAGGGTGCGGAGGGTCGCCGTGAGCTGTGCCGGATCGAGGTGCAGCTCGGCTTCGAGCACCGCGCCGAGCGGGCGCGCCCGGAACCGCAGAGCCGTGACCACGCCGAAGTTGCCACCCCCGCCGCGCAGCGCCCAGAACAGCTCAGGGTTCTCATCGGCCGAGGCGGTGACGAACTCACCGGAGGCCAGCACCACATCGGCTCCGACGAGGCTGTCGAGCGCGAGCCCGTCTCGACGCACCAGCCAGCCGATGCCGCCCCCGAGGGAGAGGCCCCCGACGCCGACATCCGCGGTGTCGCCGGAGGTGATGGCGAGACCGTGCTTCTGCACCTCGGTGGCGACCGCGCCCCAGCTGGCGCCCGGCCCGGCCTCGACGATGCCGTCATTCACCGTGATGGCGTCCAGGGAGCGCAGATCGAGCAGGATGCGGTCGGGCCCCGGGGAGAAGACCGGCCCGGCGTGCCCGCGGCTGCGAACCGCGACCTTCAGGCCCTCCGCTGCGGCGTAGCGGACGACCGCGACGACCTCGGCCACCGTCGCGGCGCGCACGATGGCGGCCGGGCCGGGGGCTGCATAGGGGGACAGGGCTGTGGCGAAGCCCTCGTCGGAGGGGAGCAGAACCGTGCCGGGAGCGGCGTTCTCGAGGGCTGTGAGGTCCATGCTTCGACGCTAGCGCGAGCCGCGGACAGGTGTCACAGGCCGCGCCCGATGCTTCCGACGACGCCGTCGAGCGGGGTTCCCGATGCATCGCGCTTGGCGCCCGAATGGGGCAGCAGTCTGGCCGACCCGTCGGTGCCGACCGCCAGGGCAGGAGCGGGCCCGACCCAGGCGAGCGCCAGCGCGGCTTCGCCCTTGAGGAAGGAGTGCGCCCGCACCCCGCCGGTCGCGCGTCCCTTGCCGGGGAACTCGCCGAGCGTCGAGACCTTGCCGCGGCCCGGGTCCGAGCCGGGCAGCGTGTCGGCCGGGGTCGAGATCGTGACGACCGAGATCTCACGGCCCGGCTCGACCGCGCCGAAGAAGATGACCGAGGCCCTCGGGCCGAGCTTGATGCCGGACATCCCGCCCGCGGCCACCCCCTGCGGTCGCACCTGTGCGGCGCCGAAGTGCAGCAGCTGGGCGTCGGAGGTGACGAAGACGAGCTCCTCGTCATCCCCGCCCTGACTCGCGCCGACCACCTCATCGCCTGCCTTGAGCGCGATGACGTCGAAGTCGGGCCTGCTCGGGTACCCGCCGGGGGTGACGCGCTTGACGACTCCCTGGGCGGTGCCGAGGGCGATCGGCAGCTCGGAGGCGAGCGAGACCAGGCCGACCACCCGTTCCTTCTTGTCGACGAGTCCCAGATAGTCGAAGATGCGCGCACCGGCGGCGAGCTGCACCGAGTTGGCGGGCACAGCAGGCAGATCGACCGGGGTGAACCGCACCAGGCGCCCGCGCGAGGTGATCGCCCCGAGCTCGCCCCGCGTCGTGGTGACCACGGTCGACAGGATGGCGTCGTGCTTGCTCCGCCGGGCCGCAGCGAGCGGCGGCTCTGTGCCCTCGGGCAGATCGACGCGCACGGCTCTGCCGGTGGTCGAGAGCACCACGATGGTCGGCAGATCGGCGATCTCGAGTGCCGGACCGCCGGATGCCGCAGCCCGCCGTTGCGCAGCAGTGCTCGCCGCACTGGCGCGCGCCTCGGTCAGCAGAGTGCGACGCGGCGTGCCGAACTTCTCGGCCACTTCATCGAGCTCCTGGGCGACCAGGGCGCGGAGCGCCTGCGGTGACGCCAGCAGGGCCTCGAGCTCGGCGATCTCGGCCCGCAGCTTGTCGCGCTCGGTCTCGAGCTCGATCCTGCTGAACCGGGTGAGTCTGCGCAGCTGCAGTTCGAGGATGTAGTCGGCCTGCAGCACGCTCAGGTCGAAGACCTCGATCAGGCGCGCTCGGGCCTGTGCGGTGTCGTCGCTGGTGCGCACCACCTGGATGACCTCGTCGATGTCGAGGATCGCGATCAGCAGCCCGTCGACCAGGTGCAACCGCTCCTGCCGCCGTGCCAGCCGGAACCGGGACCGGCGGCCCACCACCGAGAGGCGGTGATCCAGGTAGACCCGCAGCAGCTCGCGCAGTCCCAGCGTCTGGGGGACGCCGTCCACCAGCGCGACGTTGTTGATCGAGAAGCCGTCTTCGAGCGGTGTCAGGCGGTAGAGCTGCTCGAGCACGCCCTCCGGGCTGAAGCCGGTCTTGATGCCGATGACGAGTCGCAGGCCGTTCTTGCGATCGGTGAGATCGGTGACATCCGCGATCCCCGTGATCTTCTTGGCGTTGACGCCGTCTTTGATCTTCTCGATGACTTTCTCGGGGCCGACGAGATAGGGCAGTTCGGTGACGACCAGGCCGGTGCGGCGGGCCGAGAGCTGTTCGACGGTCACCTTGGCCCGCGTCTTGAAGCTGCCGCGCCCGGTCGTGTAGGCGTCTTTGATCCCCTCGAGTCCGACGATGGTGCCGCCCGTCGGCAGATCGGGACCCGGCACGTAGGCCATCAGGTCATCGAGCGTGGCATCCGGGTTCTCGAGCAGGTGCTGGGCGGCCCCGACCACCTCGATCAGGTTGTGCGGCGCCATGTTCGTGGCCATGCCGACCGCGATACCGCTCGAGCCGTTGACGAGCAGGTTCGGGAACGCGGCGGGCAGCACGGCCGGCTGCGTGAGCTGGTTGTCGTAGTTGGGAACGAAGTCGACGACGTCCTCGTCCAGGTCTTCGGTCATCGCGACCGCTGCGGCCTGCATGCGGGCCTCGGTGTAGCGCGATGCGGCGGGTCCGTCATCCAGCGAGCCGAAGTTGCCGTGCCCGTCGACGAGCGGCAAGCGCATGGTGAAGTCCTGCGCCATGCGCACCAGCGCGTCGTAGATCGCGCTGTCACCGTGCGGATGCAGACGGCCCATCACGTCGCCGACCACGCGCGCCGACTTGATGTGGCCGCGATCCGGGCGCAGGCCCATCTCGCTCATCTGGAACAGGATGCGGCGCTGCACCGGCTTCATCCCGTCTCGCGCGTCGGGAAGGGCGCGCGAATAGATGACGGAGTACGCGTACTCGAGGTACGAGCCCTGCATCTCGGTCGACACGTCGATGTCTTCGATGCGTTCGCCGGTCGTCGGGGCGGTATCGGCTGGGGTGTTGTCGGGCGGAGTCATAAGATCGGGCCCATGCTACCGGCGGTCCAATTGCCATCGGCACGGGCGCGCCGCGTCAGCCTCGCCGACGTGCTTCCGAACTGCCTGTCGGCGCTGGGCGGGCGCCGGGGCTCTCTCGGCCTCCCGCCGGTGAGCCACGCCGTCGTCCTTCTGGCCGACGGGTTGGGAATGACGGCGCTGGAGGCGCGCGCCGGTCACGCGCGCACCTTGACGTCGCGGTTGGAGGCTGACGCGCCGATCTCGTCGGTCTTCCCGACGACGACGGCGGCCGCGCTCGCGACGCTGACGACCGGCGAACTGCCGGGCCGGCACGGGCTGGTCGGATACAGCGTGCTCGACGCCGCGAACGACCGGGTGGTCAACCAGCTGACCGGGTGGGACGACAGCGCTATGACCTCCGAGTGGCAGCGGATGCCGACGCTGTTCCAGGATGCGGATGTTGCCGGCCTGGCCTCGATCGCCATCGGACCCGCGCGCTACGCAGAGTCCGGATTCACCCGCGCGGTGCTGCGCGGGGCCGAGTACCGCGCGGGCGCCTCGATCGCCGAACGCCTGGCCAGGGCGCACGACGCGCTGAGCGGTCCGTCCGCGCTGATCTACGTCTACGTGCCCGAACTCGACAGCGCGTCGCATGCGCACGGGCTCGAGTCGCCCAACTGGCTGGCCGCCCTCGAGGAGCTGGATGCGGCGGTCGGCCGGTTCGCACCGGGTCTCGGCCCGACTCACGGACTGCTCGTCACTGCCGATCACGGGGTGATCGATGTGCCGCATGATGCCCAGATCGTCGTCGCGCCCGAACTCCTGCTGGGTGTGCGGCACGTCGCGGGGGAGCCGCGCTGCCTCCAGCTGCACCTGGAGGCCGGGGAGTCCGCGGTCGAGCACGCCGAACGATGGCGCTCGAGCGAGGGATCGCGCGCCTGGATCGCGACCCGTACCGAAGCGATCGAGGCCGGCTGGTTCGGCGAGGTCGCCCCGGAGGTGCTCCCGCGGATCGGCGACGTGCTCGTGGCCGCTCGCAAGCGCGTTGCGTACTACGCAGACGCGGACGACCGCGGGCGCAGGATGATCGGCCAGCACGGCTCGCTCTCACCGGATGAGCTGACCATCCCGTTGCTGCGGTTCGGAGCCTTCGCGCGCTGAACTCAGCGGGTCAGCGGCGGGCCGAGCCGCTCGATGAGAACGATCAGAGGTCGTCGTCCGGCCGCGCCCCGAACACGATCTCGTCCCAGCTCGGCATGGCCGCGCGGCCCTTGCGCTTGCCGAGCGGACCGGTCTCGCGCGTGGCGCCTGCGGAGGGCGTGCCCTTCGAAACCACCGGAACGTCGGTCGCGGTGTCGAGCGGAATATCGATCAGGCGAACCGTGCCCGTTGTCGGGTGGGCGGCCAGCGACTCCTCCTGCTCCAGGTCCATGGGGTCGCGCTCTCCGCGGCGACGGCGCAGGGCCTCGAGAAGGTCGGCGGTCTGATGGTGGCCGGCGGGAGCGGCATCCATCTCAGATGCGGGGGCTGGACTGTGCTGCCCGCCGTCGAATTCGACGATCGACACCATCGAGACAGCCTCGATGACCGCGGTGTCGCCACTGTCTCCGGGAGTCGCCCGGAATGCACCGCTGTCGAAGCGACCGCCATCGGCGACCTCATCGAGCGGCACGGCGCGCAGCCGGGGGAGCAGGCTGGCCGGAAGGTCTCCCTGCTGCGAGAGCGACACCGCTTCGCCGTTGAGCGGCGCGAGGGCGTTCTTCTTGGGGTCGAACGACCAGCGCGCGTCTCGCTCGATCTGCTCCGAGACGAAAGTGAGCTTGACGATCCAGCCGCCGCCCTGCTCTTTCCAGCTGGCCCAACGCTCGCCGATCGCGCCCATATCGGCCAGTCGGCTGCGGATCACGGCGCCGAACGTCGAGCCTCCGGCGAACGGATCGGTCTCGACCGCCGTGTGCACTGCCACGTTCAGCGCCGACTCGATGACGTACTCCCGCTCGGCCAGCACCGGGCCTTCGAAGCGTTGAATGTAATCGAGCGGCGCACCGGTGACCGCGGCGACGTCCTCGGCCGACATCCCGGAACGGATGTGGGCCTGGATCTCGCGGGGCGCCAGCTTGCGCTCGGCGCCCGGGATCGGCGACGACTGCCGCAATCGCGACTGCAGCACCTCATCGATGGCGAGGCGGAAGCGCGCCCCCTCGTCGGAGGCGACGAGGAGTGCCCCGTCTTCTACTCCGATGACCTTCAGCTCTTCCATGCTGAACGACCTCCAGCCGTCACGATTCCTGCACAGGATGTCACGGCACTGAGTCAAATCCGTGGAATAACGCGGGCGCGCCGTCAGTTGATGAGATGGCGGCGAAGAGTAGCGCTCAACGGTTTGCTTATCCAGGTTCGATAATGCAGACTGTCGCCGCCGATTGAGTCAGGCACGGCACTTCACGAGATGGATGGGCATGGCAACCGACTACGACGCACCGAGGAAGACGGACGAGGACACCGACTCGATCCAGGCCCTTCAGGAGCGTGTTCCCGACAAGATGTCGGGAGTCGTCGATGTGGATGACGCTGACAACCCCGGCTTCGAGCTGGCCGGTCAGGATCTGTCCGATCTCGACCTGGATGTGGTGGTGCTCCCGCCGCAGGCCGACGAGTTCACCTGCGTCAACTGCTTCCTCGTGAAACTCCAGTCGCAGTTCGACCACGACACCAAGCTCGGGCCGATCTGCCAGGAATGCGCAGCCTGATCTTCGCTACCTGCTGAGGGCGGCGGCCAGTTCGGCAGGATGCCGGGTCGACACCAGCCAATACGGCGTCGGGTCGCTCGGGTCGTCCAGGTGCACTTTGACCAGGTCCGGGATCCATCCGCGGAGCAGCAGCCACGCGCGGGCATCCAGGCGCGTGCCGCGTTGGGCCGTGGCCTCGTCACCGGTGAAGGCGGTCACCGACGCGATGGCGCTGCGCGGCAGGCGCGCGCGCCCCGCCGCGAACAGGGCGTCGTCGACCTCGATCGCGGGCGTCGTGGCGAGAAGCGTGGCGACGATGGCCCCGTAGAGCACGACCGCGCACACGACGCCGGCCGTCATCGAGATCGGCAGGAACACCAGCAGGCTCGCCGGGATCACCAGCGCCGTCGCGATGAACACCCACGGAGCCGGCCACAGGCGCTCGCGATACGCCGTCCTGCCGGAGTCCGGCCCGCTGGAGTTCGACATAACCCCTATTCGACCATGGGCTAGCCTCGTGGGGTGACCGAGACCGTCGAGGTGCTGCTGCAGGGCGCAGAGCCGCCGGCGTATGCGCATCCGGGCGATGCGGGCGCCGATCTGGTGTCGACGGAAGACGTCACTCTGGCTCCCGGCCAACGGGCAACCGTGGGCACGGGCGTGTCGATCGCCCTCCCCGCCGGATACGTCGCGCTGGTGGTTCCGCGCAGCGGCCTCGCCGCCAATCACGGCATCACGGTCGTGAACACGCCCGGAACGGTCGACGCGGGCTATCGCGGCGAGATCAAGGTCATCCTGTTGAACACGGATGCCGCCGAGCCCTATGCGATCGCAGCCGGCGACCGGATCGCGCAACTGCTCGTGCTGCCCGTGACGCGGGCCCGTTTCATCCCCGTCGATCGTCTGCCGGGAACCGAGCGGGGCGCCGCGGGATTCGGGTCCACCGGATACCGCGCTGCTTCCTCGGCGGCTCCCGAGCCGCTCGCCGCCGAGCCGCCCGCCCCTCAGTCAGGAGGATCCGCGTGACCGACTTTCCCGCCGATGCCGCACCGCCGGCCGAGCAGCCGAAATCGGCGCCGGCCGACCGCGACATCACCGGACCGCTCGACGAGGCAGAGGCCAACCACGTGCGCCCCTATGTCGACCTCGGCGGCGTGAAGGTGCTGCCCCGCCCCGAACTGGGCCTGCGCCTCGAGGTGGAGGAGGGCAGCAAGCGCGTCGTCGCGGTCGCCCTCGACTACGCGGGTTCGACCCTGCAGGTGCAGCCGTTCGCCGCGCCCCGCAACAGCGGGTTGTGGCACGAGATCCGCGGGCAGATCGTCGAGCAGATCGCCCGCCAGGGCGGAACGACGACCACGGTCACCGGGCCGTTCGGGCCGGAGATCCGCGCCGAGATCCCCGCGCCCACCGGATCGGAGCCCGCGGGCACCCGGATCGCTCGGTTCATCGGCGTCGACGGGCCGCGCTGGTTCCTGCGCGGCGTGATCAGCGGCCAGGCGCTCGTCGATCCGGAGGCGGCCGCCCGCACCGAGGAGCTGTTCCGCAGCATCGTCGTGGTGCGGGGCACCACCCCGATGCCGCCGCGCGATCTGATCCCGCTGCAGGTGCCCGCGTCGATGGGCGGCGGCGCGCCGCAGAGCGTCTGATGGCCGCCCAGCCGCCCGAGACGCCGAACAGCCCGGACGCCCCAGACGCCGCGGCAGCTCAGCCCGACTTCCGCGAGGCGATGGCCCAGGCCATGCGCCGTTCGGGCCTCGGCCGCGTCGCGCCGGATCAGCCGCCGTCGGCGGCCACTCTGCTCACCGCCATGGGCGGCGTTCGCGGCATCGTGGAGTCGATCCTGCCCGGGCTGCTGTTCCTGGTCACGTACACGGTCACCCGCGACCTGTGGTGGTCGGTGGCGGCGCCCGTCGTCATCGCGGTCGTCTTCGTGGTGATCCGGATCGCTCGCACGCAGCCCCTGACCACGTCGCTCGCCGGTCTGGTCGGCATCGTCATCTCCGCGGCGATCGCGTTGCTCCTGGGCAAGCCCGAGGCCAACTTCATCCCCGGCTTCTTCATCAATGCCGGCATTCTGCTGGTGACGCTCGTCACTCTGGCGATCCGCAGGCCCCTGATCGGCGTGGTCGCCTCCCTCTTGCTCAGCGACCCGGAGTGGCGAAAGGATCGCGCCCAGCTTCGCGTCGCCTTCATCGCCACCTGGTTCTGGGTGGGTCTCGCCGTCATCCGGTTGGGCGTGGAGCTGCCGCTCTACTTCGCAGGCAGCACCTCGGCCCTGGCCGCCGCCAGGCTGATCACCGGCGTGCCGCTGTACGCCGTGATCCTGTGGTTGACCTGGCTGGTGATGCGCACCGCGTGGACCGCTCCCGAGCGCATCGAAGACGCCGCAGAACAATAACGTCTGGCCACCGCGTGTCACGCGTCCTGGCGGGTAAAGTATCTTGATATCGAGATAAATCGACACGTACTATGGTCGAAGACGAGCAAGGGAGACGCCATGTCGGCTGTTGACAGTTTCGGGGCGAGAAGCACGCTGACGGTGGGCGGAACGGACTACGAGATCTTCCGTGTCGACACGGTTCCGGGCTATGAGAAGCTCCCGTTCAGCCTCAAGGTGCTGCTCGAGAACCTGCTGCGCACCGAAGACGGCGCGAACGTCACCCAGGCGCAGATCGAAGCGCTCGGGTCGTGGCAACCGACGGCCGATCCCGACACCGAGATCCAGTTCACGCCGGCCCGCGTCATCATGCAGGACTTCACCGGCGTCCCCTGCATCGTCGACCTCGCCACCATGCGCGAGGCGGTCGGCGCCCTCGGCGGCGACGCCCACAAGATCAACCCGCTCGCCCCGGCCGAGCTGGTCATCGACCACTCGGTCATCGCCGATCTCTTCGGCACCGAGAACTCGCTCGAGCGCAACGTCGATATCGAGTACGAGCGCAACGGCGAGCGCTACCAGTTCTTGCGCTGGGGCCAGACCGCGTTCGACGACTTCAAGGTCGTGCCTCCGGGAACGGGCATCGTGCACCAGGTGAACATCGAGTACCTGGCGCGCGTCACCTTCACCCGCGAGGTCGGGGGAGTGCTGCGCGCCTACCCGGACACCCTGGTCGGCACCGACTCGCACACCACCATGGTCAACGGCCTCGGCGTGTTGGGCTGGGGCGTCGGCGGCATCGAGGCCGAGGCGGCCATGCTCGGCCAGCCGGTCTCGATGCTCATTCCCAAGGTGGTCGGCTTCAAGCTGAGCGGCGCCATTCCGACCGGCGTCACGGCGACGGATGTCGTGCTCACCATCACGCAGATGCTGCGCAAGCACGGCGTGGTCGGCAAGTTCGTCGAGTTCTACGGAGCGGGGGTCGCCGAGGTCCCGCTGGCGAACCGCGCCACGATCGGCAACATGAGCCCGGAGTTCGGCTCCACAGCCGCGATGTTCCCGATCGACCAGGTGACGCTCGACTACCTGCGTCAGACCGGACGCGACGAGAAGCAGATCGAGCTGGTCGAGGCGTACTCGAAGCTGCAGAAGCTCTGGCACGATCCCGCGCTGGAGCCGACCTACAGCGAGTACCTCGAGCTCGACCTGTCGACGGTCGTCCCCTCGATCGCCGGGCCGAAGCGCCCGCAGGACCGCGTCATCCTGACCGAGGCCAAGTCGCAGTTCGAGAAGGATCTGGTCGACTACGCCGACTCCGACCTGTCGGACGTCGACATGGCCATCGAAGGCAGCTTCCCGGCCTCCGACCCGATCGGCTTCACGCCGCAGGACGAGGAGTCGGCGCACGCGATCCACCACCACCACGTCTCGGCGGCCCCGCAGAGCGTGTCGAAGCCGGTCGACATCCGGCTCGCCGACGGCACCGGGTACACCCTCGACCACGGCGCCGTCGCGGTCGCGGCGATCACCTCCTGCACGAACACCTCGAACCCGAGCGTGATGATGGCGGCGGGCATCCTGGCGCGCAACGCGAACCGCAAGGGACTGACCTCGAAGCCATGGGTGAAGACCACGCTGGCACCGGGTTCCAAGGTGGTCACCGACTACTACGACAAGTCCGGCCTGACCGCCGAGCTCGAGAAACTCGGCTTCTACACGGTCGGCTACGGCTGCACGGTCTGCATCGGCAACACCGGGCCGCTGATCGACGAGGTCTCGGCCGCGATCAACGACAACGACCTCGCGGTGACCGCGGTGCTGTCGGGCAACCGCAACTTCGAGGGGCGCATCAGCCCCGATGTGAAGATGAACTATCTGGCGAGCCCGCCGCTGGTGATCGCCTATGCGCTGGCCGGATCGATGAACTTCGACTTCGAGAAGGATGCGCTCGGCCAGGACACCGACGGCAACGACGTGTTCTTGAAAGACATCTGGCCGGATGCGGCCGAGGTGCAGCAGACCATCGACGAGTCGATCAACACCGGCATGTTCACCAAGGAGTACGGCGCCGTGTTCGACGGCGACGAGCGCTGGCGCAACCTGCCGACTCCCGACAGCGAGGTCTTCGAGTGGGACGCGAACTCGACCTACGTGCGCAAGCCCCCGTACTTCGACGGCATGACCCTCGAGACCAGCCCGGTGGTCGACATCACCGAAGCCCGTGTGCTCGCGAAGCTCGGCGACTCGGTCACCACCGACCACATCAGCCCGGCCGGCAGCATCAAGGCCGACAGCCCCGCGGGCAAGTATCTGCAGGAGCACGGTGTCGACCGCAAGGACTTCAACTCCTACGGATCGCGTCGCGGCAATCACGAGGTGATGATCCGGGGGACCTTCGCGAACATCCGCCTGCGCAACCAGCTTCTGGACGGCGTCGAGGGCGGCTACACCCGCGACTTCACGCAGGCCGATGGCCCGCAGGCGTTCATCTACGACGCGAGCGTCAACTACCAGGCCGCGGGGACGCCCCTGGTGATCTTCGCGGGCAAGGAATACGGCTCGGGCTCGAGCCGCGACTGGGCCGCCAAGGGGACCAACCTGCTCGGCGTCAAGGCGGTCATCGCCGAGAGCTTCGAGCGCATCCACCGGTCGAACCTGATCGGCATGGGCGTGATCCCGCTGCAGTTCCCGGCGGGCAACACGGCCGACGACCTGGGGCTCGACGGCACCGAGGTGGTGAGCATCTCAGGGATCACGGCGCTCAACGACGGATCGACCCCCAAGACCGTTCACGTCACCGCGACGCCGAGCGAGCATTCGACGAGCGGAAAGACGCCGATCGAGTTCGACGCGGTCGTGCGCATCGACACGCCGGGCGAGGCCGACTACTACCGCAATGGCGGGATCCTGCAGTACGTGCTGAGGAGCCTCGTCTAGGTCACAGATCGGTCTAACGCTTCGTCCCGGTCGCCGCCGCACAGTCGTACAGCGTCTGAACGTCGCGCGAGCGGGCGCGGAAGCTTCCCTGCAGCACCGGAGCGCAGCGGGATCTGGTCCACGATCTGGTCTCGTCAAGAACCGGATTGGGTGGATCGCTTGCGGAGGGCCTCGAGAGCAGCACGAATCGGATCTCTCCCGACGCCACGGCCGTTGCGAGGGCTGTCGGGGTGAACCACGGGGCCTGTCGCGAGAATCCGCCGAGGGGGATCACCTCCTCGCCGGTGTCGAGGTTCACGGCGACGGCGATCGCCAGCGTGTCGGTGGCGAACCGCACGGATCCGGCTCCGTGTGCAGCGACGTAATCCAGCAGTCGGCGCTCCGCCGCCGCGTCGGCCGCCGCTGCGAAAGACGAGGCGGCCGCGGGGCGACGAGTCGCCTCGTCACGGGGTCCGGCGTACGCGTCGCCGGCGCTGCCGGCCCCGCCCGGTCCGAACACGAACGATGACCAGATCATCGGGGCCAGGACGATCGCCAGCACGGCTAGGGCCACGGCGGCATGTTTGCGAGCTCCGAGGCTCGCCGACGTGCCGCCGCGTGCCGCCACGATCAGGCTGAGAACGCCGGCGACGCCGGCCACGAGGATCGGCGCCGAGAGCCAGGCGGTGCTCGCGGAGCCCAGAATGGCGATCGATGCGGCCCAGAGGGCCTGAGCGGCGACCAGGGCGGGCAGGAGCCAGCTGCGCGCGCGTGTCCGGTACCGAGCAACGGATTCCGCGATGCCCACAGCGGCGAGGAGCGCGAGGGGCAGGGCGACGATTCCGAAGTACGTCGCGTGCGGCACGAAGGCGACGGAGAGCACGCCCGCGCTGACGCCGAGCCACAGGAGCAGGGTCAGAATGGTCGCGTCGGAGCCGGGGGGCCCGCGCGTCCCGACGCGGCGACGACCGGCAGCCATCAGGATCAGCAGAACGCAGCCGAGTGCGGCGGCGGGATACAGCCAGCCGATCTGGGTCGCGAATCCGGGCACGACCATCTTCAGCAGGAGGTGGCCGGTGGCGGCCGTCGCCGTGCCGCGACCCGGCACGAGATGGCTGGGGAGCTGGGGTACGCCGCCGGGGATCAGCCCCGGGACGATGCGGTCGGTGCCGTTGTAGGCGAAGACCATCGAGAAGGCGTTGTTGTTCGTCGTCCCGTCGACGTACGGGCGCGCAGAGGTGGGAACGGACTGGATGGCGCCCGTCCAGGCAAGCGAGAGCACCGCCGCCGCGAACCCGGCGAGCACGGCCTTGCCGAGTCGGCCGCTCCGTGTGCCCCCGGACCCGGCCACGAAGCCGATCAGGAGTGCCGGAACGATCAGCCAGGCTTGCAGCATCTTCGCCTGGAACCCGACGGCTACCCAGAACGCGGCGAGAAGCATCCACGCGACGTGCCCGGACAGGATCGCGCGCTGCCAGGCGGCGAAGGCGAGGGCCATTGCCATGGTGAGCATCGCATCCTCGGTGGGATGCCCGAACATGGCCGCGAGCAGCGGCGTGGTGGCCATGATCGCCGCGACCCCGATCCCGAACGGCGCCCCGCGCCACCGAGCCCCGATCACGTAGGACGTCACGATGGTCACCAGTCCCTCGATCACCTGGGGAAGATCGAGAGCCCAGGCGTGAAATCCGAACAGCCTCACGGCAATCGCCTGCGGAACGAGGAATCCGGAGAGCTTGTCGAGCGTCCAGGTCGACGCAGGGTCGAGCGAGCCGAAGGCGAAGGCGCGCCAGTTGTCAGCCATGCTCTTGGCCGAACTGGCGTAGTAGGTCGAGAACCCGCTGGCACCCAGCCGCCACGCGTACAGCGCGCAAGCGACGATCAGGATGCCCGCCAGCGCCGGCAGCACCCATCTCTCCTGCCCCCTGACGATCGATGAGTCGGGTCGCCGGATCGACGGGTCGGACAGGCTCGGCTCCTTCGGAAGCGGGTGGCAGTGCTGACGTTACGGCATGCGCCCGGAGACGTTTCGCGAATTCTTATCGGGATTCTCAGAGTGGTCAGGCGACTCGCGTACGCTGGTTCCATGTCGTTGCTGGAGAACATCAACACCCCGCGCGACCTGGATCGACTCTCGAGAGACGAACTCACCCAGCTCGCCGACGAGATCCGAGCCTTTCTGATCACCGAGGTCTCGAAGACCGGTGGACACCTCGGCCCGAACCTGGGCGTCGTCGAGTTGACGATGGCGATCCACCGCGTCTTCGACTCGCCGCGCGATGCGATCGTGTTCGACACCGGGCACCAGAGCTACGTGCACAAGCTGCTGACCGGCC
Organism: Pseudolysinimonas sp.; assembly: GCA_035721225.1. Lineage (GTDB taxonomy): Bacteria > Actinomycetota > Actinomycetes > Actinomycetales > Microbacteriaceae > Lysinimonas. The sequence continues at coordinate 48,687 of DASTNC010000017.1, forward strand.
GCCATGACTTCTCGCGGCTTCGCATGAAGGGCGGCCTGGCGGGCTACCCGCAGCGCTCGGAGTCCGTGCACGACATCGTCGAGAGCTCGCACGCCTCCAGCTCGCTCAGCTGGGCCGACGGGATCTCGCGCGCCTTCGCGATGACGGGCCAGAGCGAGCGCTACGTGGTCGCCGTCGTGGGCGATGGCGCCCTCACGGGCGGCATGACGTGGGAGGCGCTCAACAACATCAGCGACGACAACAACCGACGTCTGGTGATCGTCGTCAATGACAATGGGCGTTCGTACGCTCCGACCATCGGCGGCATGGCGCGGTTCCTCAACACCGTGCGCACTCGCCGCGCCTATCGCGATCTCTACCGCACGTCGGAACGACTGTTCGGCAAGTTCGGCGCACCCGGCCGCGCCATCTACCGGGGCACGCGCGGCGCCATGCACGGCTTTCTCGCTCGATTCAGCAACAACGAGGCGCTCTATTCCAACCTCGACATCAAGTACATCGGCCCGGTGCACGGCCACGACCTGCCCGCTCTCGAAGAGGCGTTGACGCAGGCCAAGAACTACGAGGCCCCGGTGATCGTGCACGTGATCACCGAAAAGGGTCACGGTTTCGAGCCCGCCGTCGCGGATGTCGCCGATCAGTTCCACGCCGTCGGCCAGATCGACCCCGAGACCGGTGAGCCCGTCGAGCCCGCCAGCAGGCCGTCGTGGACGTCCGTCTTCGCCGACGAGATGGTGGCCCTGGCCGATCGCGATCCGAAGATCGTCGGGATCACGGGGGCGATGCTGCGCCCGACCGGCCTCTACAAGATGGCCGAGAAGTACCCGGAGCGCGTCTTCGACGTCGGCATCGCCGAGCAGCACGCGGTGACGAGCGCCGCCGGTCTGGCCTTCGGCGGCTTGCACCCCGTCGTCGCGATCTACGCGACCTTCATCAACCGCGCGTTCGACCAGGTGCTGATGGATGTCGCGCTGCACAAGGCCGGCGTCACCTTCGTGCTCGACCGAGCCGGTGTGACTGGGCCCGACGGGCCGAGCCATCACGGCATGTGGGATCTCGCCATCCTGCAGGCCGTCCCGCACATCCGCATCGCGGCACCCCGCGATGCCACCCGGCTGCGCGAGGAGCTCGGTGAGGCGGTCGCCGTCGACGACGGTCCGACCGTCGTCCGGTTCTCGCGCGGCAACGTGGGCAACGAGGTCGACGCTGAGCGCCGCACGGCCGACGGCGTCGACGTGCTGCGCGAGGCGCCTCACCGGGACGTGCTGCTCGTCGCCGTCGGTCCGATGGCCGATCTGGCGCTCCGGGTGGCCGACCGCCTCGCGGCGCAGGGGATCGGCGCCACCGTCATCGACCCGCGGTGGGTGATCCCCGTTCCGTCGAGCCTGATCGATCTCGCGAGTCAGCACCGTCTGGTGGTGAGCATCGAAGACGGCATCCGGGTCGGGGGCGTGGGCACCCGCATCCGTCAAGACCTGCGCGCGGCCGGTGTGGATACTGCCGTCGACGAGCTCGGCCTGCCCGACGAGTTCCTGACGCATGGCACCCGCGACGAGATCCTCGCCGACGCCGGACTCACCGATCAGCAGATCGCCCGCGACATCGTGTCGCAGGTGCTCGGCACCCGCATCCCGGTGGCCCGCCCGCTGCCCGAGGAGGCGGTCGAGCGCGAAGAGCAGAACAAGCTCGAGCGAGGGATTTGACGTCGAGCGCGCTTGAAGTTCTCGCGTGAAGACATGACCATCACCGACGCCGGCATGTCCATCTCTGACATGGCCGCAGAGACCGGCCTGACCGCCTCGACTCTGCGCTACTACGAGCAGGAGGGGCTGCTGCTCGAGCATCCCGAGCGCGCGTCGAGCAGTCATCGGCGCTACCCGCCGGCGATGGTCAATTGGCTGACCTTCATCACCAGGTTGCGATCGACCGGGATGCCGATCCGCGACATCCGCCGCTATGCCGAGTTGGCGCGGCAGGGCGACCAGACCACGCCCCAACGGCTGGCGCTGCTGATGGAGCACCGGCGTCACGTGCTCGAGCAGCTCGCCGACGTTCAGCGGAGCCTCGACGCCATCAACTTCAAAATCGCCGCATACGAAAGGTTCGAAACGAAATGAAGCACACCCCACTCGGCGCCCTCGACGTGTCCCGGCTGGGTCTCGGCACGATGGGCATGTCGGCCTTCTACTCGGGCGCCGGCACCGACGACGCCGAGTCGACGCGCACCATCCGGCGCGCCCTCGATCTCGGGGTCACTTTCTTCGACACGGCCGAGATGTACGGCCCGTATATCAACGAGGAGTTGCTGGGCGCGGCCCTGGGCGCCGACCGCGACTCCGTGGTGGTGGCGACCAAAGGCGGCACGCTCAAGCACCTCGATGACGACTCGTACGGCTTCGACGGACGCCCCGAGAACATGCGGCTCGCGCTCGAAGGGTCGCTGCGGCGGCTCGGCACCGATCACGTCGACCTCTACTACCAGCACCGGATGGACCCGTCCACACCGATCGAAGACACCGTCGGCGCCATGGCCGAGTTCGTCGCCGAGGGCAAGATCCGCGGGTACGGCCTCTCGGAGGCGGCCCCGGAGCGGATCCGCGCCGCGCACGCCATCCACCCGATCACGGCCATCCAGACCGAGTACTCGCTCTGGAGCCGCGATCCCGAGGGCGAGCTGCTCCCCTTGTTGCGCCAGCTCGGGATCGGCTTCGTTCCCTACTCGCCGCTCGGCCGCGGCTTTCTGACGGGCGCGATCCGGTCGACCGATTCGTTGGATGCGAACGACTTCCGCCGCAACAATCCGCGGTTCGAGGCCGCCAACCTGGCCGAGAACCTGAAGATCGTCGACGCCGTCGAGTCGGTCGCCGCCGAGGCCGGCGCGACGCCTGCTCAGGTGGCGCTAGCGTGGATCCTGGCGCAGGGGGAGGGCATCGCCCCGATTCCGGGCACGAAGCGCGTCGCGCGGCTCGACGAGAACGTGGCCGCGGATTCGCTCGTGCTCACTCTCGAGCAACTCTCCAGGCTGTCGGCTCTGCCGGCGCCCGTCGGCGACCGCTACGCCGACATGTCTGCTGTGAATCGCTAGCGGAGGAATACGCAGGACGGTCACCGGCATTTCACTCTCAGCAGACGTATTGGTGCCTCCGATGTCGGTGGCCGGAGCTAGTATGTGGACACTGTGAACAACGGCCCGGCTGCTGACAGCCTCGCTCCGCCCTGAGGAACTCATGACCCAGACCGCTCCATCCGACGCCACCGCGTACGCCGAGGGCCGACTCGACTCCCGATCACGCGTGGCGATCATCCTGCTGCTCGCGGCGGTGTTCGTCGTGTTCCTCAACGAGACGTTCTTGAGCGTCGCGCTCCCCGGCATCCTCGCAGACCTCCGGATCACACCCAGCCTCGGGCAGTGGCTGACCACCGGCTTCGCGCTCACCATGGCCGTCGTCATCCCGATCACGGGATGGCTGCTGCAGCGGCTGAACACGCGCCCGGTCTTCATCACGGCGATGAGCCTGTTCACAGCGGGCACGCTCATCGGTGCGACCGCGCCCGGATTCGCGCTGCTGCTGGTCGGCCGGATCGTGCAGGCCTCCGGCACCGCGATCATGATGCCGCTGATGATGACGACCATCATGTCGCTCGTGCCGCCGCAATCCCTCGGCCGCATGATGGGCCGCATCTCGATCGTCATGTCGGTGGCGCCCGCCATCGGGCCGACCATCTCGGGATTCCTGCTGCCGATCGTGCACTGGCGCGGGTTGTTCTGGGTCATGCTGCCGATCGCCGCCTTCATGCTCGTGCTGGGTGCGCTCCGGGTTCCCAACGTGTCCGAGCCGCGCCGCGCGCCGCTCGACCTGCTGTCGGTGATCGTCTCGGCCGTCGCCTTCAGCGGGTTGGTCTACGGCCTCAGCAGCATCGGTCAGGCGGCCGAGGGTGACGCGCTGCTGCCGTCGTGGATTCCCCTGACCGTCGGCGCGGTATTCCTGCTCGGATTCGTGCTGCGCCAGCTGCAGCTGCAGCGCACAGATGCCGCCCTGCTCGACCTCCGCACCTTCACCTCGCGCACCTTCACGATGTCGCTCGTGATGCTGGCGGTCAGCATGGTCGCTCTCTTCGGTACCGTGATCGTGTTGCCGCTGTACATGCAGAACGTGCTGCACCAGCCTTCGCCCGTGATCGGGCTGACCCTGTTGCCCGGTGGTCTGCTGATGGGATTCCTGGGACCGCTGGTCGGCCGGCTCTACGACAAGGCCGGGCCGCGAGTGCTGGTGGTTCCGGGCGCCGCGGTGGTGAGTGCCGTGTTCTGGTCGCTGAGCCTGCTCACGACGACGACTCCGGTGTGGATGATCGTGGTCGCGTACCTGGTGCTCAGCCTCGGGCTCGCGTTCCTGTTCACGCCGCTGTTCACCTCGGCGCTCGGCGCGCTCCCACCGCATCTGTACTCGCACGGCAGCGCCACCTTGGCGACGATCCAGCAGGTGGCCGGCGCGGCGGGGACGGCGATCTTCATCGCGCTGCTGGCGATCGGAACGACGAACGGACACGCGGCGCACCTCGGCACGGAAGCCTCGATCGCCGAAGGCGTCCGCCTCGCCTTCATGGTCGGGGGCATCGTGTCGCTGGGCGCTGTGGTCATTGCGTTCTTCGTGCGCAAGCCGCCTGCTCCCGAGGTCGCCGAGAGCGAGCTCGTCGGCAGCGGCGAGGTCCCGGCGCCGGCGCTCTAGCGCAGTTCTGACGAGAAAGGCCCGGAACGGGTGACGTTCCGGGCCTTTTCACGTGCAGGGATCGCTTACTTGACTCCCACGATCTTCGGGTGGTGGAACGTGTCGCCGAAGACGCGCTCGCTGGCGCCCACCCGGTCGAGATAGGGGGTGACGCCGCCCATCTGGAACGGCCATCCGGCGCCGAGGATCAGGCAGAGGTCGATGTCTTCGGCCGCCGCGACGACATGATCCTCGAGCATCCGGTGGATCTCATCGGCCAAGCCGTCTTCCACGCGCGTGCGCAGTTGCTCGGCCGTCAACGGCTTCGCGTCGGCGACCTGGTGCTTCTTGACGATGGCGAGGGCCTTCGGGTCGTAGCCCGTGACCTTGCCCTTGGCGTCCTTCTCGAGCAGGTGACCGTACTCGGCCAGCTCGTCGAGGGCATCGCTCTGAAAGAACCGGTCGGGGAAGGCGTCGTGATGGGTGTGCAGCACATGGGCGCCGATCTGCAGCCCGACCAGCTCGAGCAGGGCGAACGGGTCCATCGGCAGCCCGAAGGGGCGCACGGCCTCGACCACGACCTCCGGAGCCGAGCCGTTCTCGACCGCGTTCATCGCCTCGCCGAGCAGCTTGGCGAGGATGCGGTTGACCACGAATCCGGGGCTGTCGGTCGTGATCACGGCGTTCTTGCGCAGCGCGGCCGCGGTCACCATCGCAGTGCTGAGCACGTCATCGGTGGTCTTCGGAGTCTTCACGACCTCGATGAGCGGCATCACGGCGACCGGGTTGAAGAAATGGAATCCGACCACGCGCTCCGGGTGCTTCAGCTTCGCGCCGATCTGCTCGACGGACAGCGAGGAGGTGTTCGTGGCGAAGATCGCGTCGTCGGCCACGTACTGCTCGACATCCGCGAAGACCTGCTGCTTGACGCCCAGCTCTTCGAAGACCGCCTCGATCACCCAATCCGCGTCGGCGAAGTCCTTCTTGTCGGTGGTGCCGCTGATCAGCGCCTTCAGCCGGTTGGTCTCGTCGGCCCCGATCCGGCCCTTGGCAGCCAGCTTGTCGATCTCGCCAGTGATGTAGTCGAGACCCTTGTCGACGCGCGACTGGTCGAGATCGGTGATCACCACGGGCACCTTGAGGCGGCGCACGAAGAGCAGAGCGAACTGGCTCGCCATGAGGCCGGCGCCGATCACGCCGACCTTGGTGATCTTCTTCGCGAGCGCCTTGTCCGGGGCACCGGCCGGGCGCTTCGCGCGCTTCTGCACCAGGTCGAAGGCGTAGATGCTCGCACGGAACTGATCGCCCGAGATGAGATCGGCCAGCGCCTCGTCTTCAGCGGCGAATCCGGTCTTCTTGTCGGTGTTCTTCGCCGCCTTCAGCAGCGAGACGGCGCGGTATGGGCTGAGCGCGACCTTCCCGATGCGGCTGGCGAGGGTCTTCTCGGCGATGCCGATCGCGACATCCCATTTGACGGCGCGCTCCAGCTTGCCGGGCTCGTGCGCGCGCTTGACCTTGATCGCGCCGGTGAGCACACCATCGGTCCATTTCAGCGAGTCCTCGAGGAAGTTGACCGAGGGGAAGATCGCGTCGGCGATGCCGAGGTCGAAGGCCTTCTGGCCGTTGAGCATCGTGTTGGTCTTCAGCGGGTTGGTGACCACCACCTCGAGGGCGTTCTCGATGCCGATCAGATTCGGCAGCAGGTACGCGCCGCCCCATCCCGGGATGATGCCGAGAAACACCTCGGGCAGGGCGAACGCCGGAACGGTGGCATCGATCGTGCGATAGGTGGCGTTCAGTCCGATCTCGACGCCGCCGCCGAGCGCGAGCCCGTTGGTGTAGACGAACGAGGGGACGCCGAGCTCGCCGAGGCGACCGAGGGTCGCATGGCCCAGTTGGGCCATCAGCAGTCCGACCTCGCGGCTCGGCAGCTCGCCCGCGCGCGACAGATCCGCTCCGGCGGCCAGGATGAACTGCTTGCCGGTGATGGCCACCGCATCCAGCTCGCCGTTCGCGGCACGCGCCTTCAGCTCGTCGAGCACACCGGCCAGCTCGAGCAGGGTCGCAGGGCCGAGCGTGTTCGGGCGGGTGTAGTCACGTCCGTTGTCGAGGGTGATCAGCGCGAGGCGCTTGCCGCTGGGCAGGGTGATGTCGCGCACGAAGGAGTGCGTGATCACCTCATCCGGGTCCAGGGCGACCAGCTTGCTGAAGTCGATGCCGTCGTACTGGGCGATCGCTGACGACGCGGCCGCCATCACTTGCCGCCGTTCCGGGAGGAGCCGCCGGTGAAGTGCGGGTTCTCCCAGATGATGGTTCCGCCCTGGCCCAGACCCACGCACATCGCGGTGAGACCGTAGTGCACCTCGGGGTGCTCCTCGAACTGACGCGCGAGCTGGATCATCAAGCGCACGCCCGACGATGCCAGCGGATGCCCGATCGCGATCGCGCCGCCCCACGGGTTGACGCGCGGGTCTTCGTCGTCGATGCCGAAGTGGTCGAGGAACGACAGCACCTGCACCGAGAACGCCTCGTTGAGTTCGAACAGACCGATGTCGGTGATCGAGAGGCCCGCCTTGCGCAGCGCCTTCTCGGTGCTCGGCACCGGGCCGAGTCCCATGACCTCGGGCTCGACGCCCGCGAACGCGAAGCTCACCATGCGCATCTTGGTCGGGAGGTTCAGCTCTTTGGCGGCGGCCTCGCTCGCGAGCAGCGACACGGCAGCACCGTCGGTCAGCGGCGACGAGTTGCCGGCGGTGACCCGGCCGTGCGCGCGGAAGGGCGTCTTGAGGGTGGCGAGACCCTCCATCGTGGTCTCGGGCCGCATCCCCTCGTCCTGGGTGGCCAGGCCCCAGCCCGCCTCGCTCTTGATGGCGACCGGGATGAGGTCGGGCTGGATCTTGCCGGCGGCGTAGGCCGCGGCCACCTTCTGCTGGCTGCGCATGCCGTAGCGGTCGGCGCGCTCCTTGGTGAGCGCCGGGAATCGGTCGTGCAGGTTCTCGGCGGTGGCGCCCATGGCGAGGGCGTCGGGGTCCACCAGCTTCTCGGCGACGAAGCGCGGGTTCACGTCGGCGCCGAATCCCATCGGATGCCGGCCCATGTGCTCGACGCCGCCCGCGATCCCGACGTCGTAGGCGCCGTATCCGATCGCGGCGCCGATCGTCGACACGGTCGTCATGGCGCCCGCGCACATGCGGTCGAGCGCATAACCCGGCACGCTGAGCGGCATCCCGGCGAGGATCGACGCGGTGCGACCGAGGGTGAGGCCCTGGTCGCCGGTCTGGGTGGTGGCGGCGATGCCGACGTCATCCACCCGCTCCTTGGGGAGGTTGGGGTTGCGCTCGAGCAGGCCGATCATCGCCTTCACGATCAGGTCGTCAGCCCGGGTGTTCCAGTACTGGCCCTTCTCGCCCGCCCGTCCGAACGGGGTGCGGACCCCATCCACGAACACGACTTCCGCTCTCTCGGCCACGATGCCTCCACCTTTGCTTGAACGACGATGATCGAACACGTCCGGGCAGCACGTTACGCGCTGAGAACCCGGGGTGCTTGCCAGCCTAGGCAGGCTCAGAAAAGGGTCAGAATCCTTTGATCATTCCGACGAAGGCGACTCGGAGGGGGTCTCCGGGCTTTGGATGTGTTCGACAAAGGCATCGGCAATGGCCTGTGCGGTTGCGTCAAGCTGCCAGTGCCGCGCTCCGAGCGCCGCCAGGGCTGCTCGGATGGTTTCGGCGGTAGCCGGCGCCGGGGGAGTCCAGGCGACCCGGCGCAAGAAGTCGGGGGTGAGCAGGTTCTCGACCGGGATGTCGAGTTCGGCTGAGATGTCGCCCACGGCGGCGCGCGCCCGCTTCAAGCGTCCGTCGGCCTCGGGGTTCTTGTCCGACCAGACGCGCGGCGGCGGCAATGCGTCGCTCGGCGGCCGGACCTGCGGCAGGTCGGCGGTGGTCATTCCCTCCTGAATGGCGGTCATCCAGCGGTCGATCTGGCTGCGGCTCGCTCGGCCGGTGAACTCCTTGATCGCCGCGAGCTCCCGCTTGGTCGCCGGAAGCACCCGGGCCGCGGCGACCAACGAGCCGTCGGGGATGAGCCGCCCCGGAGCCGTGTCGATCTCGCGGGCGTAGTCGTCGCGCGCCGCCCACAGCGCGCGGGCCACGGCGAGGTTGCGGGCCTGGCGCAGTGAGTGGAGGCCCGACAGGCGGCGCCATGGCTCCTCGCGCACGGGCGTTTCGCGGCGCAGCACGGCGTCGAACTCCTCCTCGGCGATGCGGGTCTTGCCCGAGGCATCCAGGATCTCGGCGATCTTGTCGCGCAGATCGGGCAGCAGCTCGACGTCGAGGGCGGCGTACACCAGCCAGCTCTGCGGCAGGGGACGCGTCGACCAGTCGGCGGCCGAGTGCTCTTTGGCCAGATGGATGCCGAGCAACTGCTCGACGACCGGCCCGAGCCCCACGCGCGGCAGCCCGGCGAGTCGGGCGCCGAGTTCGGTGTCGAAGATGCGCGCGGGATCGAGGCCGACCTCGCGCAGGCAGGCCAGGTCCTGGCTGGCGGCGTGCAGGATCCACTCCTCGCCGCGCATGACGTCGGCGAGCGCGCTCAGGTCGCCGATGGAGGGCGGATCGAAGAGCTGCACCGTGGAACCGCGGCGGTAGAC
>DASTNC010000018.1:0-4593 GCA_035721225.1 Pseudolysinimonas sp.
GCTTGAGCTCGGTCCCCGCCAGCGGTCCATCGGTTCCGACGAAGCCGACCAGGTTGCCGGCCACCGCGCCGTTCGGGTAGCTGCGCGCCGGGTGCGGCTCGCTGTAGACCCACGGGATCTTCAGCGCCTTGACCTTGTTGAACACCGAGAGCTTGACAGCCTTCACCAGGTAGACGAAGTCGGAGGTCGGGTCCTGGGTCAGTGCCGTGAAGAGCTTCTGCTGGTCGGCCCCGGTGATCTGCGAGATCTCGGCGATCGCCTCGGTCAAGCTGACCTTGGTCTTCGTCTTGTCCTTGTTGAAGCGCTCGAAGCCGTCGGGCGAGACGTTCTTGGGTGACGCGGTGATGTCGAAGCGGTCGACACTGTCGGCGAGCACGACCCCGTTGCTGTCGACGATGCTGCCCCGCACGCCATAGGTGGTCACGCTCCGCTCCTGTCGCGAGTCCGCCGCCTTGGTCAGCTGCGCGGCCTGCACGATCTGAATGTCGACGAGGCGGATGACGAACACCGACACGATCGCGAAGACCGCCACCACCGTCAGAGAGAGCCGTCGTCGCGACATGCGCAGGGAGGTCAACGGGGATCCTTCGTCTCGTTCGCCGGCTAGTGGGTGGTGGGAGACGGGAGGAGACCGGGGGTCTGGGGGTCCTGCCCGGCACCTCCCGCCCCCGCGTCGGTCGGGGTCTGGGAGTCCCCGCGTGCGCCTGTGGCGGTCGTGGTGCTGGTCGTGGTGCTGCTCCCTGTCGCGTTCGGGGTCACCAGGGCGGTATCCGTCAGCAGGACGTTGCCGACCTGGTCTCCCGAGCCGAGCATGCTGCCGCCCACCGCGCTGCCGTTGCCGGTGACCGCGCCGGTCTTCGCGTCCAGATACACCGCGCTGCCGCTCGCCACCATACCGAGGGCCTCGGCATTCGCCGCCAGATGCTGCGGCGAGGCGAGCAGATCCAGTTGTTCGGACAACGCGTGCTGCTGCAGCACGGCGTCGTGCTTCGCAGACTGCAGGCCCGAGATCTGGTACGCGCCATCGGCGATGACGATGCTGAGCAGCAGTTGCGCCAGCAGGATGACGCCGATCCCGCCGATCGTGATGAGGGCCGGCAGCATGCGCGGGCGGGCCCGGCGCTGAGCGCGAGTCGGCACCACCTCGAGGTGACGGCGCGGCTGACCTGCGGGCTGACCCGACGGATGCCGCAGGGGACGCGCGACGGCGACGGCGCTCATGCCGCTGCCTCCCTCACTCGTTCGGCGGCACGCAGACGCACCGGGGTCGCGCGTGAGTTCGCGGCCTTCTCGGCCTCGGTCGCGAGCTCGGCGCCGCGCACCAGCAGCTTGAACTCGGGCCGATGCTCCGGCAGCTCGACGGGCAGGCCGCGCGGCGCCGTCGAGGTGGATCGCGCGGCGAGTTCGCGCTTCACGATGCGGTCTTCGAGCGACTGGTAGGCCAGCACGACGATCCGGCCGCCCACCTCGAGCGCGTCGAGCGCGGCGGGGATCGCGCGCTCGAGCACCGACAGCTCCTGGTTGACCTCGATCCGCAGGGCCTGGAAGACCCGTTTAGCCGGATGCCCCGCGCGCTGCAATGCGGCCGGCGTTGCGGCGATCAACAGCTCGACGAGCTGAGCCGAGGTGAGCAACGGCGCGACCGCGCGCTCGCGCACGATGCGGCTGGCGTAGCGCGGCGCGAGCTTCTCCTCGCCGTATTCGTAGAAGATCCGGCGCAGGCTGGCTTCGTCGTAGTCGGCGAGGATGCGGGCCGCGGTGAGTTCGGCCGTGTCGTCCATGCGCATGTCGAGGGGGGCATCCTTCGAGTACGAGAACCCGCGCTCCACCTGGTCGAGCTGCATCGACGAGACGCCGAGGTCGAAGAGGATGCCGGCCACCGACGGAATGCCCAGTTCGTCGAGCACCTCGGCGATCCGGTCGTAGACGGTATGCACGAGGTGCACTCGCCGTCCGTACGACGCGAGTCGCTGCCCCGTCAGCGCCAGGGCGTGCGGATCGCGGTCGAGTCCGACGAACTCGAGGGCGGGAAACCGCTCGAGGAACGCCTCGGCGTGACCGCCCAGCCCGAGGGTGGCATCGACGAGCACCGCGCCGGGGCGCTCCAGGGCGGGGGCCAGCAGCTCGAGCGTCCGCTCGAGCATCACGGGGGTGTGCAATGGGTTCGCGGCCATGAGGAGTCGGGGGTCGAACCCCTCGGACCTGATCCCCATCCGCTGCGACCTGGCTCCGGGGAAGGGGAGTCAGGGTGCGCGGCTGAGGGTCGGGCACGAGGCGTTAGAACAGTCCCGAGATCACCTCCTCGTCGGCGTCGGCGAAGTCGGACTCGGCGTTCAAGTAGTACGAGTTCCAGGCGGCGGTGTCCCAGATCTCGGCGCGGGTGCCCGCGCCGATCACGGTGAGATCGCGGTCGAGGCCCGCGTACTCGCGCAGCATCGGGGGGATCGTCACGCGGCGCTGGCCGTCGGGGATCTCCTGGGTCGCGCCGCTGAGGAACAGGCGCAGGTAGTCGCGGCCCTTCTTGCCGAGCGCGGGAGCCTGCTGCTGCATCCGCTCGACCAGGTTCTCGAACTCGCGCTGGCTGTACACGTAGATCGCGTGCTCCTGGCCGCGGGCCATGACCACGCCGCCCGAGAAGTCATCCGCGAACTTCGCGGGAAGGATGATGCGCCCCTTCTCGTCGAGTTTGGGGACGAACGTTCCGAGCAGCATGCGCGGGTCCCCTCACTCTCCGGCCAGACAGAAGGACATTCCCCACTTTACTCCACTTCACACCACTGTCCACCACCTGAGTCGCCGAATGTGCCGCGCTCGGCCCCCACAAGGGGGGACACGGCGTGCCGGCAGGAGTCGCGCGTCACGGCAATTCCCCGGGATTCGGGCCCAGCTGCGACTCCGTGGCCGAGGGCGGACGTCGTGGAGCGGAGTGGAGGGAAATCGCCGACGAGGCCGTTAACGCAGAAAAGGCCGGCTCAGCCGACCCTTCTGGAGGAGGTGGAGAGCGGCGTCAGCTCTCGTGCTCGTCGTTGCGGCGTTCCCACCGCTCGTTGAGCGAATCCATGAACCCGGCGCGCTGCTTCGTTCCCGTTGCGGACCCGGGAATGGTGAGTCGACGCGGCGGAGCGATGGCAACCAGGGCGCCGACGAACATCAGCGCGAAGCCCAGGATGCCGACGATCGGCTGGCGGATGACAACGCCGACCACGAGGAGCGCGAGCCCGAGAGCGCCCGCCAGGATGCCGAGCGCGACGGCCGTGTAGTTCGGGCGCCCGCGACGCGCGCCGACCGTCGTGACGTCGTCTGCGTCGTTGTGATAGAGGCTGCGCTCCATCTCGTCGAGAAGGCGCTGCTCCTGTTCAGAAAGCGGCATCTTTCCTGCTCCCTCACGGCCAGGGCATCCGATCGCCATGACTCGTTGATTCATCGCCCAGTGTAGGCCGCGAAAGCGCCGATAGCATAGAAGAGTGGCTGGGAGTACGCGCTTAGTCGATCTCGTTCAGTCCCGACTCGACGAGTTCCTTGTCGACCACGGCGCCGCCCTGGCTGAGATCTCGCCGGACCTCGAGATCATCGATCAGTCGGCGCGGCAACTGCTCGCAGGTGGCAAGCGGTTCCGAGCCCTGTTCTGCTACTGGGGATGGCGCTCTGTCGCCGCCCTGGCGGACGACTCCTGGGCCGCCGACGACTTCGGCGAGACCGAGCGCGCGACCCTCGACCCGATCGTCTCGGTGGCGTCCGCGCTCGAGGTGTTCCACGCGGCAGCACTGGTGCACGACGACATCATGGACAACTCCGACCTGCGCCGTGGCCAGCCGAGCCTGCACCGACGTTTTGAAGCCCTGCACGGCGAGCACGGCTGGGCCGGCTCGGGCCGTCAGTACGGCGATGCATCGGCTCTGCTCCTCGGCGACCTGCTGCTGGCCTGGAGCGATGAGCTCTTCGAGGCGGGCGCCGCCCTGGCGACGACTCCGGCTGCCGCGGCGGCCGCCCGCGCGCAGTTCGCCCTCATGCGCACCGAGGTCACGGTCGGGCAGTACCTCGACATGCTCGAGGAGACCTCGTGGCGCACCCGGCCCGAGACCGAGCTGCTGTCCCGCGCTCACCGTGTGATCGTCTACAAGTCGGCGAAGTACAGCGTCGAGGCTCCGCTGACCATCGGCGCCTCGCTGGCCGAGGCCTCGCTCCCCCAGCTCGCGGCGCTGCGCGCGTTCGGCCTGCCCCTGGGTGTCGCGTTCCAGTTGCGCGACGACCTGCTCGGAGTGTTCGGTGACCCTGCCATCACGGGCAAGCCGGCGGGAGACGATCTGCGCGAGGGCAAGCGCACCGTGCTGGTCGCGCTCGCGCGGCAGAAGCTGCCCGCCTCGGCGGCACGACTGTTCGACGAACTGCTCGGAGACGACGACCTCGACGAGCAGCAGATCGGGATGCTGCAGACCGCCGTTCGCGACAGCGGCGCGGTCGAACAGGTCGAGCGCATCATCGCCCGCAATGTCGAAACCGCCACCGCCGCCTTGTCGGAGGCGCCGCTTGCCCGCTCGGCGCGTGACGAACTGACCGCGCTGGCCGACGCCGTCACTCGGCGAGCGAGTTAGC
>DASTNC010000019.1:0-6552 GCA_035721225.1 Pseudolysinimonas sp.
GCCCACCCGCCGGATCCCGATTCTGATCGGGGGAGGCGGCGAGAAGAAGACGCTCAGGATCGTGGCCGAGCACGCCGACATCTGGCACAGCTTCTCGACCCCCGAGACCCTGGAGCACAAACTCGGGGTACTCCAGGAGCACTGCGCCGCGGTCGGACGCGACATCGACGAGATCAAGATCTCGACCGGGGTCAGCGTGCGAGGGATGGGCTCGGTCGCCGAGGAGGTGCGCGACCGCCAGTACGAGCTCGGCGTGCGTCTCTTCGAGGTCGCGATCGACGGCCCGGACTTCGACCTGACCGTCGTGCGGCAGCTGCTCAGGTGGCGGGATTCGATGGGCTGATGAAACCCGACTCGTAGGCGAAGATCGTCGCCTGGATGCGGTCGCGGGCTCCGATCTTGGGCAGCAGGCGCGCCACGTGCGTCTTGACCGTTGCTTCGCCGACGAAGAGCCGCTTCGCGATTTCCGCGTTCGTCATCCCGGTTGCCAGCAGTTCGAGCACCTGGCGTTCCCGTGCGCTCAATGCCCAGATCCTCGTCGCGGTCGGGGACGTTGCCGGTGGCGTCCGCACGAACCTCTCGATCAGCCTGCGGGTGACCGAGGACGCGAGCGGGGTTTCGCCGCGCGCGACGGATTCGACCGCGGCGACCAACTGAGCCCGGGGCACGTCTTTGAGCAGAAAGCCGCTCGCCCCCGCGCGCAGCCCCTCGAAGACGTACTCGTCGATGTCGAAGGTGGTCAGGATCAGCACGCGCGACCGCGATCCGGCCGCGACGAGCGCGCGGGTGGCTTCGATTCCATCGACGCCCGGCATCTGAACATCCATCAGAACGACGTCCGGGTGCGTCCTGGCGACGATCTCGAGGCATTCGGCGCCGTCGCCTGCCTCACCCACCACCTCGATGCCGGGCTCCAGGTCGAGGATCAGGCGGAATCCGGCGCGCACCAGCTGCTGGTCGTCGGCGATCACGACCGACGTCATGGCGATTCCTGACCCGACGCGGGCGACGGCGGATGCAGGGGGAGCCGCGCGAGCAGCCGGAAGCCGCCGTCGGGGCGGGGCTCCGCGAGAAGGCTGCCGCCGACCGCCGCCGCCCGCTCGCGCATGCCCAGCAGGCCCATTCCGCCGCCGCGCTGGCTGGACGCGCCGGGTCCATTCGCGACCTCGATGGTGAGGGCGTCTGCGTCTCGGGCGACCACCACCCGTGCCGATGCGCCGCGGGCGTGCCTGACCACGTTGGTGAGTGCTTCTTGCAGAATGCGATACCCCGCCACATCGACCACCATCGGCAGGCCTCGTGTGTCTGCCAGCGACACCTCCAGTTCAGCTCCGGCCTGTCGGGCGTCGGCGATCCGCTCGGGCGCCGCGGCCAGGCCGGGGCTGCGTCGGGGCTCGACCTCATTCGAGCGCAGCACCTGCACGACGTCGCGGATCTCGCCGATCGACGCGCGAGCCGTCGCGGTGATCGCGGCCAACGGCTCGCGTGCGCGTTCCGGATCGTGGTCGAGAGCGGCCTCGGCGGCGTCCGCCTGCACGGTGATGACGCTGAGGCTGTGCGCGACGATGTCGTGAAGGTCGCGCGCGATGCGCACCCGTTCCTCGGCCACCGCGAGCCGCGCCAGTTGCTCCTGCTGCTGCTCGACATGACGCACCCGGGTGCGCCAGAGGCGGCTCGCCCGACCGAGCAGCCAGGTACCGCCGAACAGCAGCGCGATGAAGAGGTAGTCGACGCCGTTGCCGATGCGTTCCTCGATCAGAAGGGCGCCGACCAGCACGACGCCGCAGATCGCGGCGGCGCCCTCTCGGTAGTGGGCCGCGCAGGAATACATGGCGATCACGAGCACGACGAGCGACCAGAGAGATCCGGGAACCTCGCTCAAGACCGTTTGGAATGCACTGGCGACGACCACCGCGCCGATCGTGATCGCGGGCTGCCGAGCGCGCCACACCAGACCGACAGTCATGACGACAGCCGCAGGAAGGGTGACGAGGATCGGCCCCTCGTTCGGATTGCCCGTCAGCACGCTGGCCACCGCGATCGCGAACAGCGTGCCGGCGGTCACCAGGTCGCCGAGGGGGATGGCGGCCACCGGTCGGGCCCACCAGCGAACGATTCGCGCGAGCATCCCTTCACTCTATGGACTCGCACCCTGACCGTTGTCGCCCGTACGGGCGACAGGATTTCGCCTGCGCTGCCGACGCGGATGAACCAGCACGTCGATCAGGGTGAGAGGGCTCGGTTCGGCGAATCCGCCGATCGAGCCGGACGAAAGGAACACGGAGATGAGATCGGAACGAACCTGGCGCGCCATGGGCGCCGTCGCGATCGGCTTGGGGCTGGTCAGCCTCGTGTTGAGCGACATCCTGCAATGGACCCTGGAGTCGGGGGGCGATTCTCCGACCGCGGTGATCACGGCGCAGCCGACGGCGTGGCTCGTCGCGGGTGTCTCGGCGGTGCTCGGCCCGGTGTTCTGGGCCGGAGGAGTGCTCGCCGTGATCGGGCTGGCGCGTGAGCGGGGCTGGGTGCTCACCTCCGTCGGAGGGATCGTGTCTGCCATCGGTCTCGCGGTGGGCGTGGGACATCTTGCGCTGTTCTTCGGCGTGTACGGCGATCTGGCCGCGGCCGGCGCCTCTGAGTCGGCGACCCAGGCCGTCCTCAACGCCGACAACGGGAATCCGCTCGGCAACCTGCTGCTGATCGTGTTCCTGGTCGGATTCTGCCTCGGCCCCATCGTGCTCTCCATCGGTCTGCGGCGTGCCCGGCTCGTGCCGGTCTGGCTGCCGGTCGTCGCGGTGGTCGCGGCGGTTGCGAACTTCGTCGGCGGGCCGGTCGCCGGCATCGTTCAGCTGATCGCGCTGCTGGTGGTCTTCGTGCCGCTCGCGGTGCTCCTGGTGCGGCCCGGACCGTTCCTGGTCGGGCACCGCAGTGCAGACGGTGCGCCGGTTGCGGCGACCTGATTGCTGGCGGGCTGGCGGGGTCGCGCGAAATGCCGCCCCGCCATCCTGCTCGATCTGGCGGGATCCGCATGGCTGATGTCCCTTTCCCGCTCTCGCCCGTCAGCGATACGCCGTAACGTCTGAGGGTGAACTCTGCAGCGCCGCCCGTTGAGACGCCCGTCGACAGACCGCGCGAGCGGGCGCTGGTGTGGATCGCGGTCATCGTCACCCTTCTGGCGTGGGCGAGCGCGTTCGTCGTGATCCGCGGGGTCGCCCCGCACGTGCCCGGCGGAGGGCTCGCGCTTGGGCGCCTCCTCGTCGGCACCGTGGCGCTCGGCGTCGTCGCGCTCTTGCAGCGACGGTGGATGCGGCCGACCGCCCGGGAGTGGATCCAGATCGTGGCGTATGGCGTCGCCTGGTTCGGGGCATACAACGTGACCCTGAACATCGCCGAGCACAGCCTCGACGCCGGAACCACCGCGATGATCGTCGGCGCCGGTCCCATCCTCATCGCGCTCGGGGCCGGCCTGTTCCTCGGCGAGGGCATCCCGAGGTGGCTGGCGATCGGCGCCGGGGTCGCCTTCGTGGGCGTCATCCTCATCGGGCTCGCGACCAGCGTGGCCTCGGTGACGGGGATCGATCCGATCGGCGTCGTCTGGGCGCTGGTGGCCGCCGTGAGCTACACGGTCGGCGTCCTCGTTCAGAAGCCGGCGATCAGGCGGCTTCCTGCTGCCCAGGTGACCTTTCTGGGATGCGCGATCGGCATGATCGTCTGCCTGCCCTTCCTGGGGCAGCTGGCCTCGTCGCTTGCGGGCGCCCCGGTTTCGGCCGTCCTGGGAATCGTCTACCTCGGCCTCGTCCCGACCGCCGTCGGCTTCTCGACCTGGGCCTACGCGCTGCAGCGCACTCCGGCGGGGCGTCTGAGCGTGTCGACCTACGTCGTGCCCGCGGTCGCGATCGTTCTCGCGCTGATCTTCTTCCGAGAGATCCCGGCTCCGCTGGCGATCGTGGGCGGTGTGATCTGCCTTGCGGGCGTTGCGATCAGTCGACGCCGCAGCGGTGCGCGGGTCGCGGCCGCGGCATCCACCGCCCCCGGCGTTACCGTGCCACCGGAAAATCTGCCAGAATAGTGCGTTGGGTCTGTCGCGTCCGACCCTCTATCAGACGCGCGAGCCCCCCTTCAGAGCTTTCTGCCGCGTGTGCCCCACGCACACGGCCGCAGTTCGAACTTCACACACCGTGCATTCCCGTCTCTCGGGCGTGCCAGAACTCAGGAGAATTGTGGCTGTCAAGATCCGCCTCAAGCGGCTCGGAAAGATCCGTGCCCCGTACTACCGCATCGTCGTCGCCGACTCGCGCACCAAGCGCGATGGTCGCGTCATCGAAGAGATCGGCAAGTACCACCCGACCGAAGAGCCCTCGTTCATCGAGGTGAACTCGGAGCGCGCGCAGTACTGGCTGAGCGTCGGCGCGCAGCCGACCGAGCAGGTCACGGCGCTGCTGAAGCTCAGCGGCGACTGGGGCACCTTCAAGGGCGAGAAGGGTGCCAAGAGCACCATCCGCACCAAGGCCGAGCCCGAGCTGTTCGTCGCCGACGAGAAGAAGAAGCCGGTCTTGAAGCCCAAGGTCGAGAAGCCGGTCAAGGCCGAGGCCCCTGCTGAGGCAGAGGCCCCCGCCGAGGCAGAGACTCCGGCCGCGACCGAGACTCCGGCCGCGACCGAGACTCCGGCCGCGACCGTCACCGACGCGGAAGACGCGGTCTCCGAGGCCGAGGGCTCAGGGGCCGACGCCGACGAGGCGGCTGCCGATGAGGCGCCCGCCGCCGAGGCCGACGCCGACAAGGCCTAGTCATGCTGGCATCCGCCGTCGAGCACCTGGTTAAGGGGATCGTCGATCACCCCGACGAGGTGCAGGTCGGTTCTGCCAACTCGCCGCGCGGCGAGGTCATCGAGGTGCGCGTGCACCCGGATGACCTCGGCCGCGTGATCGGCCGCTCAGGCCGCACCGCCAAGGCGCTGCGCACCCTGGTCACCGCGCTGGCCGACGGCCGCCGCGTGCGCGTCGACGTCGTCGACACCGACGAGGCGTGAGCGAGCATCCCGCTCCTCGTGCCGGAGCCGGGGGCGCGAAGGGTGAGGCGGGCACGAGGGCGCGCGATCAGGTCCGCGTCGGCCGGTTGACCAAAGCGCACGGGCTCAAGGGCGCGCTCAAGATCGAGCTCTACACCGACGATCCCGCCCGCCGATTCACGCCGGGCGCGACCTTCGATCTGCAGGTGCCGACCTCGTCGCCGTGGCACGGCAAGACCCTCGAGCTCATCGAGTTGCGCTGGTACAACGGCAGCCCCGTCGGCTTCTTCGTGGGAGTCACCGACCGCGACGCCGCCGAGTCGCTCGTCAAGGCGATTCTCTGGGTGGATCACGACCCGGCCCAGCTGCCCGACGAACCCGACGCCTGGTACGACTACCAGCTCGTCGGTCTGCGCGCGCTGCGCGACGGCGCCGAGGTCGGAACCGTCGCCCGGGTCGACCACCTGCCGGCGCAGGATTTGCTGGCGATCGCCACGGCATCCGGCGAGGTGCTCGTTCCGTTCGTCGCGGCGATCGTGCCGTCGGTCGACATCGCTGCCGGCACCGTCGCGCTGACTCCGCCCGCGGGGCTCTTCGAGGAGCTGCCCGACGACGAATCCGAGTCGCCCGCCTCCGAATAACGTCGCACAACGTCGGAGATCGGGGTGAGGTATGCCGAACTGCGAGCTGCCTACCTGCGATCTCCGACTTTGCGCCCGCTGGGCGTGCGCAGGTGCTCGCGCTGACGGATGATCGTCAGCAGTTGGTGCTCGACCTCGCGCCAGTTCTCGATCACCTGCCGATAGGCGACCCGCACGACGAGATACCCCAGCGAAACCAGAGCGAGATCGCGGCGGCGATCCTCTTCGTATCCTGCACCGACGTGCCACTGCTTGCCGTCGAGTTCGAGGACGAGCCGCTCGCCGATGAGCAGGTCGACGCGACCGACACCGTCGATCCGCACCTGAGACTGCAGCCGGACGTTCCGACGAAGAAGTGCGATCCGCGCAATGGATTCCAAGCCCGACTGGCTGGAGCCGTCGAAGAGCAGCGCGGCACGCCGTCCGATCGCGGTTCCCTGCAGCACGCCGAGGATCTCGTCCTCGGCGGCAAGGCGCAAGTTGCACATCGAGTCGGCCGCAACCACGATCGAGGTCAGAGTTCCGCAGTGGCAGAACTGCTCAAGAGCAGCCAAGGGTGTTTCGGTACTACCGATCGGCCGCGCTCCGCGCCAATGGCGCAGAACTCGCGAGTCCGCGCCGCGAGCGCGGCCGTGAGCCGGCATGCCCACGTGCAGGCGCGAGTCGTCGAGCATCCACACACCGTGCACGCGAAGTGACGACGCACAACTCAACCAACCGCCCGCACGGACCGCGGCGAGAACGGGAGCCGGCGCTCGATCCGACGCGTACCACCCTCGAGCAACTCGAGTGATCCGACTGTCCCGCGCGACTGAGCGAATGACGTGATCCGGAAACCCCAGGCGGCGAAGTTGCACCGCCGAGACGACACCCCCGTATGCATCGATGGCGTCGCGGATCTCC
>DASTNC010000020.1:0-6426 GCA_035721225.1 Pseudolysinimonas sp.
GAGCTCGGTCTCGAGCGAATTGCTGGCGCAGCTGCCCACCTATGGAATCTGGGTGGCCGCGGTGCTCGCGATCGGCGGCCTGGCATCGTTCGGGCTGTCGACGGCGCTCAAGCGGAGGACGTTCGGCCTCGAGCTCGACGAGATCGCCCGGCTGCTCCAAGAGCGCGAGGCGACCCTGCACGGCATTCGCGAGGGCGTGATCGCGATCGATCCGGCGGGCCGGATCAGCGTCATCAACGACGAAGCCCAGCGCCTGCTGCGGCTGCCTCCCGGCTCGCTCGACCACCGGCTCGACGAAGTGCTCACGATCGGTCCCCTCTTGGATGCCCTCACCGGCATCACCACGGTGACGGATGCCATCGTGGTCACCGACGACCACTGCCTGGTGATCAATCGGATGCCGGTCACGCTGGCCGGGCGCCCCCATGGTTCCGTGGTGACCCTGCAGGACCGCACCGACCTCGAAGCTCTCAGCCGGGAACTCGATGGCGAGCGCAGCTTCACCGAATCACTGCGGGCTCAGCAGCACGAGTTCTCGAACCGCATGCATGCCATTGCCGGACTGCTGGAGCTGGGACGGTCGGATGAGGCCCTCGAATACATCCAGGAGATCCGCGGCGGCGCGGCCGACTTCGACAAGAACCTCCGGTCTCGCATCGCAGCCCCGCAGATCGTCGGACTGCTGCTCGGCAAGGCAGCGGAGGCGCACGAGCGCGGCATCGACTTCACCGTCACGACAGACACCACCCTGAGCGAGGCTCCCGGACATGTCCAGGCCCTGACCACGATCCTGGGCAACCTCATCGACAACGCGTTCGATGCCCTCACCCCCCAGCGGCCGCCCCGACGCGTCGAGGTCGGCGTCGTCGAGACGGCCGAGTCGCTGACCGTCGTGGTGTCAGACAATGGCCCCGGGGTGTCCACGGGGGCGATCCAGCAGATCTTTGCGAACGGCTACACCACGAAGCGCGGCTCCCTGGTCAGGCACATCGGACTCGGACTCTCACTCGTCGACAAGACAGTGAGCAAACTGGAGGGGTCGATCTCGGTCAGCGAAGGCCCGGGCGCGACCTTCACGGTCGTTCTGCCGCTGGCGACCGCGATCACCCCGATCGCCACCCCATGAACCTCTCTCCGCTCACCGTGCTGGTGGTGGACGACGACTTCCGCGTCGCGTCCCTCCACGTGGAGTTCGTCGACCGCGTTCCCGGATTCCGGGTGATCGGGCAGGCCCACAACGGGGTCGAGGCGCTCGAACTCGCCGAGTCGATGCATCCCGACCTCGTGCTGATGGACATCTACCTGCCCGACATCGACGGATTGCGAACCCTCCAGCAGATGCTGACTCACCCGTCGCCACCTGCCGCGATCGTGATCTCGGCCGCCAACGATGTCGCCAGCGTTCGCTCGGCACTGCGGCTCGGGGTGACCGACTATCTGGTCAAGCCGTTCGGGTTCGGCGCCCTCGCCGAGCGGCTGCTGGCGTTCCGTCAGGCGACCGAGCGACTCGATGAACTTCCGGACGAGGCAACCCAGGGGGATATCAATCGATTCTTCGAGCAGTTGCGCCCCGTTCGCCGGACGCAGAGCGGTCAGGAGGCCGGCCACTTGGCTCCCACGCTCCGAGCCGTGTACGACGCGCTAGCCAGGGCCGACGGCGGGTTATCCGCGAGCGAGATCGCGGCAGAGATCGGAATCAGCAGAGCGACGGCCCAGCGCTCACTGACTCAGCTGGAGCAGAGCGGGGCGATCGTGCTCGATCTCCGATACGGCAAGACAGGGCGACCGGAGCACCGGTACACCGTTCGTCGGCGCTGAACCCGGCCGCCCGGGTCACGCCTGGGATGTCGACGGGGTCTTCATCTCCACTTCGACGAAGACGACCGGCGCATCCCCTGCCGAGACCACGTTGTGGCTGGTTCCCGCCACGCCGTTGTACGGCACCCCGGCCACCTGCACCATCGACTTCTCGGTGCCGTCAGCCGAGATGACCGTGAGTTCACCGCCGGTCACCGGCACCACGAGGTAGTCGAACTCGTGCACGTGCGGGCCGGTGGCATCACCCGTCGCGGAAAAACTCCATCGGGTCACCCGAGTGCGGTCATCGTCGGTGTACTGCGTCGCCTGCGCCTCGTGCACTGATCCTCCTCGTTCGGCTCGTGATGCGATTCAGGATGTCGAGTGGGACGAGCCGCTCCACGATGCCGGCACGATGGTCCAGATCACTTCGGCCGGCGCATCGGACCGGTTGATCCAGGTGTGCGGCTCCCGTCCCGGCACGGTCATCGAATCACCCGTCTTCAGCTCGATCTCGCCGTGGGGGAATCGCATGGTGATCGCCCCGTCGAGCACGTGCACGACCTCGAGATCGCAGCTGATCGTGTAGTAGTCGTCGCCGCCGTCTGCATGGGGGGCGAGCTGGGACCTCAGAACCTGCACCCGTGACTCGCTGCGCGGCGTCAGCATGCGTTCGACGACACCGGTTCCGCCGAAGTTGACGAGCGGGGCCGTCGCGAACTCGATGACTTCATGCTGCGGGGGTTCGAAGAGCGCCCCCACCGGGAGCGAGAGCACCTGGCACAGGGTGACCAGCGTCGCGACGCTGGGCGACGTCTCGTCGCGCTCGACGCGCGAGATGAATCCCTTGGTCAGTCCCGTCGCGTCGGCGAGGTTGCCGAGGGTGAGACCTTGCGCCATGCGAGTCTCACGCAGGCGCGGCCCGATACGGGTCGGCGCCAACGAGGGGGATGGCGGGACAGGGCGCATGTCATGCCACCTCTCACACGATCCCGGGATGACCGACCGCCCTCAGTATAAGGATGACGCCGTCGATCCGGGCCGAATGAACCAGCCTTGACACAGCCATCGGTCGCGAGCAAAATGACGCGGGTGACTTGTCTATAAGGCATCAGAAGTTGCATATCAGTTACATTTGACGCGTCGTATTCTCGGCAGGGAGGCCCCATGTCAGAGGTCCCGATCGGACCGCCAGACGCGAGTCTGAATCCGAGGTATGCGGGCATCGCGACCTTCGCCCGACTCCCGCAGTTGCGTGATGTCGGTCACGCCGACATCGCCGTGGTCGGGGTCCCCTTCGACAGCGGGGTCAGCTACCGGCCGGGGGCCCGGTTCGGCCCGTCGCACATCCGGGAGGCCTCCCGGCTCCTGCGGCCCTACAACCCGGCACAGGATGTCGAGCCGTTCTCGTCGCAGCAGGTTGCAGACGCCGGGGACATCTCGGCGAACCCGTTCAACATCCTCGAAGCGGTCGAGCAGATCGAGCGCGGCGCCCGCGAACTCGCCACGGGGAGCACGCGCCTCGTGACGCTCGGCGGAGACCACACGATCGCACTCCCCCTGCTGCGGGTTGTTGCCCAGAAGCACGGTCCGGTTGCGGTGCTGCACTTCGACGCGCATCTCGACACCTGGGACACCTACTTCGGCGCCCCCATCACCCACGGCACGCCCTTTCGGCGCGCATCGGAGGAGGGCCTGATCGACCTCACCGCCAGCACGCACGTGGGCACCCGCGGGCCGCTCTACGGGCCCGGCGACCTGCGCGATGACGCCCGGCTGGGTTTCGCGATCATCTCCAGCCCCGAGATCGAGGCCGAAGGTCTCCCCCGGGCCATCGAGCGCATGCTGGCCCGCCTCGGCGACCGCCCCGTCTACCTCTCGGTCGACGTCGATGTGCTCGACCCGGCGCACGCGCCGGGGACGGGAACCCCGGAGGCCGGCGGAATGACCAGCCGCGAGCTGCTCGCGATGATCCGCGCACTTCGGGCCGTGAACCTGGTCGGCGCCGACATCGTCGAGGTCGCGCCCGCCTACGACCACGCCCAGCTCACGGCCATCGCGGCCTCGCACATCACCTACGAGATCATCTCCGCAATGACGAAGGAAACCGCGTCAGCCGGCCGCTGACGAGCACCCATCTGCAACGACAACCCGAAAGGACGAAGATGTCTGGCACCGAGGTCGCGACCAATCGCGAAAGCGTGATCGAGCAGCATTCGATCGACTACATCCCCCACTCCGAGCGCCACGGCAAGGTGTGGCACCAGGGGCCGTTCTGGTTCACCGGCAACTTCGTGCTGCCGACCCTGGTGACCGGGTTCCTCGGCCCGTCCCTCGGGCTGAGCGTCTGGTACAGCGTTCTGGCCATCTTCCTGGGCGCATGCTTCGGCACGTTCTTCATGGCCTTCCACGCCAACCAGGGACCGCGCATGGGCCTGCCGCAGATGATCCAGTCGCGTGCGCAGTTCGGCAGCCGCGGCGCCATCGTTCCGTTCGCCGCGACGGTATTCGTGTACGTCGGCTTCCTGGTGTTCGACACGATCCTCGCCACGCAGGGCATCGGCCTGGTCGCCTGGGACAGCAAGCTCCTCTGGTACCCGCTGCTGATCGCGCTGTCGATCGTCATCGCGGTGGTCGGGCACGACCTGCTGCACTTCGTGCAGCGCTGGCTCACCTACATCCTCGTGGTGGTGTTCGCGATCATCACCATCATCGCGATCGTGCATTTCTCCACCGTTCCTGTCGTGCACGGGGCGCCGATCGCGACTTCGGGATGGAACACCGTCGCGTTCCTCGTGCAGTTCTCGATCGCCGCCGGCTACAACATCAGCTACGCCGTCTACGTCTCGGACTACACCCGCTACCTGCCCGCCAACGTCTCGGCGCCCAAGCTCATCACCTCCGTCTACATCGGCGCTGCCCTGTCGGCGGTGTGGCTGATGTCGCTCGGCGCCCTCTTGTCGAGCTACATCCCGAAGGCCGACCCGATCCTGGCTCTTCGGCAGGTGGGTGATCTTCTGTTCCCCGGCTTCGGCACGATCACGGTGCTGGTGTCCGTGCTCGCGCTCATCTCGATCATGGGAGTCAACGCGTATGGCGCCATGCTCACCGGGTCGAGCGCGATCGACGGGTTCAAGGCCGTGAAGCCCACCGTGCGTCTGCGGGTGATCGGTCTGATCATCGTCGGTGTCGTGTCGCTGATCATCGCCCTGGTCATCCCCGACAACTACGTCGCCAGCTTCAACAGCTTCGTGCTGCTGATGCTCTACTTCCTCGTGCCGTGGACTGCCGTCAACCTCGTGGACTTCTACTTCGTGCGGCACGGCAAGTACGCGATCACCGAGATCCTGAAGCCGAACGGCCTGTACGGCCGCTGGGCCTGGCGCGGCTTCGTCGCGTACTCGGTCGGGTTCCTGGCGATGATCCCGTTCTTCTCGGTGAGCTTCTTCACCGGCCCGATCGCCCAGTTGCTCGGGGGCTCCGACTTCTCCTTCGCGGTCGGGCTCATCGTCTCGGGCGGCCTGTACCTGATCTTCTCGCGCAACCTCGACCGCCCGGCAGAGGAGAAGGCGCGGGCGGCCAGCGACGCAGAACTCGAGGGCGCCGCACAGTGAGCACCGGCACGCCGGTCACGGTCGCCTGCGTCCAGCTGGCGCCCGTGATCGGCGATGCCGCTCAGTCGATCGCGCGCATTGACGCAGGGATCGCCGAAGCAGTCAACTCGGGCGCGCAGATCATCGTGCTGCCGGAACTCGCGAACACCGGATACGTGTTCGCGAGCGCAGACGAACTGCGGTCAGCCGCCCAGCCGCTCGACGGGCCCTACGTGGAGCACCTGGTGGCGGCCGCATCCGAGTTCGGGGTGGTGATCGCCAGCGGCTTCGCCGAGATCGGCGCCGATGACCGGATGTACAACTCCGCCGTGATCGTCGGCCGCGGCGGGGTGATCGCCTCGTACCGCAAAGCGCACCTCTGGAACACCGAGAAGACCTGCGGATTCAGGCCGGGGTCACAACCTCCGCCGGTGGTCGACACCGAGTACGGCCGGCTCGGGCTGATGATCTGCTACGACCTCGAGTTTCCGGAGTGGGTGCGCGCGGTGGCCCTCGAGGGCGCCGAGTTGCTGTGCGCCCCGGTCAACTGGCCGCTGTACCCCCGACCGGACGGCGAGCGCCCCGGCGAGATCGTGCGGGTGCAGGCCGACAGCGCGGTCAACCGCATGTACATCGCGGCGGCCGACCGTGTGGGGCTCGAGCGCGACCAGGACTGGCTGGGCGGCACGGTCATCGTCGACGCCGACGGATACCCCGTGACGCCGATCCACCTGGGTGCCGCGCACATCGCCGTGGCTACGATCGACCTCGCGCTCGCGCGAGACAAGTCGATCAGCCCCCGCAATGACGTCCATACCGACCGGCGCCCAGAGCTCTACGGCTAGGGCCCGGCCCGCGACGTCGGGGGCGATCGTCGCCCGTGTGCGGCGCGATTCGAGGGTCAGCGCGATGCGAGGTGGGAGGAAGCCCCCGCGGGAATCGCCGCATCGCCGCGGGTCGCCTTGTGCAGCAGGGTCAGCAGCTCTGCCCTCTCGTCCGCCGAGAGGGCGTCGAACGGCAGGCCGTCGCTGTAGAG
>DASTNC010000021.1:0-32924 GCA_035721225.1 Pseudolysinimonas sp.
GCGCGGTCGAACAGGTCGAGCGCATCATCGCCCGCAATGTCGAAACCGCCACCGCCGCCTTGTCGGAGGCGCCGCTTGCCCGCTCGGCGCGTGACGAACTGACCGCGCTGGCCGACGCCGTCACTCGGCGAGCGAGTTAGCCCGCGTCAGAACCCCAGGGCCTGAGCGACTCGGCGCACCTCGGCCTTGCGGCCGGCGCGCAAGGCGGCGATCGGAGCGACACCGAGGCTGTCGTCTTCGTTCAGCAGCCAGTGGATGGCTTCGTCATCGTTGAATCCCGCATCGCCCAGCACCACGATCGTTCCCCGCAGTTCGCCGAGGGGCTCGCCGTCTTTCACGAAGTCGGCGGGCACGTGGAGCACGCCGTCGACGCGGGTGGCGAGAAGGGCCCGGTCTTCGATGAGCCGCCGCACCTGGCTCTGGGTGATGCCCAATGCCGTCACGAGGTCGGGAATGGTCAGCCACTGCGGGCCGGCGGAGTCGCTCACGCAGCAAGCCTGCCATGTCGAGCGCATCCGCCCCCTCACGTTGTGATGTTACGAACAAGTAAACTCACGCCACACCTGTCACTTTGATTGACTCTGTATGCCTTCTGTGACAGCTTTGGTCTGATCACTGCGCACCGCCCGGCCCGGGCGGGTCGGTGCATTCCGGGGGCGGGGAAGGGCAGGGCCACGATGACCGAGACGTCTGAGGTCGGGTCGTTCGCCCGTACCGTCTTTGCCGGGCTCCATCCCACGACCAGTCCGTCGAACGGACGGCGCGCTGCAACCGAGCCTCCTGCCGGATTCCGCTCGACCCGGTGGCGGTCGGGCGTGATGGCAACCGTGCCCATCGTGCTGGCCGGCGCGATGACCGTGAGCCTCAACCTGGCCGGCCCGGTCGACTCCGCCTCTGCGGCGCCCAAGAAGCCGATGAGGCCCAAGAGCGAATTCGCCAAGACCTTGCGCGAGATCCTGCTCAGTTCAGCCAAGAGCAACGCCGCGGGTGCCGCGGTCCCCACGACCTACCGGGTCGCCCCCGGCGACAGCGTGTCGTCGATCGCCGGCCGCTACGGCCTCTCAACCGCGTCGGTGCTGGCGCTCAACGGGCTGAGCTGGAAGTCCCTGATCTTCCCCGGGCAGGTGCTCAAACTGTCGGCATCCGCTGTCAGCGCGGCTCCCGCGGCTGCGCCGGCCGCCGGAGCGGGCGGCCGATACACGATCGTTCACGGCGACACCGTCTCGACGATCGCCGCGCGCTTCGGCGTGACGACGCAGGCCGTGCTGACGGCGAACGGGCTCGGATGGTCGAGCATCATCTACCCGGGTCAGACCATCGCGATCCCCGGCACGGCGCCGACTTCGAGCCCGGCTCCCGCCGTGCCCGCGCCAGCGGTCGGCACCTCGTACACGATCGTCGCCGGCGACACCCTCTCTGCGATCGCTGCCCGCTTCGGCACCACGACCGCGGCCATCATGGCCGCGAACTCCATGGGCACCTCGACGATCATCTACTCGGGGCGGACGCTGATCATCCCGACCGGATCCGCCGCGCCGGTGCTGGCCGCGACCACCGTGTCTGCAGTGACGAAGTCGGATGCCCTCCCCGATGAGATGGCCGCCAATGTCCGGCTCATCATCCAGACCGGTCGGCGCTTGGGAGTGCCCGACCGCGGCATCGTCGTCGCTCTCTCGGCTGCCATGCAGGAGTCGGGGCTGCGCAACCTGAATTACGGCGACCGGGACTCGGTCGGGTTGTTCCAGCAGCGTCCGAGCACCGGATGGGGCACCGCCGCCCAGCTGCTCGACCCTGCGTATGCGACGCGCCTGTTCTTCGGCGGACCGAGCAACCCCAACGCAGGACGCACCCGCGGCCTGCTCGACATCCGGGGCTGGCAGTCGATGAGCATCGCGCAGGCCGCTCAAGCCGTGCAGATCTCGGCCTATCCCGACGCCTACGCCAAGTGGGAGACCAGCGCCTGGTCCTGGCTGGCGCAGTACCGGTAGGCACGCACCGTGTGGCAGCCCGACGTTCAGGATGCTCCTGCCTACACTCGAACGGTGAGCGTCAACACCACTGACCCGATGATCGGTCGTCTCATCGACGGCCGGTATCAGGTGCGCTCACGCATCGCTCGCGGCGGAATGGCGACGGTCTACCTCGCCACCGATCTGCGTCTCGAGCGCCGCGTCGCGGTGAAGGTGATGCACGGGCACCTGGCCGACGACAGCCAGTTCAAGCAGCGCTTCATCCAGGAGGCCCGCTCGGCGGCGCGACTGGCGCATCCGAACGTGGTCAACGTCTTCGATCAGGGCCAGGACGCCGACAGCGCCTACCTGGTCATGGAGTACCTACCCGGCATCACGCTGCGCGACCTGCTTCAGGAGTACGGATCCCTCACCAGCCAGCAGACCATCGACATCACCGAGGCGGTGCTGTCGGGCCTGGCGGCAGCGCACAAGGCGGGCATCGTCCACCGCGATCTGAAGCCCGAGAACGTCCTGCTGGCCGACGACGGACGCATCAAGATCGGCGACTTCGGGCTGGCGCGCGCCGCATCCGCGAACACCGCGACGGGCGCGGCCCTTCTGGGAACCATCGCGTACCTCTCCCCCGAGCTCGTCACGCGCGGCATCGCAGACACCCGCAGCGATATCTATGCGGTCGGCATCATGATGTACGAGATGCTGACGGGCGAGCAGCCGTTCAAGGGCGAGCAGCCGATGCAGATCGCGTATCAGCACGCCAACGACACCGTGCCCACGCCCAGCGTCAAGAACCCGAAGGTTCCGGCCGAACTCGACGAACTCGTGCAGTGGGCGACGGAGAAGGATCCCGAGCAGCGACCGCGCGACGCGCGCGCCATGCTGGATCAGCTTCACGAGACCGAGTCGCAGCTGCGCACCGCCCTGCCGAGCGGGGCGACGTCGTCGCAGCGCACCGTGCGCATGCCCGCGGCCGTGCCCCTCAACGGCGCCGCGGCCGAGACGGTCGCTTTCGCGCGCCCGTCAGCGCCGAGCGGTTCGGATGCCGAGACCGCGATCATCGCGCCCCAGCGTGCGCGCGGGGCCGAGCTCTCGGACTCCGCGTCAGCTCTCGCCCGCGTCTCGCAGAAGCGTCGCGGTCGCGGGCTCGCGATCTTCCTGGTCATCCTGGTGCTGGCCGCCGCCGCGGGCGTCACCGGCTGGTACTTCGGTCTCGGCCCTGGTTCGCGCGTGATCATCCCCAGCTCCATCGCCGGCATGTCACCTGCTGACGCGACGACGGCGCTGAAGAAGCTCGGCCTGAACGTGAACCCGACACCCGGTGAGGCCTTCTCGCCGACCGTGGCGAGCGGCGCGGTGGCGAACACCGACCCGAAGATCGGCACGCCGGTGGCCCGCAACGGCGCCGTTCAGTTGCTCATCTCGAAGGGACCGCGGCCGTTCCCGCTGCCCACCCTGATCGGTCAGTCGGAGAAGGACGCCACGGACCTCGTCTCGACGCATTGGAAGCTCGGAACCGTCATCCGGCAGTTCGACGCCAAGGTCGCATCGGGCACCGTTCTGGACGCGCTCGATGGCGAAGGGAAGTCGCTGAAGGGGGTCGCCCAGTACGGCGATCAGCAGAAGATCAGCCTGGTCGTCTCGGCCGGACCACTCCCCTCCGACCTGAGCGGCAAGAGCGTCGATGATGCGAAAGCGGAACTGGCGGGGGCCCCCTACGGTATGACCGTGACCGGCACGGTCGACGTCTTCAGCCAGACCGTGCCCAGGGGCGCCGTCGTCGGACTCGTGACCACCGACTCGGCCGGCAACGCCATCGCCATCCGGGTCGGCGACAAGGTCCAGCTGCAGACCTCCAAGGGTCCGGAGCAGGTGGCGGTGCCCGATGTTGTGGGCATGGATTGGACTACCGCCAAGAAGACCCTGACCAGTGCCGGATTCCAGATCGCCTTCAAGTCGAAGGACGACCAGACCCTCGCGGCGACACCGATCCCATCCACGGTCAAGTCGATCGATCCCGGTGCCGGAAGCGTGGTCGACAAGGGATCGACCGTGACGGTCTCGTTGAAGTTCCACTGACCCGCGTCAGCGCGCGATCGTCAGCTCCTCGGCAACGAGGAAGGCCAGCTCGAGCGACTGCATGTGGTTCAGCCGCGGGTCGCAGAGCGACTCGTACTTGGTCGCCAGCGTCGCCTCGTCGATCTGCTCCGAGCCGCCGAGGCACTCGGTGACGTCGTCGCCGGTGAGTTCCACGTGGATGCCGCCCGGATGCGTGCCCGCGGCCCGGTGCGACTCGAAGAAGCCGCGCACCTCATCCACGACGTCGTCGAACCGGCGCGTCTTGTAGCCGGTCGGGGTGGTGAGTCCGTTGCCGTGCATCGGGTCGGTCACCCAGAGCGGCGTCGCGTCGAAGCTCTTGATCGCCTCGAGGAGCGGAGGCAGGGCATCCCGAACCTTGCCGGCCCCCATGCGCGTGATGAAGGTCAGCCGACCCGGCTCGCGGTTCGGGTCGAGCTTGTCGATCAGGCGCTCCATGTCGTCGGTCGTCGTGGTCGGGCCGAGCTTGACCCCGATGGGGTTGCGGATGCGCGAGAAGTAATCGACGTGGGCGCCGTCGAGGTCGCGGGTGCGCTCGCCGATCCAGAGGAAGTGCGCGCTCGTGTTGATCGGCGTGCCGTTGCGCGAGTCGATGCGGGTCATGGGGCGCTCGTAGTCCATGAGCAGGCCCTCGTGGCTGGTGTAGAACTCCACGCGCTTGAGCTCGTCGAAATCCGCTCCTGCCGCCTCCATGAACTTGACCGCGCGGTCGATCTCGGACGCCAGGCTGGCGTAGCGCTGGTTCGCCGGGTTGCTGGCGAACCCCTTGTTCCAGCTGTGCACCTCGCGCAGGTCGGCGAACCCGCCCTGCGTGAAGGCCCGGATGAGGTTCAGGGTCGACGCGCTCGTGTGGTAGCCCTGGATCAGCCGACGCGGGTCGGCCTGCCGCGACTCGGCCGTGAAGAGGTAGCCGTTGACGATGTCGCCGCGGTACGCGGGCAGAGTAACGTCGCCGCGCGTCTCGTTGTCGCTCGAACGCGGTTTGGCGAACTGGCCCGCCATTCTGCCCATCTTGACGATCGGCATCGACGCGCCGTAGGTCAGCACGACGGCCATCTGCAGCAACGTCTTGAGCCGGTTGCGGATCTGCTCGGCGGTCGCGCCCGCGAAGGTCTCTGCGCAGTCGCCGCCCTGCAGCAGGAACGAGCCGCCGCGCGCGGCCCGGGCCAGGCGCTCACGCAGGATGTCAACCTCACCCGCGAAGATCAGGGGCGGCAGCGTCGCGAGCTCGGCGGATGCGGCCGCGACGGCCGCGGCATCCGGCCACTCGGGCTGCTGCTTGATCGGCAGCGTGCGCCAATGGTCGAGACCGGCGATCACACTCGGATCGGCCTGCACGATGGTCTCTGACGGGTTTGACACGGGGTTCCTCTGCGCTGTGCGGGGGCGAATGCCTCGACGTACCAGCCTATGGGAGCCGTCAGGGCGACGCTGACCGCTCAGGATGCCGCGGCGGCCGCTCGGGCGTCGGCCTTCGCCCGCGCGGCCGCGGCCCGGCGGTCGACCCCGCTCTTGCCGGGCTTCTTGATGGACGAGGCGTAGACGTCGACGTACTCCTGCCCGCTGATGCGCGACAACTCGTACATGATCTCGTCGGTGATCGAGCGCAGAACGAAGCGGTCGCCCTCCAGGCCGGCGAAGCGGCTGAAGTCGAGCGGTTCGCCGAAGACGACGCCCACCCGGCGCACCTTCGGGAACTTCGACCCCGTGGGCATGACCTTCTCGGTGTCGATCATCGCCACCGGCACGACGATGGCACCCGACTCGAGGATCATGCGGGCGACTCCGGTGCGCCCGCGGTAGAGCCGGCCATCGGGGCTGCGCGTCCCTTCCGGATAGATCCCGAGTTGGCCGCCCTTCGCCAGATGCTCGAGACCGGAGTTCAGCGAGGCCTCTGAGGCCTTGCCGCCCGAACGGTCGATGGGCAACTGGTTGATGCCGAGGAAGAAATGCTTTGTCGCCCACCCGAAGAAGCCCTTGCCGGTGAAGTACTCGCTCTTCGCCAAGAAGCTGATCGGCCGTTTGACCGCGAGCGGCAGGAATACCGAGTCGACGAACGACAGGTGATTGCTGGCGAAGATCACGCCGCCCGATTCGGGCACGTTCTCTTCTCCCCGCGACCACGGCCGGAACACCGAGTTCGCGAAGGGGCCGACGATGAAGGTCTTCAAGAACCAGTAGAGCACGCGACCTCCCGACGCCGTGCGAAAGTCTAGCGAGCCGAGGCGCTCGACTCACCGCGGGCATGCAGGCGCGCAAGATCCGCCGCGCCGACGACGCCCGCGTCGTTCACCAGCTCCGCGACCGAGAAGGTCGGCTCGGGGTGGAATCCGCGCGCAGGCAGATGCGCCAAGTACGCGTCGCGGATCGGCTCGAGCAGCAACTCGCCCGCCGCAGCGACTCCCCCGCCGAACACGAAGCGCTGCGGGTCGAGCACGGATCCGATGGATGCG
Organism: Pseudolysinimonas sp.; assembly: GCA_035721225.1. Classification (GTDB taxonomy): domain Bacteria; phylum Actinomycetota; class Actinomycetes; order Actinomycetales; family Microbacteriaceae; genus Lysinimonas. The sequence continues at coordinate 6,518 of DASTNC010000021.1, forward strand.
CACGCCTGGCCGAGCCACGATCCGAGCTCGCGCAGGGCGGCCAGGGCGCCGGGATCGTGATCGCCGATGAGGGCGCCGACGACGGCGCCGTCGAGCTCGCCCTGGGATGCGCGGGCGTCGGCCAGGCGCAGGCCGATCCCGCCCGCATCCGCGATCTCGTTGGCGTAGCGCAGCAGCGCCCGCCCCGAGCCGTACTGCTCGATGCAGCCGCGCTGTCCGCAGCCGCAGGGCAGCCCCCCGGGCACCACGCGCAGGTGGCCGACCTCGCCCGCCGCACCGAATCCGCCGCGCAGCAGGCGGCCGTCGGCGATCACCGCTCCCCCGACCCCGGTGCCGATCGTGAGCATGGTCATGTCGGTGGCTCCACGGCCTCCGCCGAAGCGGTATTCGGCCCAGCCCGCCGCGTTCGCGTCGTTGTCGATCGTGATGTCGATTCCCGGCAGCAGTTCGGACAGATGGTCGCGGAACGGCTCGGAACGCCAGTTGATGTTCGGCGCGTAATAGACGATCGACTGGCTGGCATCGACGAAACCGGCCGCCGCCACCCCGGCGGCGACCACATCCTCCCCGTCACCGAGCGAGGTGATCAGATCGACGACGATGTCGACGATCGCAACCGGATCGCCCGCCGGAGTCGGTCGTCGCTCGGTGCGCAGGATCTCTCCGGATTCGCTGACCAGGGCGCCGGCGATCTTGGTTCCGCCGATGTCGATTCCGATGGCATGCACGGGGTTCGACATTACCGTTGGCTGGAAGCCACCGGGGCGCCGTGCCAGGACCCCGGCCAGGCTCGCAGCGAACGATCTAGGCTGGGGCCTACGAACACCATCGGTACCGAAGGAGTTGCCGTGAACGAATACTTCACCCCTGCCATCGTCCCTGCCGATCCGGACGCGAACACCACCGACCTCCTGCTCGACCGGCTCGCTGCCACACCCGACGCGCCCCTCTTCGCGCTCCCCACGGCCGACGGCGGCTGGAGCGACGTGTCGGTGGCCGAGTTCCACCGCCAGGTGGTCGCGCTCGCCAAGGGGCTCGTCGCCGCGGGCATCACGCCCGGCGAGAAGATCGGTTTCATGTGCAAGACGCGCTACGAGTGGACGTTGATCGACTTCGCGGCCTGGTTCGCCGGCGCGGTGCTGGTGCCGATCTACGAGACCTCCGCCCCGGCGCAGATCCAGTTCAACCTGACTGACTCGGGAGCCACCGCGCTCATCGTCGAAACGGCGGATCACTTCGCCCGGTTCGATGAGGTGCGCAGCGAGCTGCCGCAGGTCACCAAGGTCTGGCAGCTCAACCTGGGCGACCTCGACAAGCTGGTCGCCGGCGGCGCGAACGTCACCGACGCCGAGATCGAGGAGCGGCGCAGCGCGGCCACGGGCTCGGACCTCGCCACGCTGATCTACACCTCGGGGTCCACCGGACGCCCGAAGGGGTGCGTCATCTCGCACTCGAACTTCGTCGAGCTGAGCCGCAACGCCGCGGTCGCCATGGGCGAGGTGGTGGCGCCCGGGGCATCCACGCTGCTGTTCATCACGACCGCACACGTGTTCGCGCGCTTCATCTCGATCCTTGCCGTGCACACCGGCGTCAAGGTCGGCCACCAGGCCGACACCAAGCAGCTGCTGCCGGCCCTGGGCAGCTTCAAGCCGACGTTCCTGCTCGCGGTGCCGCGCGTGTTCGAGAAGGTCTACAACTCGGCCGAGCAGAAGGCCGAGAGCGGCGGGCGCGGCAAGATCTTCCGCGCAGCGGCCCGCGCCGCCGTCGACCACTCGAAGGCTCTGGATGCCGGGTCGGTTCCGACCGGCTTGAAGATCAAGTTCGCGCTCTACGACCGGCTCGTCTACAGCAAGCTGCGCGCCGCCATGGGCGGGAACATCAAGTTCGCCGTCTCGGGATCGGCGCCGCTGGGCACCTTTCTCGGCCACTTCTTCCGCAGCCTCGGGGTCAAGATCCTCGAGGGCTACGGGCTGACCGAGACGACGGCGCCTGCCACGGTGAACCTGGTCTCGAAGTTCAAGATCGGCACGGTCGGTCCTGCCCTTCCGGGCGTCGGGATCAGGATCGCAGACGACGGCGAGATCCTGGTGACGGGCATCGACGTGTTCGGCGGCTACTGGAACAACGAAGAAGCCACCGCCGAGGTCATGCAGGGCGAGTGGTTCCACACCGGCGACCTGGGCACCCTCGACGACGACGGCTACCTCACCGTCACGGGCCGCAAGAAAGAGATCATCGTCACGGCGGGCGGCAAGAATGTCGCGCCGGCCGCTCTCGAAGACCCGATCCGGTCGAACCCCCTGATCAGTCAGGTGGTCGTCGTCGGCGATCAGCGGCCATTCATCTCGGCCCTGATCACCCTCGACGCCGAGATGCTGCCGGTGTGGCTGCACAACAACGGCGAGTCGGCCGACATGCCGCCCGAGCAAGCCTGCACGAATCCCAAGGTCGTCGCCGAGGTGCAGAAGGCGGTGGATGCCGCGAACGCCCGCGTCTCGCGCGCGGAGTCGATCCGCAAGTTCGTCATCCTGCCCGGCGACTTCACGGAGGACTCCGGCCACCTCACCCCGAAGATGAGCATCAAGCGCGGGCCGATCATGTACGACTACGCGAGCGTCATCGACGGGCTGTACTCGTCGACGCCGGTGACGGAGTCGCTGGGGGTCGGGTAAGGCTGAGGGCGGTCGGGGGCTGGATTGTCGGCGGACAGTGTTCGTCGAACGCCGGATGCTCACGCGGCCGTGCGGCGGATGCGGTTCAGCAACGCCTCTCAGGCGTTCCTGAACCAATCCGCTGCGCGCACGGCCCTCATCGCCTCGCGCTTGATCTCGGGCTCGAGTCCCTCGAGATAGAGCTTGCCGTCCAGGTGGTCGGCCTCGTGCTGCAGGGCCTGCGCCATCAGACCGTCGCCCTCGACCACGATCTCGCGGCCCGCGGCATCCACTCCGGTCACGCGCGCGAAGGGGTAGCGCATGCGGGGGAAGTAGAACCCCGGCACCGACAGGCAGCCCTCGTCGACGAGTTCGGGTTCACCCGAGACCTCGAGCACCGGGTTGAGCACGTAGCCGATGTCACCGTCGATGTTGTAGCTGAAAGCGCGCAGCCCGACGCCGATCTGCGGTGCCGCCACCCCCGCGCGGCCGGGAGGCGTGACGGTGTCGATGAGGTCGTCCACAAGGGCCTTCGTGCGGGCGTCGCCCGGCTTCACCGCGATCGGATCGGCCTTCGAGCGCAGCACCGGGTCGCCGAAGAGCCGGATCTGGCGTTCCGTCATCGCTGCCCTGCCGCAGTCGTCATGCGTCGCGTCGGGCAGGCAGCCCGTCCATGACGAGTGCGGCGAGTTCGCGAGCCGAGGCCCGGGTGAACGGTCTCAGGGCCGAGTAGCGCACGACCGAGCCGGCCGCCAGCTCGGGGTCGTACGGGATCCGCACGACATCGCGAACGCGCGAACGGAAGTGGGCCTCGATCTCATCCAGCTTGACCAGGTTGGTGCCCTGGGTGGCCGTATTGAGCGCCACGATCGCGTTCTTCGCCAGGTGGCCGTAGTTGTTCGCCTCGAGCCAGGTCAGGGTCTCGGAGGCGAGTCGGGCCTCGTCGACGCTGCCTCCCGAGACGATGACCACGGAGTCGGCGCGCTGCAGCGTGGCGCGCATCACCGAGTGGACGATGCCCGTGCCGCAGTCGGTCAGCACCATCGAGTAGTAGCGGGCCGTGACATCCGCGACGACGTTGTAGTCGTTCTCGTCGAAGGCCTCCGAGAGCAGCGGATCGGTGTCGGATGCCAGCACATCGAGTCGGGTCACATCGCGAGAGACGTGGGTCGAGAGCTCGCTGAAATCGCGGATGCCCGGCGCATGCGTCACAAGGTCGCGCACCGTCGACCGGGTCTGCTTGTTGACGCGCTCGGCGAGTGTTCCGCGATCGGGGTTGGCGTCGACCGCGATGATGCGATCATCGCGCACATCGGCCAGGGCCATGCCGAGCAACGTGGTGATCGTGGTCTTGCCGACCCCGCCCTTGCGCGTCAGCACGGGCACGAACCGGGTTCCCCCCTCGAGGCGCTTGGCGATGCGGGCGTCGAGCGCCTTGCGCTCGCGCACCCGCGCCGAGTCGCCCAGATTCACCAGGTGGAAGGTGCTGCGGTACAGCGTGCTCGGCCAGAAGCCCTCCGGCGCGACCTTGTGACGGCGCTTGGGGTCGAGCATGCGGTCGGCGGTCAGCATCGACGCGGTCTCGGCTGTGCGCGGAGTGTCGCCGCGCAGGCGTTCACGGCGGGTCGGCGACGAGTCGTCGCGCATCTCGTCGCCGGGCAATGGCACGATCACCGGCGCCTCGTCGACCACCAGATCCTGCTCGGCCAACTGAACCGGGTCGATCACGATGTCGATCGACTGAGTCGCCGGGGCCAGTCCGTCGGCGAAGATCGGCGTGATCGCGACATCGCTGATGGCCACATCGGCCTCGTCGTCGGGAGCGCTCTGCACCACGGGCGGCAGGTCGATGCTCACCGTCAGGCTCTCCGGAAGGCTCGCGGCCAGGTCGCCGACCGTGCCGGGATGCTCCGGGAGCGTGGCGTCGCTCGCGTCCGTCGCTCCGGTGTTCCTGCGCGTCGCCACGTGTCCCTCTTTCCGTCCCGGCCTGATCGTGCGGGACTCTCCAGTTTAGGCGGCGGGCCTGCGCGGACCGCCTACTCCACAACAACCAGCAGGTCGCCGGCATCCACCTGCTGCGTCACCGGGATCGCGAGCCGCACCACCCTTCCCGCAACCGGGGTGGTGATCGCGGCCTCCATCTTCATCGCCTCGATCGACGCGACCGGTTGCCCGGCCACGACAGCATCGCCCTCGGTGATCTTGAGGGTCACCACCCCCGAGAACGGCGCCGCCACGTGACCCGGCTTGTTCGGGTCGGCCTTCTCGGCGGCCTTGCTGTCGACGGCGATGCTGCGGTCGCGCACCGCAACCGGGCGCAGCTGACCGTTGATCGTGGTCATCACGGTGCGCATGCCCTTGTCATCCGGCTCGCCGATCGCCTCGAGGGTCAGCAGCAGGCCGACGCCCTTGCTGATCTCGACGGCATGCTCGACCCCGGGTTGCAGACCGTAGAGGTACCCGATCGTGTCGACGGGCGACAGGTCGCCGAACAGCTCGCGCACCTGCTCGAACTGACGTGTTGGCGCCGGGAAGAGCAGGCGGTTCAACGTGGCGCGACGCTCGTCAGACCCGCCGTCGAGCGCGGCCCGGTCTTCGCGCGAGATCTCTTCGACCCCGATCCTGATGTCGCGCCCCTCGAGCACCTTGGTGCGGAACGGTTCCGGCCACCCGCCGGGCAGGTCGCCGAGTTCTCCGGCCATGAAACCGATGACCGAATCGGGAATGTCATAGGTGTGCGGGTTCTGCTCGAAGTCGTCGGGGTCGGCATCCGCGGCGGCGAGCATCAGCGCGAGGTCGCCGACCACCTTCGACGAAGGCGTGACCTTGGGAGGACGGCCCAGGATGCGGTTGGCCGCCGCATACCAGTCCTCGACCTTCTCGAACTGGTCGCCGAGCCCGAGGGCGATCGCCTGCTGACGCAGGTTCGACAGCTGGCCCCCCGGGATCTCGTGCCGGTAGACGCGTCCCGTCGGCCCCGGCAGGCCGGACTCGAACGGTCGGTAGACCTTGCGCACGGCCTCCCAGTACGGCTCGAGGTTGCTCACGGCGTCGAGCGAGAGTCCGGTATCGCGCTCGGTGTGCGCCGTCGCCGCGATGAGCGCCGACAGCGAGGGTTGGCTCGTCGTGCCGGCCATTGGCGCGCTGGCGGCGTCGACGGCATCCGCCCCGGCGCGGCTGGCCGCGAGCAGGGTGGCCAGTTGACCACCCGCGGTGTCGTGGGTGTGCACATGCACGGGCAGCTCGAAACGCTCCCTCAGGGCCGTGACGAGTCTCTCGGCCGCGTCGGCACGCAGGAGCCCGGCCATGTCTTTGATGCCCAGGATGTGGGCGCCGGCCCCGACCATCTGATCGGCCAGGCGCAGGTAGTAGTCGAGGGTGTACAGGTGCTCGTCGGGATTGAGCAGGTCGCCGGTGTAGCACATCGCCACCTCGGCGACGGCTGTGCCGGTCGCCAGAACGGCGTCGATGGCCGGCCTCATCTGATCGACATCGTTGAGCGCGTCGAAGATGCGGAAGATATCGACACCGCTCGCAGCGGCCTCGCGCACGAACGCGTCGGTCACCTCGGTCGGATAGGGGGTGTATCCCACCGTGTTGCGTCCGCGCAGCAGCATCTGGATCGCGATGTTGGGCAGTGCCTCGCGCATCGCGGTCAGCCGTTCCCAGGGGTCTTCGCCGAGGAAGCGAAGCGCGACGTCGTACGTCGCGCCGCCCCAGGCCTCGACCGAGAGCAGGCCCGGCGTCATCCGCGCGACGGCGGGCAGCACGGCGACCAGATCCTTGGTGCGCACCCGGGTGGCCAGCAGGGATTGGTGCGCATCGCGAAAGGTCGTCTCGGTCACCGCGAGCGGGGTCTGCGCGCGCAGCGCAGCCGCGAAACCAGCGGGGCCGAGTTCGAGCAGCCGTTGGCGCGATCCGGCGGGGGGCGCGGTGTCGACGTCGACGACCGGCAGCTTCAGCGACGGGTCGACGAGACCGCTGCCGTCGCCGTTGGGCTGGTTGACCGTGACATCGGCCAACCAGTTGAGGATCTTGGTGCCGCGATCGCGCGACTCGCGCACGTCGAACAGCTGGGGGCGCTCCTCGATGAACTTCGTGCTCAGATCCCCGGCCTGGAAGGCGGGGTCGGCCAGCACCGCCTGGACGAAGGAGATGTTGGTGGTGACGCCGCGGATGCGGAACTCGGCGAGCCCCCGGCGAGCCCGGGCGACGGCGGTCGGGAAGTCGCGGCCGCGCACGGTCATCTTGACCAGCATCGAGTCGAAGTGCGGGCTGATCTGGGATCCCGTGGCGACGGTGCCGCCATCGAGTCGGATGCCCGAGCCGCCCGGTGAGCGGTAGGTGGTGATGCGCCCGGTGTCGGGCCGGAAGCCGGCCGCCGGGTCTTCCGTGGTGATCCGGGTCTGGATCGCCGCGCCATGCAGGTGGATGTCCGCCTGATGCAGGCCGAGCTCGGCCAGGGTCTCGCCGGCCGCGATCCGCATCTGCGATTGCACGAGGTCGACATCGGTGACCTCCTCGGTCACGGTGTGCTCGACCTGGATGCGCGGGTTCATCTCGATGAACACGTGCTGGCCCGCCCGGTCGCCCTCGGTGTCGAGCAGGAACTCCACGGTGCCGGCGTTGACGTAGCCGATCGACTGGGCGAAGGCGATCGCGTCACGGTACAGCGCGTCGCGGATGGACTGGTCGAGGTTGGGCGCAGGCGCGATCTCAACGACCTTCTGGTTGCGCCGCTGCACCGAGCAGTCGCGCTCGAAGAGGTGGACGGTCTCGCCCGTGCGGTCGGCGAGGATCTGCACTTCGATGTGCCGAGGTCGGATCACGGCCTGTTCCAGGAACATCGTCGGGTCGCCGAACGCGCTGTCGGCCTCGCGCATCGCCTCCTCGAGGGCGGCGCGCAGATCTTCCTTCTTCTCGACCCGGCGCATGCCGCGCCCGCCGCCGCCGGCGACCGCCTTGGCGAACACGGGGAAGCCGATGCGGTCCGCTTCGGCCAGCAGCACCTCGATGTCGGTCGTGGCCGGGCTGGAGTCGAGCACGGGCACGCCTGCGGCCCTCGCGTGCTCCTTCGCCGTCACCTTGTTGCCCGCCATCTCGAGCACGTGGCTTCCTGGACCGATGAAGGTGATGCCCGCATCGGCGGCGGCCTGGGCCAGATCCGGGTTCTCAGAGAGGAAGCCATAACCGGGGTAGATCGCGTCGGCGCCGCTCTCACGAGCGACCCGGATGATCTCCTTCACATCGAGGTACGCCCGAACCGGATGCCCTTCCTCGCCGATCAGGTACGCCTCGTCGGCCTTCAGCCTGTGCAGCGAGTTGCGGTCTTCGTACGGGTACACCGCGACGGTCTTGGCGCCCAGCTCGAACGCCGCGCGAAAGGCTCGGATGGCGATCTCGCCGCGGTTGGCCACCAGGATCTTCGTGAACATTCGGTCCTCTCGGTACGTCAAACCAGCCTAGGGCGACCGGATACGTGGCCTGCGAGGCGTCGGTGGCGCGCGGGCGGGAAGAAGTGGGCTCTTTCAGATTAGTGAAGGTAGGCTCCCTATTCGTGCATGTGCTCAGCGTCAGCTCCCTCAAAGGAGGCGTGGGAAAGACCACGGTGACGCTCGGTCTCGCATCTGCTGCCTACGCGAAGGGCGTCTCGACCCTCGTCGTCGACCTCGACCCGCAGTCCGACGTCTCGACCGGAATGGACATCGCGGTCGCGGGCCATCTCAACGTCGCCGACGTGCTCGCCTCGCCGAAGGACAAGATCGTGCGTTCCGCGATCGCGCCGTCCGGGTGGACGCGTGGGCGCCCCGGTACGGTCGATGTGCTGATCGGATCGCCGTCCGCGATCAATTTCGACGGGCCGCACCCCAGCATCCGCGACATCTGGAAGCTCGAAGAGGCGCTGGCGCACGTCGAGAAGGAATACGAACTCGTGCTGATCGACTGCGCGCCCTCGCTGAACGCGCTGACCCGCACGGCGTGGGCCGCCAGCGACCGGGTCGCCGTGGTGACCGAGCCGGGGTTGTTCTCGGTCGCGGCCGCCGACCGCGCCCTGCGGGCCATCGAAGAGATCCGCCGCGGCCTCTCCCCCCGCCTGCAACCGCTCGGCATCATCGTGAACCGGGCCCGGGTGCAGTCGCTCGAGCACCAGTTCCGCATCAAAGAGCTGCGCGACATGTTCGGGCCGCTGGTGCTCGCCCCGCAGCTGCCCGAGCGCACCTCGTTGCAGCAGGCGCAGGGCGCGGCCAAGCCGCTGCACATCTGGCCGGGCGAGAGCGCCCAAGAGATGGCCCGCAACTTCGACCAACTGCTGGATCGCGTCATGCGCGCTGCTCAGCTGAGCGGCTCGCCCCTGGAAGCGCCCGCCGGGCCGCCCGTGGCCGCACCGTCCGAGGCGCCGATGGCCGCGCCGGCGAACCCGCCGATGGATTCGGCGAACTCGCCGATGGATTCTCTGTTCCCGGGCTTTCCGGCCTGAGGGCTAACTCGCGCGGCTGGCGCGGCGTGCGGCCAGCTCATCCGCGGGGTCTTCGCCCGGCGTCGAGTCGAGCTCGATCAGGCTGGACTCCACCTCGCGCAGCACCTTGCCGACGGCGATGCCGAACACGCCCTGGCCGCGGCTGACCAGGTCGATGACCTCGTCGTCCGATGTGCACAGGTAGACGCTGGCGCCGTCGCTCATCAGAGTGGTCTGGGCGAGGTCGTAGACCCCGGACTCGCGGAGCTGATCCACCGCGACCCGGATCTGCTGCAGCGAGATCCCCGTGTCGAGCAGTCGCTTGACGAGCTTGAGGACCAGGATGTCGCGGAAGCCGTAGAGGCGCTGCGAGCCCGATCCGGCGGCTCCGCGCACCGTGGGTTCGACGAGCTGCGTACGCGCCCAGTAGTCGAGCTGCCGATAGCTGATACCCGCCGCCCTGGCGGCGATCGCGCCGCGGTAGCCGGAGCCGTCATCGAGGTCGGGCAGGCCGTCGGTGAAGAGCAGTCCGAGATCGTAACGAGATTCCTCGCTGCGGTTCACGTCGACCATGGTGTCCTCACCCTCAAGCTGAACTTGAAGCTCAACTTCCTCGTGTTTTCAACGCTACCCACCGGCGGGACTCGCGGCAATGACATCCGGTCGAAGCGCCCGGCGTGTCGTGGCCAATTCGTCGTGTTCGCCGCCGCCTCTGCGGCGAACCCGCTGCGCGACACGAGCGCGGTCGCGTCGCTCCGCTGGTTCTTGTTCGCCGCCACTGCGGCTCGGAGCGCTACAGACGATTCAAAGCCGACCGGATGAGGTTGGAGCGCACCACTTCGAGCTGGCCGGCGATCTCGCCCGCCATGTCGAGCGCCTTGGCCCGGCTCGACGCGTCTTTGCGGCGCGCGACCGGGATCAGGGCGCTCTCGATGAGGCCCAGCTCGCGTTCGGCCGCAGCCCGGAATCCGCGCAGATGCCGCGGCTCGATCCCCGACCGCTGTAACTCGACGAGCGCCTTGAGAACCGCGAGCGCGTCATCGCCGTAGTGCTCGGATGCCACGATGAGCGACGCCGTGATGGCGTCGCCGAGCAGCATCGGGGTCGCGCCGGCCTCTTTGATCAGTTCGTCGCGCGTGAGGCGCCGATCGCTGGGCAGCATCGAGGGCCCGCTGACCGTGACGCCCCCGGGCAGTTGGGGCTCGCGTCCGGCGTCCAGGTCGTCGAGATAGCCCCTGATCACCTTGAGCGGCAGGTAGTAGTCGCGCTGCATGGTCAGCACGAGGCGCAGACGCTCGAGGTCGGTCGGCGAGAACTTGCGGTAGCCGGACTCGGTGCGCGAGGGAGTGACCAGGTGACGCTCCTCGAGGAAGCGCAGCTTCGAGGGCGAGAGGTCGGGGAACTCCGGGCTCAGGCGCGCGAGCACCTGACCGATGCTGAGCAGTTGAGGTCCGGCAACTTGGCGGGCCGGGGAGGTGGCGGCTGCCATCAACGACTCGTCGACGCGAGATCGAGTCGAGAGGCGTAGAACGTCAACCGGAACTTGCCCACCTGAACCTCTGCGCCATCGCTGAGGAGCGCGGATTCGATGCGGACACCGTCGAAGTACGTGCCGTTCAGCGATCCGAGGTCGTGCACCTGGAAGGTGCTGCCCACGCGATTGAACTCGGCGTGACGCCGCGACACGGTGACGTCGTCGAGAAAGATGTCGGCATCCGGATGCCGCCCCGCCACGGTCGAGTCGGCGTCGAGCAAGAAGCGCGCACCCACGTTCGGGCCGCGGCGCACGACGAGCAGCGCCGAGCCGGATGGCAGTGCGGCGATCGCCTCGTGCTCCTCGGGCGAGATTCCCGCTTCCATCGCGGCGAGCTGCGACACGAACTCGTCGGTGAAATGCGCGGTCGTGTCATTGGAAGGCCCAGCGTGGGAAGGCCCGCTGTCGGCAGACCCCGCGGCGGGTGGCCCTGAGTTGGTTTCGGGCGATTCGCCCGGGACGTCGTCGGCCATCATGCCCTCCTTAGCTCTCCACAGTATCGGATGCGGCCACCGGCGCATCGCGCAGTTCACTGATCATGCGCCCGGCTTGCAGCGCGTAGATCACCCCGGCCCACCAGTAGAGGAAGACACCCCACAGTGCGGCTGCCCAGCCGAGCGGATTGGCGATCTGATCGATGTGGGGGAACGCGGCGCCGAGCACCAGAACGGGCATCGCGAACAGCAGGGCGAAGGTGCCCATCTTGCCCAGGTGATGCACCGGCAAGGGGCCGAAGCCGTGGTTGGCGAGCACGATCCCGACCACGATCAGCAGCACGTCGCGCGCGATGATCACTCCTGCGAGCCACCAGGGCACGAAACCGCCCCACGCCAGACCGATGAGGGTCGAGAAGATGAAGAGCCGGTCGGCGGCGGGATCGAGCAGCTGACCCACGCGACTGACCTGGTTGAACTTGCGGGCCACGAACCCGTCGACGAAGTCGGTGACGCTCGACACGACGAGGGTGATGAGCGCCGTCAGGTACTCGTGCGTGAGCAGCAGGACCAGGAAGACCGGGATCAGCAGCAGGCGGAAGAGGCTGAGCACGTTCGGGATCGTCACGATCCGCGAGCTCACCGTCGTCACCACCCGCCTCCTTTCCTCGCGAGAGTCTATCCATGAGCCGCCCCGGGCCCTCACGGCAGCACCTAGCATCGGAGCATGCCCCCTCTGCTCGTCGTCGTGCTCGTCGTCCTGGTCGTCTGCGCCTTCTGCTGGGTCGCCTCCCTGGTGACGAGAGACACCTCGTGGGTCGACAGGATCTGGTCGATCGTGCCCGTGGTCTACGTCTGGATCTTCGCCATCGCCGCGGGGCTGGCAGACGTCCGTCTGGATGTGATGGCCGGCCTGGTCGCGCTCTGGGGCGCCCGCCTGACCTTCAACTTCGCGCGCAAGGGCGGATACGCCGGGATCGGGGGCGAGCACGAGGACTACCGCTGGGCCGTCCTGCGGTCGCGCATGTCGCCCGTCGCGTTCCAGGTCTTCAACTTCTTCTTCATCGTGCTGTTCCAGAATGCGGTGCTGGCCCTCATCGCCCTGCCCGCCTACACGGCGTACCAGCACCGCGGCACGCCGTTCGGCCCGCTCGACGTCGTGCTGACGGTGCTGTTCCTGCTCTTCCTGACCGGTGAGACGGTGGCCGATCAGCAGCAGTGGAACTTCCAGACCTGGAAGCGGGCCGAGATCGCCGCGGGTCGGGTGCCCTCGCCGCGCTTCGTGCAGACCGGACTGTGGCGGCTGTCGCGGCATCCGAACTTCTTCTTCGAGAACGCGCAATGGTGGACCGTCTTCGCCTTCGGGGCCGTCGCGGCCGGATCGCCGCTGCAGTGGACGGTGGTCGGCATCGTGCTGCTGCTGGCGGTGTTCATCGGCTCGACCAACTTCACCGAGGCGATCACGACGTCGAAGTACCCGGAGTACGCGGCGTTCCAGAAGTCCACCTCGGCCGTCATCCCGTGGTTTCCGCGGCGAGGCACGGCACCGGTCGAGGCCTAGCGGGTACCGTCGGAGCATGTCGTGCATCCGCTTCAACACCCCGGCCCAGCGCGCGCAGATGCGGGCCGCTGCCCCTGCGATGCTGACGCCGGAGCAGGCCGCGGCGCTGCATCCCGCCCCCCCGGTGACCGACAGCAAGGTCCGCAGGCTGCGGCTGCTCGCCGAGAGTGCGAACCCGAAGATCCGCGAGAGCGTCGCGAGTTCGTACCATGCACCCGCCGCGTTGTACGAGCGGCTGGCGCACGACCCCGACGCCGGGGTGCGCGGCTGCGTCGCGCGCAACGAGGCGACGCCCTGCGACGTGCTGCGCGAACTCGCGCACGACGACGACGAGACGGTGCGCGGCTGGGTCGCGGTCAACTTCTACGTGCCCGACGATGTGATGCGCGAGCTGGCCGACGATGCCAGCGCGACCGTGCGGTCGCTGGTGGCCTGGAAGAGCTCGCTGGCGGCTTCGGCGTAGTTCGGCGTCGCGCCGAGCCGATGCGGCTCAGCGCAGTTCGGGGTCGAGTTCTGCCAGACGCGATCGCAGCTCCGGCCAGCTCGAAGCGAGCCCCGGATGCAGCGGCAACTCCGCGACCTCGGCGAACGGCACCCAGCTCATCGCGATGCTCTCGGCGTCGCCGACGAAGGGCTGGAAGAACTCGACGGATCGCGCGAGCACCGTTGTGTAGCTCCAGTAACCGATGTCGAACACCGAGGTTCCGAGCACGCGCACCAGGTTCGGCGGCACACCCGCCTCCTCGTCGGCCTCGCGGATCGCGGCCGACTCGGCGGGCTCGTCCTGCTTGCGTGCTCCGCCTGGCACGCCCCAGGTGCCGCCGTGGTGGCTCCAGACCGCCCGGTGCTGCAGCAGCACCCCGGCATCCGGATGCGCGAGCAGCAGCCCTGCTGCGCCGTACGTTCCCCAGAACCGTCCGTCCGGTCCGTCGACCCACGCGTCGGTGGTCCCATGCGGGCGCCGCTGCGTCGGGTCGTGTCTGGGCCGCTCCATGACGCCAGCCTAGGCTCCCCATGTGGACGAGCTTGAGGCCGGCGGCAACATGAACGCGGTGCGCCGAGCCGGCGACACCGTGGTGCGAACGGCGGGCGTCTGGACGCCCACCATCCATCGATACCTCCGCCATCTGGCCGCGACAGGGATCGAGTGGATCCCGCGGGCGCTGTCGATCGGCGCTGACCACGAGGTCCTGTCATTCGTCGAGGGCGAGGTCCCGCTCTATCCCCTGCCCGACTGGGTGTGGCTCGATGACGCGCTGGTCGATGCCGCCGCACACCTACGTGCGCTCCACGACGCCTCGGTCGGATTCGACACCGAAGGAGCGATCTGGCGGGTGCCCGCCCACTCCCCTGTCGAGGTCATCTGTCACAACGACTTCACGCCGCACAACCTGGCCTTCGAGAAAGGCCGTGTCGTCGGGGTGATCGACTTCGACACCTGCTCGCCCGGTTCGCGGATGTGGGATATCGCCTACCTGGCGACGCGCATGATGCCGCTGGCCGCAGAGCCGCCTCCGGGTACGCCCGCCGGGGATCGGTCTCGTGACCGCATCCGGTTGCTGCTTGATTCTTACGGTTCCGACGCGGACTGGACAGAGGTTGTGCAGATGGCGATCGTCCGACTCCGCGACCTCAGTGCGTTCACGGTCCGGATAGCAGCCGAGCTGTCCCGGCCCGGCCTGCTCGAGGACGCCGTCGGGTTCGAGCTCGACGCGGCGCATCTGGCGGGCGTGCTCAAGCAACTGCCCTGAGGGGAGAGTCTGCGCAGACTCCCGGCAGTGCGGCGTAGCGTGGCCGCCATGACCGTCGGAATCGTGCCTCCGTACCTGCTCAGCCGCATCGCCCAGACGGATGCCCCCGAGTTCCAGCAGGCGTCGGTCGCGGCCCAGCAGACCCTCTTGCATGACGAGCCGCGGCGGTCGGCGCGCCTCACATTGAGTCTCGATGCCGAGCACAACCTGGTGGCCGAACTGACCGACGGGCCCGACCGGACGATCAGCGACGCCCGCAACAGCGAAACGCTGCCCGGGCGGACGGTGCGTGCCGAAGGCGATGAACCGGTCGCCGACGTCGAGGTGAACGAGGCCTATGACGGGCTCGGGGCGACCTTCGCGCTCTACTCCGAGGTCTACGGCCGCAACTCGATCGACGGCCGGGGCCTGCCGCTCGACGGCACCGTGCACTATGGCTCCCAGTATGACAACGCCTTCTGGAACGGGGATCGGATGGTCTTCGGCGACGGCGACGGCCAGGTGTTCGGCCGCTTCACCTCGTCGTTCACGGTGATCGGGCACGAGCTCGCCCACGGCGTGACGCAATACACCGCGGGCCTGGTCTACAAGGATCAGCCGGGCGCGCTCAACGAATCCCTCTCGGACGTGTTCGGCTCGCTGGTCGAGCAGTACGCCAAGAACCAGACGGCGGCAACGGCGAGCTGGCTGATCGGCGAGGGGTTGTTCACCCGGAACGTGACGGGCGTCGCGCTGCGCTCGATGAAGGCGCCGGGCACGGCGTACGACGATCCGCGGCTCGGCAAGGATCCCCAGCCCGCCGACTTCGCGCACTACGTGACGACCACCGACGACGAGGGCGGCGTGCACCTCAACTCGGGCATCCCGAATCACGCGTTCTCTCTGGTGGCGCACCGGCTCGGCGGGCACGCCTGGAAGAAGGCCGGGCAGATCTGGTACGACACGCTGCTCTCGGGGTTGCGGCCGACCACCGACTTCGCCGGTTTCGCCGCGGCCACGATCGCCTGTGCGGCGAAACGGTACGGTGACTCATCGGCCGAAGCGGACGCGGTCCGAGCCGGGTGGTCCGGTGTGGGAGTCCCGATCCCAGGAGACGCAGCAGATGGCGCAGAGAAGAAATGAATCGAGCGCGCGGCCGCGGGCCGGCCTGAGCATCCTCGTGGTGCGCAGCGGCGGGTTCGCGGGGTTGACCCAGCAGTGGCGGGTCGAGGCGCATGACAACGCCGACGAGTGGCTCGAGTTGGTGCGCGCCTGCCCCTGGGGCGCGGTCGGCCAGGATGCGGCATCGCGCGATCGATTCGTCTGGCGCATCGAGGCCCGCCTTCCCCGCACCGTACGGACGGCTTCCGTGCCCGATGTGCACCTGGTCGGGCCGTGGCGGGCGCTCGTCGATCGCGTGCAGGAGGCGGGAACCCGTGGCTGACGCGCTGACTGCCGGTGGCCGCGTGGACTCCTGGCTCTGGGCGGTGCGACTGGTCAAGACGCGCTCCGCCGCGACCTCGTTGTGCAAGGCCGGCCACGTGCGCATCAACGGGGAGCGCGCCAAGCCGGCTCAGCACCTCAAGCTGGGCGACGAGATCCAGTTCCGCTCGGAGGGCGGCCCGCCCCGGATCGTCGTGGTGCGCGGGATCTACGTGAAGCGCGTCGGAGCACCGCTGGCCGCCGAGGCGTACGAAGACCACAGCCCTCCCCCGCCACCGCGCGAGGAGCGGCTGTTCCTCGGCATCCGCGACCGGGGCGCGGGGCGCCCGACCAAGCGCGACCGCCGCAAGATCGAAGAACTGATGGGCGAGTCTGACAGCTAGCGGATCAGGCGGCGGCGTCCTGCGCCAGCCCGCTCTCGATCGCCGCGATGACCTCGGGCGCGTCGGGCTGCGTGCTCGGACGGAACCGTGATATCGCGCCGTCGGGGCTGATCACGAACTTCTCGAAGTTCCACTTGACCTTGCCCGCCTTGCCGTTGGCGTCGGGAACGCGGGTCAGCTCGGCATAGAGCGGGTGCCTGTCGCGTCCGTTGACCTTGGTCTTGTCCATCAGCGGGAACGTGACCCCGTAGGTCGTCGAGCAGAACTCTTTGATCTCTTCGTCGGTGCCCGGCTCCTGCCCCAGGAACTGGTTGCACGGAAAGCCGAGCACGGTGAAGCCGCGGCCCTCGTACTCCTTCTGCAGCTGTTCGAGCTTCTCGTACTGCGGCGTGAGGCCGCATCGGGAGGCGACGTTCACCACCAGCACGACTTTGTCCGCGTAGTCGGCCATCGACGCGCGCGCGCCGTCGATCGTCGTCAATTCGATGTCCCGGATTCCCATGGTGCGCACTCTACGCCGCGGCTGGAGGCCGACGCTGGGAGCGCGGTGACAATTCGTGACGTGTCACCGATCGAGGAGCCGGCCGTAGATCGCGAGGTAGTCGTCGACCATCCGTTCCACACTGAAGCGGCGTTCGGCGATCGCGCGCACGGTCGCTCGGTCGAGTCCGGCGGCGCTCTCCACAGCGGCCGCGGCGGCCGCGGCATCCAAGACAGTGAAGCCGGTGGCGCCCTCGTCGATGAGCTCGGGCATAGCTCCGCGCCGGTACGCCACGACCGGCGTTCCGCAGGCCATCGCCTCGATCACCGCCAACCCGAACGGCTCGGCGAACCGGATCGGATGCAGCAGCACGGCACTGGCCCCGAGCACGCGTGAGCGTTCAACCGGCCCCACCGAACCGAGATGCACCACCCGCTCGTCGTCGAGAAACGGTTCCACCTGCTCGGCGAAGTACCGCTCATCGACCACCGGGCCGCAGATGATCAGCCGGCGCCCCGACTGCCGGGCGATCTCGATCGCCTCGGCGGTGCCCTTGTCGGGATGGATGCGACCGAGCACCACCAGATCGTCGCCGGCCTCGGTGGTCGGCTCGAACTCGGCGAGGTCGATGCCGTGGTGCACGGTCGCCAGGTAGTCGAGTTCTGGCGAGCGATCGGAGTCCGAGATGGAGACGTAGTTCGAGGCGGCCCGGGCGTACGCCGGCAGGATGCCGGGCCCGGAGAAGCCGTGGATGGTGGTGACCAGCGGCGCTCTCCACGATCCCGCGAAGGCCAGCGGAAGCCAGTCGAGGTGGTTGTGCACGATGTCGAAATCGGCCGAGCACTTAAGAGCGTGCGCGACGTGCATCGCCTCCCAGACGCGGCCGTCCATCGACGGGTCGCTCGCGTAACCGTGCGGCAGCACCGACGCGAGGGCACCGGTCGTCACGGAGTCGGCGGTCGCGAACAGTGTCACGTCCACGCCGCGTGCGACCAGCCCCTCGGCGAGCAGGGAGGCCACCCGCTCCCAGGGGCCGTAATCGAGCGGCGGCGTGCGCCACGCGACCGACGACAGCATGGCGATCTTCACGGCGCCGCCGACTGCTCCGGCGTCATCGCCGCGAGGAGCGCGCCGAGCGGGATCGACAACACCCGGATGCGCTGATCGCCGACGCCGTAGGGAAGCCAGATGGTGCCCTCGTGCAGCACGGCTCCGCAGGAGTAGACGACGTTCGGCACGTAGCCCTCGCGTTGGTCTCCGAGCGGCTGCAGCAGCGGGTCGGCGAGTCGTGCGCGCACGATCGTCGGATCGTCGAGGTCGAGGAGCATGGCGCCGATGCTGTACTGGCGCATCGGACCGACTCCGTGCAGCAGCACGAGCCAGCCATCCGGCGTCTCGATCGGCGACCCGCAGTTGCCGGTCTGCACGATCTCCCAGAGCTCGTCGGGACGGTGCACAACGGCGGTGTCGGTCCACGAGAGGCCGTCCGGCGAGCGCGCGATCGAGGTGTTCTCGCCATCCGTGCGGGTGAGCGCGAACATCGTGCCCCCGATCGGGCGGGGGAACAGCGCCATCCCCTTGTTCCGCGCCGCCGGGCCCGAGAGCCGGTGCACCGAGAACTCGACCAGGTCGGGTGAGACGATCAGCCGCGGCGCGATCGCGTGCCCGTTGTAGGCGGTGTAGGTGGCGCGGTACTCGGTGCGGCCGTCGTCGTGGGTGAAGAGCACGAAGCGCGCGTCCTCCATGCCATTGGTCTCATCGGATGCGGCGGGCAGCAGCACGCGCTGGCCCAGTGACGTCGCCGGCTCGAAGGTCGCCCGGTATGCCGACCACGCCATCGTGCGGATCACGTCGAGGTCTTCGCGGGTGTCGTGCCTCTGCGCGAGCTCGACCGGCACCGCGCTGATCGCGGATTCGACCTGCGAGCTGCGGAAGGTCGCGGGCAGGGCGCGCACGATCGCACCCGACACCTCATTGAGGCGGCCCTCGGTCTCGAGCGCGGTGCGGAAGTGGGCGCGCGTCCAGTCGCCCTGCGAGACGGTCGCCGACACCAGGGGCAGGGGGCGCTCCTCGAAGGTCCAGCCGCGAGACGGATCGATGACCGCGGTCGCGAACGCGATCGACGACACGTGGCCCTCTCCGATCGCGCGCAGGGCGACGGCGAACCGGGCCTGCCCGGGCGCGAGCCCGCTCTGATCGGGGTGCGCAACAGCGCTCGGATTGCAGAGTGCGGCCGCCTCGACCGAGTGCTCGGCCGTGAACGCTGCTCCGAGCAGGATCTCGTGATCGGGATCCATCGGCAGGGTCTCGCCCGCACGGAACGCCACCGTGGCCGCATGCCGGCGCAACAGCTCGGCGAACTCCTCGTGGCGCGAACCGAAGTCGGTGAGGATCCGCTCGGCAGAGGCGTGGAGCTCGTCGAGCGGGATCGCCTCGATCCGCTCCATGATGTCACCGGCCCGCGATCCGGTGCGCGCGTAGCCCTCGCCGGGCAGGAACAAGCGGGCGATGACACGGGACGCGTCCGGCTCGAGTTCGACTCCGGCGTCGCTGACCTCGACCCTCACCGACGGCCCGTCGATGCGAGGGCACGGCCCGGGAGTCCGACCGCTCTCGCCTGCTGGAAGGTGCTCAGGGCGGCCAACGTCGACTCGGCGCCGCGGTTCTCGTTGCGCCCGTCGCGCTCGAGGCCGTCGAAGCCGGCGCCCGTGGAGACATCCACCATCATGGCTCCGCTGTCGTTGTCGCCGAGGAACCAGTCTCTGGCCTGCCCGACCACCCGGCGCCAGCGCGGATCGGACGTCAGGTGGAAGGCGCGCGCCGCGGCATCCGCGATGGCTGCGACTTCGATCGGCTGCTGGTCGAACTGCGGGCCGCTGTCGGTGAGCCCGCGCCCGTCGGGTCCGGTGACCGAGAGATGACCGTCACGCGATTCGATGGTCAGCAGAGCGTCGAATCGGCGCAGAGCCCTCTCGACGAGTTCGTGATCCGACAGCACATGACCGGCGGCCAGCAGCGCGTCGACGAGCGACGCATTGCCGTAGCGCAGGCGGGGCTCGACCCAGCCCCACTCCGCCGTTCCTTGCGGGATGATCGCGAGCCCGGTGGCGACCAGCCGTCGCGCGGCCTCGGACCCGGGCCTGGCCTGAAGCACAGCCGCGGCACCCGGGACGGCGAAGGCCATCGTCCGCACGTCGACGGAGTGCTGGCTGACGGCACGCAGGAAGGCGCGCATCGCCCGGGCGCGGGTCAGCGGCAGGGGCGCCGACGTGGCGGCGATCCCGAGGGCGCCGACGGCGCGGCCCCACCAGTCGTCGGTGGTCGCCTCATCGGTCCACGCCCCCGAGGCATCCATCCTGTTGTGCGCCCGGCCGAACGGGTCGATCGCGGCCTCGACGAAGCGCAGGCTGGTCTCGGAGAGTTCAGCCACCCGCGGCGACGGCTCGGGCTCGCGAACGAGCACCAGCAGGGCGCGCGCCACATCGTCGAGGCAGTAGCCGTGCTCGCGCCTCGGCACATCATGATCCGCGTGCTCGAAGACGCCGCGGGCATCGGTCAGCCGAGCGAGATGCTCGAAAGGGAGGGTCGCGGGCGCAACCGCACCGGCGCTCACGCCGACCGCTCCGCCCGGATGCTGCGGGCCAGCAGGCGGTATTCGGCGGCGACCGCGGGCCAGCTCACATCGACAGCGGGAGGCCGGTGATGCCCGGCCGACGCGCCGCGACGCAGCAGCGTGCGGACCGCGTGCGCGATCGCCGCCGGATCCTCGTGCTCGACGAGCGTGCCCGCGCCGTTGGCCAGCAACTCGATCGAGTGCGGGAAGGCGGTCGCGACGACATCCTTGCCGGCCGCGACGGCCTCGGCGAGCACGCCGGACGTGACCTGCTCGCGGGTGTCGTACGGCAGCAGCACGATGTCAGCGCCTGCGACGTGGGCGGCGAGCTGCGCCGCGTCGAGGTAGCGCGCGTCGAGCGTGACGCGGTCGTCGAGTCCGAGATCGCCGATCAGGGTCTGCAGGCTCTCGCGGTAGCGCTCCCCCTCGCGGTCGACGACCTTCGGATGGGTCTGGCCCGCGACGACGTAGTGCAGCAGCGGCTCGGTGACGACCAGCTCGGCCATCGCGCGGATGCCGCACTCGATCCCCTTGCCCGGGCCGATCAGGCCCCAGGTCAGCATCGTCCGACGGTCGGGATGCGGCGCGACGGTCACCGAGGTCCAATCGGCGACGCCGTGCGGGATCACGCTGACCTTGCGGCCATCCACGCTGTAGTGGTCGGCGAGCAGGCGGCGGGCGGTGTCGGTCATGACGACCACCGCGCCGACCAGACGGGTGACGTTCTCGAGCACCTCCCGCTGATGCCGGGTCGGGGCGGGCAGCACGGTGTGCAGCACGACGATGCTGGGCGCCGTGAGGGCGGCGAGCACCGGCAGGATCTCGTCGCCATCGCGGCCGCCGTAGATGCCGTACTCGTGCTGCACGATCACCGCATCACTGCTGCTGAGCGTGCGTGCCGCATCTCGGCCGCTGACGGAATCGCCGCGGCGCAGTTCGCCGACGATCGTGGAGCGGCTGACGATCGAGGCGATCGCGGGCGCGTCATCGTCATCCATGGCGCGCACGATGCGGGCGCGTGCGCCGTCCTGGCCGACCATCGCGGTCGCGAGGGCCTGCGTGAACGTCGCGAGCCCGCAGCGAGTCGGCGGGTACGTGGAGAGGAACGAGAAACTGGGCATGGGATGCCTCACGATCGTCCGGCTGCTCGTGCGGTGGTGCCGCGCGATTCCAGAGATTCGAGACGTCTGCCGATCAGCACCCCTCGTGGGACAGCGCGTCATCGCGGCGATCCGGTCCGCCGCGAACACCTGGGCCACTGATCCGACCCGGCCGAGCGCGGCTGTTGACCCGAGGATAGTCAGTCGACCTGAGAAACGCCCGCCCCGCCGGTGGTCTGCCGCCCGTGGGCGTACCGTAGACCGGTGGCCACCGAGTTCTCGCACGAACCAGACGCCCATCGGTACACGATGCGCGTCGACGGCGACCTGGTGAGCGTGCTCGAATATCAGGACCACGGAGCGGGCACCGTCATGAACCACACGGTGACGATCCCGAAGTACCGCGGCAAGGGCTATGCCGCCGAGCTGGTCGAGTACGCGGTGAACGACGTCGAGTCGCACGACCGCGGCCCCATCACGCCGACGTGCTGGTACGTCGCCGAGTGGTTCGACCGGCACCCGGAGCGTTCCGCGCTGCTCGCAGCACGGTAGTCGCCGCCGCAAGCTCGTCGCCGGTGACGGTCGGGGTCAGTCGGAAGATGCGCAGGATGCGGCCGGAGGTGCGCTCGTAGCCGCGGTATCCCGGCCAGTTCTCCTCGAGCGTGACCCACACCGCTTCGCGCTCGTGGTCGGAGATCTGCTCGGCTCGCACGGTGATGCGCACGCCGTGCACCGACACCGCCGCATCCGGATTCGCCAGCAGGTTCGCCGTCCAAGCCGGGTGCGATTCGCGGGCGAAGTTGCTGCCCGTGATGAGCAGCTGCTCGCCCGACGTCGTGGGCTCGGGGCAGTACATCAGCGTGACGTCCCGCTCGAGGCCGGACTTCGCGCCGACCGAGTGCAGCACCAGCGACGGCAGCAGCAGTCCGCTCAGCTGCACCCGGCCCTTCGTCGCACGAACCATCATCCGTTCGAGCGGCGGCATCACGGTCGGCCCGACCCGTCTGAAGAGCAAGGTGCGCGAGAACCAGGCCACGCCCGGGCGGAAGAAGCGCGGAAGGGCCATGGCTCGATTCTGCCGCCACCCGACGGCGAAGAGTCGCCATTCGGGCTTTCCCTCGTCTCAGAAGCCCCAACCCCGACCCCTCGCGGGAGCTCGCGTCGCCAAACAGGGAATCGCGGGGCGGTCCGATACGTTCGTATCGATATGAGCACCAAGATGGGCTTTCTCTCCTTCGGCCACTGGCAGGCGGTTCCCGGCTCGCAGGTGCGCACCGGTGCCGATGCGCTGCTGCAGAGCATCGAGCTGGCGCTCGCCGCCGAAGAATTGGGCGTCGACGGGGCCTACGTGCGCGTGCACCACTTCGCACGCCAGCTGGCCTCGCCGTTCCCGCTGCTCGCCGCGATCGGCGCCAAGACGAAGACCATCGAGATCGGCACCGCCGTGATCGACATGCGCTATGAGAACCCGCTCTACATGGCCGAGGATGCCGCCGCGGCCGACCTGATCAGCGGCGGCCGCCTCCAGCTGGGCGTCAGTCGCGGATCACCCGAGACCGCTCTCAACGGATCGCAATCGTTCGGCTACCTGCCGGCCGATGGCGAGACCGATGCCGACCTGGCCCGACGGCACACCGAGATATTCCGTGCCGCCATCGCCGGCGCGGGGGTCGCGATGTCGAACCCGCAGATGACGGGGGTCAGCGGCCCGCTCGCGATCGAGCCGCGCTCCCCCGGACTGCCCGACCGGATCTGGTGGGGGGCGGGCACCCGTGCCACGGCCGTGTGGACCGCCGAGCAGGGCATGAACCTGATGAGCTCCACCCTTCTCACCGAAGACACCGGCGTGCCGTTCGATGAGCTGCAGGCCGAGCAGATCCAGCTCTACCGCGACGCCTGGAAGCACGCGGGGCACGATCGCGAGCCGCGGGTGTCGGTGAGCCGCAGCATCCTGCCCCTGATCGACGACGAGACCCGCCACTACTTCGGCGTGCGCGCCCAGGCCGAATCGAAGGATCAGGTCGGCTGGCTCGACGGCGGCAATGCGCGCTTCGGCCGCAGCTACATCGCAGAGCCCGACGCGATCGCGGCCGAACTCGCGCAGGATGCCGCGGTGCAGGCCGCCGACACCGTGCTGGTCACCGTGCCGAACCAGCTGGGCGTCGACTTCAACGCGCGCATCCTCGAGTCGATCGTGCGCGACGTGAAGCCCTCGATGGGCTGAGCGAGCGCTCTTACGTCAGCGCCGAGAACGCCGTCGGCTTCAGGATCGTGCTGGCGATGTTCGCGACGATCTGGCCGTCGGCCTCGCTCGCGGTGCGCGCGGCGATCCAGTCCGGGTCGGCCTGGAACGCGCCCCACCTCTGCTCGCGCTCGGCCAACGACTCCCAGGCGAGCAGATAGGTCAGGTCCTGGCTGTTCGGCCCGATCGCGGTCGTGAAGAATCCGACCTGGTGGATGCCGTACTTCTCCCAGAATCCGAGCGTGACGTTCTCGAAGCGGGCCAGCAGGGCAGGCAGTCGGCCGGGCAGGGCGGTGTACACGCGGGATTCGTAGATCATGCCTTCATTCTGCCGTGCCCGAGATGCTCCCCGAAGAAGCCCTCGATGCGGTGCCAGGCGTCGGCGGCGGCCTCCGGGTTGGGACCCGCTCCGAGGATCCGCCTGGTCAGCAGCCGCATGGCGCGCGGTCCCGACTCGGCGTCGTTGAAGAACGAGTGGCCGGCGTCCGGATACTCCTTCACGTCGTGGGCGACCCCGTGCGCGGTGAGCACGGCGTCCAGTTTCGCGGCGGCGCCGGTCAGCGAGTGATCGAGCCCGCCGTAGCTGCCGACGATGGGGCAGGCATGCTCCGCCCAGTCGTCGAGGTCGCGCGGCAGCATCCCGTAGTTGGCGGAGGCGGCGCTGAAGCCCCGATCGGCCGCCGCGGCCAGGGCGAATCCGCCTCCCATGCAGAAGCCGAGCACTCCGGTGATCCCCGTGGCGTCGGAGCGCCCGGCCAGCAGGGCTCGCGCGCGCTCGATGTCGACGAAGGCACGCCCCTCGCCCGACCGCAGGGCGCGGAAGGTCGCGGTGAGGCATCGCCGCGGCCCGCCCTGCGCGAAGAGGTCGGGCATCAAGGCGACGTAGCCGGCCTCGGCCATGCGCGCCACCTGTCGGCGCATCACGTCGTTGACGCCGAAGGCCTCGTGAACCATGACGACCCCCGGCCAGGGCCCGCGCCCCTCGGGAACGGCGAGCACCCCGGTGAGCCCGACGCTCCCGCCCGGAGCATCGGGAAGACGGATGTCGGTGACGGTGACGGAAGCGGCCATGAACGCCATGCTATCCAGGCTGAGATATAGTTAGCTGACAACAAGTAACGATATGCCGGAGAGAAGAAGCGTGACCACCACGACGAAACCCGAGCGCGAGCGCTCGGGGATGTTCCACAAGGACCACCCGAGCTACAAATGGATCGCACTGAGCAACACCACGCTCGGCATGCTGATGGCGACCATCAACGGATCGATCGTGCTGATCTCGCTGCCCGCGATCTTCACCGGCATCAAGCTCAACCCCTTGGAGCCGGCCAACGTCAGCTACCTGCTCTGGATGCTGATGGGCTACATCCTGGTCACCGCCGTGCTCGTCGTCAGCTTCGGCCGGCTCGGTGACATCTACGGCCGGGTGCGCATCTACAACCTCGGCTTCGCCGTCTTCACGGTGGCCGCCGTCGCCCTCGTCTTCGATCCCCTCACCGGCGGAGGGGGCGCGCTGTGGCTGATCGGATGGCGCCTGGTGCAGGCCATCGGAGGCGCGATGCTGTTCGCGAACTCGACCGCGATCCTCACCGACGCCTTCCCGCCGAACCGACGCGGATTCGCCATCGGCGTGAACCAGATCGCCGCCATCGCCGGAACCTTCCTCGGCCTGATCGTCGGCGGCCTGCTCGCGTCGATCGACTGGCACGCGATCTTCATCGTGAGCGTGCCGTTCGGCATTCTCGGCACGATCTGGTCGTATAAGTCGCTGCACGAGGTCTCGGCCCGAGCCGAGGGCAAGGTCGACTGGCCGGGCAACATCGTCTTCGCGGTCGGTCTGACGTCTTTGCTCGCGGGAATCACCTACGGCATCCAGCCCTACGGCGATTCGAGCACCGGATGGGGCAACCCGTGGGTGCTCGCCGGCATCATCGGCGGCGTCGCGCTGCTGGTCGTCTTCGTGTTCATCGAGCAGCGGGTGCCGTATCCGATGTTCAACCTCAAGCTGTTCCGCATCCGGGCGTTCGTGTTCGGCAACCTGGCCGGCCTGCTGGCCTCCGTCGGCCGCGGTGGGCTGCAGTTCATGCTGATCATCTGGCTGCAGGGCATCTGGCTGCCGCTGCACGGGTACAGCTACGAGTCGACGCCGTTCTGGGCGGGCATCTACCTGCTGCCGCTGACCGTCGGCTTCTTGGTCTCGGGACCGATCTCGGGCACCCTCTCCGACCGGTTCGGCGCGCGCACCTTCGCCACCACCGGGCTGCTCCTGGTCGCCGCCACCTTCGTGGCCCTGCTGCTGATCCCGGTCGACTTCGCGTACGGGGTGTTCGCGATCATCACGTTCTTGAACGGCGTGGGCTCGGGCATGTTCGCGGCGCCGAACCGCACGGCGATCATGAACAGCGTTCCGGCGAACCAGCGCGGTGCGGCATCCGGAATGACCGGCACCTTCCAGAACGCGGGCAACTCGCTCTCGATCGGCATCTTCTTCTCGCTCATGATCACCGGCCTCGCCGCGACCCTGCCGAAGGCCCTGAGCACCGGCCTCGCCGCGCATCACGTTCCGCAGGCCGCTGTCCAGGCGGCCGCGCAGATTCCGCCGGTCGGCAACTTGTTCGCAGCCTTCCTCGGCTACAACCCGATCTCGTCGCTGCTGCAGCAGCTGCATGTGACGGCGGCGATTCCGGCGGGCGACCTGGCGACCCTGACCGGCAAGACGTTCTTTCCGCAACTGATCTCCGACCCGTTCCACTCGGGGCTCGTGATCGTGTTCGTCGC
>DASTNC010000022.1:0-34970 GCA_035721225.1 Pseudolysinimonas sp.
TGCCGTCGACCACGGTCAGCAAGGTGTGCCTCTCGGGCATCCAGGCCGTGATCATGGCCGACCAGTTCATCCGCAGCGGCGATGCCACGACGATCGTCGCCGGCGGCCAGGAGTCGATGAGCCAAGCGCCCCACCTGCTGAAGGGCTCGCGCACCGGAACCAAATTCGGACCCATCACCATGGTCGACCACATGGAACTCGACGGGCTGGTCGACGCCTTCACGGTCGAGGCGATGGGCCTGCTCACCGAGCGGGTCAACGACGCCGAGCCGCTGACGCGCGCGGCCCAGGACGAGTTCGCCGCCGCTTCGCACCAGCGCGCCGCCGCGGCGTGGCAGGCCGGCGACTTCGCCGACGAGGTCGTGCCGGTGTCGGTGCCGCAGCGCCGCGGCGAGCCCGTGGTGGTCGCGCGCGACGAGGGCATCCGGCTCGACACCACCGTCGAGACGCTGGCCAAGCTGCCCGGCGCGTTCCGTGCTGACGGCACGGTCACGGCCGGCAACGCGTCGCCGATCTCGGATGGCGCCTGCGCCATGGTCGTGATGGATCGCGCCCGCGCCGAGCAAGTGGGCTTGACCTGGCTCGCCGAGATCGGCGCCCACGGCATGGTCGCCGGCCCCGACTCGTCGCTGCAGTCGCAGCCCGCCAACGCCATTGAGGCCGCCTGCGCGCGCGAGGGCATCGCGCCGTCCGATCTGGATCTGATCGAGGTCAACGAGGCGTTCGCGGCGGTCGGTCTCGCCTCAGCAGCCCAGCTCGGCGTGCCTCTCGACCGCGTGAACGTGAGCGGCGGCGCGATCGCGGTCGGGCATCCGATCGGGATGTCAGGCGCGCGGCTGGTGCTGCATCTGGCGCTCGAACTGAAGCGCCGCGGCGGCGGCATCGGAGCGGCGGCCCTGTGCGGCGGCGGCGGTCAGGGCGACGCTTTGATCGTGCGGGTGCCGAAGAGCTGAGCGGCGCGCTGGCGCCAGCCGGGCTTGATGATCCCGTTCACGATGAGGTTGGCCAGGTCGGCGTAAGCCTCTGCGTCGCTGAGACCGGTGCTCTTCGACACCTCGCGCTGCTGGATGCGCACCATGACCGAGCTGACCACCTCGGCGATGAACGCGGTGGGCACGTCGCGGAAGGCGTCGTGGGCGATGCCGTCGAGGATGAGCTGCGTCACCCGCTCGGCCGCGATCGCGGTGTTGCGCTCGTAGATCTCGCGGGCGGGCGGGAAGCCGGCCACGTCATCCATGAACTGGGCGGAGGCCGGCCGGAGTTCGTCGGCCACCGCCATCAGATAGACCTGGATGCGGCGCACCGGGTCGGCCTCGGCCGCGACCCGCTCCTCGACGCGCTCTGCCGCCCCGCGGAAGAACGCCACCACGACCGCGCGGATCAGCTGCTCGCGCGATCCGGCGAGCGCGTAGATGGTCGACTTGGAGCAGCGCAGCGCGATCGCCGCCTGCTCGAGCGTGTAGCCGGCGAAGCCGCGCTCGAGGGTCAGCGCGATCAGCCGCTGGAAGACCTCCGCCTGGCGCGGGCTGCGCACCGGGCTGGATTGCTCGACGGCGAACGACGTGGTGGACATCGGCACCTCATTCCTTCACCGGCATACACAGCCGTTTCGTCTGCATGAGCGTATAGCGTCGATCGGGACGGCGACGAGGCCGGGCGAGGAGTCACATGAACGACGCAGTAATCGTGGATGTCGTGCGCACCGCATCCGGCAAGGGCAAGCCGGGCGGCGCCTTCTCCCAGACCCACCCGACCGACCTGCTCGCCGAGGTTCTGCGCGCCCTGCTCGAACGCAACGGGCTGGACTCGACGCAGATCGACGACGTGCTGGTGGGATGCGTCAGCCAGATCGGCGAGCAGAGCGGCAACGTGGCGCGCACCGCGCTGCTGGCGGCCGGATTCGACGAGCGCGTGCCCGGGGTGTCGATCGACCGCCAGTGCGGGTCGAGCCAGCAGGCCGCGCACTTCGCGGCGCAGGGCGTGATCGCGGGGGCGTACGACATCGTCATCGCGGCGGGCGTCGAGGTGATGAGCCGGGTGCCGCTCGGCTCGTCGGCCGCCGGGGCGTCGCCCTACGGCGCGGGGATCGCGGCGCGGTATCCGAATGGACTGGTGAACCAGGGCATCTCGGCCGAGTTGATCGCCGCCAAGTGGGACCTCAACCGCGAGCAGCTCGACGAGTTCGCGGCCGAGTCGCACCGGCGCGCGGCGGCGGCCGCGGCATCCGGCGCCTTCGCGCGCGAACTGCTGCCGGTGACGCTCGCCGACGGGCGCGTCGTCGACGCCGACGAGACGATCCGCGCCGACACGACCACCTCGGCGCTGGCGCAGCTCAAGCCGGCGTTCCACAGCGAGCAGATGGAGCTGCGGTTCCCGCAGATCGATTGGGAGATCACGGCGGGCAACTCCTCGCCCCTCACGGATGCCGCGAGCGGCGCCCTGATCATGAGCGCGTCGATGGCGCAGAAGCTGGGTCTCGCACCGCGGGCGAGGTTCCACAGCTTCGCGGTCGTGGGGGATGACCCCGTCTTCATGCTCACCGGTCCGATTCCGGCGACCCGCAAGATCCTGGAGCGGTCGGGGCTGTCGTTCTCCGAGCTGGACGTCTACGAGGTCAACGAGGCCTTCGCCTCGGTGCCGCTGGCCTGGGCGCACGAGTTCCACGCCGATCCGGCCAAGCTCAACCCGCTGGGAGGAGCGATTGCGCTGGGTCACGCTGTCGGGGCGTCGGGCACCCGGCTGCTGGGCACCCTGGTGCACCAGCTCGAGGCGACCGGCGGCCGCTACGGACTGCAGACCATGTGCGAGGGCGGCGGCATGGCCAACGCGACCATCATCGAGCGGCTGTAGCTATCGAGCGGCTGTAGCTATCGAACCGCTGTCGTCGCCTCCCCGCGGCGCCGCGCCAGTGCGCTGCGAACCGAGACGCGGCTGCCGTACGAGATCGATCCGTAGCGGAACAGCTGCACCGCGACCCGCAGCACGATCGTGGCCAGAACGAGCAACTCGACACCCAGCGCGAGCCCCTGCCAGAGCGGGAGGCTGCCGAAGGCGTTGCGCAGCAGAGCGGTGACCGGGGCCGAGTAGGGGAACCAGCTGAAGAACTCGACGATCGGCGCGGTCGGATCCGAGACCACCAGGGTGACGATGTAGAACGGGATGAAGATCAGGATCATCAGCACGCCGAAGATCGGGCCGGCGTCTTTCGCGGTCGGCATGATCGCCCCGATCGCGACCAGCGTGCCGGTGAACAGCGCGAAGCCGCCGATCAGAATGAGGGCGCCGACGAGCATCTGCTGCGGGTCGAGCGACAGGTTGCTCAGGTCGAGCGTCGGGATGTTCAGCTGCCGGCGGAACAGCGTGTAGGCCGCGACGAGCGGCAACGCGAACACCGCGATCTGAACCAGCCCGAGCGCGAACAGCGAGATGATCTTGCCGAGGATCAGCGAGGTCGGGTTGATCGTGGTGAGGATCATCTCGGTGACCCGGTTCTCCTTCTCCTCCAGGGTCGACGCGAGCATCTGGTTGCCGAGCAGGATGATCAGCAGATAGAACGCGACGAGATACAGGATCGGCGCGATCACCCCGTTGAACCCCGCGGTCTTCTGACCATCGCGGTAGGTGACGGTGACGGCGTTCGCGCCGCCGCTCGCGAGACGCACCAGCTGCGGCGAGTCGAGCTTCTGCTGGGCGCTGGATTGCAGCAGGGCCTGGGCGACCGAGCTGTAGACCCCGTTCGAGAAGATGTCCTTGTCTTGCCCGTAGACCTTGACCGGCTGCGTGGCCGGGTCGGCCGGGTAGTCGAAGAACGCCTGGCTGGTGCCCGCCTTGACGGCGGCGATCGCCGCCGCCGCGTCGGTCGTGGGTGTGCCGCCGAACTTCGCGGCCAGCGCATCGTCGATGACCCCGGACTGGTCCAGGTAGCTGAAGCTGATGTGCGCCTTCTTCTGGGCGTCGGCGGCCGCGCTGGTCGAGGTGTTCGACAGCAGCACGAGCGCGAACACCACCATCAGCGCGATCGGGACCACCAGGGTGACGATCCAGAACCGCGGCTTCGACAGGTTGCGGCCGAACTCGAAGCCGATCACCGTGCTCAGGTTGTGGCGCGCCATGGTCAGTCGCTCCCTTCGCCGCGGGCCGCTTCGTCGCCGTAGACCTCGACGAAGATGTCGTCCAACGACCGCCGACGGGGCTCGAAGCGGCTCACGGTGACCCCGGCATCCATCAGGCCGCGCAGGATGCCGGCCAGGTCGGCCCCGTTGTCGACGCTGAGCTCGGCATGGCCGCCGCCCTGCGACGCGATCGTGTAGGCGGCCGACTTCGGGATCCTTCCCGAATAGTCGAGCGTGATGGTGAGGCCGCCGAACTGCTCCTGCACCGCTGTGACGGTGCCGTAGGCGCGGGCCGCACCACCTTTCAGCAGGATGATCCGATCGCAGAGGCGCTCGACCTCCTCCATCTGATGCGTGACCATCAGCACTGTCGCGCCCGCGGCGCGCTGTTCGTCGATGATGTCCATCAGCAGCCGTCGGTTGACCGGGTCGAAGCCCTTGGTCGGTTCATCAAGAATCAGCAGCTCGGGATCGTTCATGATGGTGACCCCCAGCTGCACCTTCTGCTGCTGCCCTCCCGACAGCTTGTCGACCCGGGTCTTGGCCTTGTCGGCGATCTCGACCCGCTCGAGGTACTCCATCGACCAGCGCCGCGCGTCGTGCTTGCCGAGCCCCTTCAACCGGCCGAAGTAGGTCATCACGTCGATGACGGATTCCTTCTTGTAGAGCCCGCGCTCTTCGGGCAGGTAGCCGAGCCGCTGTGCGAAGTCGGGATCGAACGGGGTGCCGTCGATCAGCAACCGCCCCGCAGTCGGCCGGTAGATACCGAGCAGTGCCCGCAGCGTCGTCGTCTTGCCCGAGCCGTTGCTGCCGAGGAAGCCGAACGTCTCGCCGCGCATGACATCGAATGACAGGTCGCGGATGACGGTGGTGGCGCCGAAGTCCATGCGGAAGTGGTCGACCTCGACGATCGGAGTTCTGGTCACGATGAGACGCTAACCGCTGACGATGACACCGCGCGAATCCCGGCCGACCATCTCACGGCGGGGTGCGCGCAATAATCTTCCTTTGTAAGATTATTGCGGCCGCGCGCGCCTTCCCGTCGGGACGGTGTGGATGACGCGTTCAGATGGGTGCCGAATGTCCAAGCCGTCAGTTCAGCTCTACTCCGTGCGCGACGCGATCGACGCGGACCTCGACCGTGCGGTCGCGCGCGTCGCCGAGATCGGATTCACGCGGGTCGAGCCCTATGCGTTCCACCTGCGCACCGCCGACTACCGGCGCGCGTTCGCGGCGACCGGCCTCACGGCGCCGTCGGGGCACGCGGCGGTCATCGACGCATCCGACCCCTCGCCGATCTTCGACGCCGCAGCCGAACTCGGGATCATGACGGTCATCGACCCGTTCATCCCGACCGAGCGCTGGCAGAGCGCCGACAGCATCCGGGCGACCGCCGAGCGGGTCAACGAGCTCTCGGCCGAAGCCGCCGCGCGTGGGCTCCGCTTCGGATACCACAACCACCAGTGGGAGTTCGCCAACCGGATCGACGGCCGGCCCGCCTACGATTTCTTCGTCGACCTGCTCGGGCCCGAGGTGGTGCTCGAGGTCGACACCTTCTGGGCGACCGTCGGCGGTGCGGATGTTCCCGCGCTGCTGCGCTCGCTCGGCTCGCGGGTGCACGCGCTGCACATCAAAGACGGCACGGTCAGCGGCGACATCGCCACGGCGCTGCCCAGCAGCGAGAGCGCCCTCGTCGTTCCCGACGCGTTGCGGGCCGCCTTCGAGAACCAGACCCCTGCCGGGCAGGGCGACGTCGACGTGACGGCGATCCTGCACGCCGCTCCGCATGCGCTGCGCGTCGTCGAGTTCGACGCCTACTCGGGCGACGTGTTCGACGGCATCGCGCAGTCGCTCGCCTGGCTGCGGTCCAACGACGTGCCGGGCGCCGAGTGAGCGGCCGCGCGGGAGTCGGTCTGATCGGCGCCGGCGTCATCTCGACGCAGTACCTCGAGAACCTGACCAGCTTCCCCGATGTCGACGTGCGATTCGTCGCCGACCTCGACCTGCCTCGAGCCGCAGCGCAGGCCGCCGCCTTCGGCGTGCCCGGTTCCGGTTCGGTCGACGAACTGCTCGCCCGCGACGACATCGAGATCGTGCTGAATCTCACCGTGCCCGCCACGCACGTCGAGGTGGGCCGCCGGATCATCGCGGCGGGAAAGCACGTGTGGAGCGAGAAGCCGGTGGCCCTGGATCACGCGTCGGCCGCCGAGCTACTGGCGGAGGCGTTGACGGCAGGGCTGCGGGTGGCGTGCGCGCCCGACACCGTGCTCGGCCCGGGGATCCAGACGGCGTTGCGCGCGATCGCCCGGGGCGACATCGGCGAGCCTCTCACCGCGATCACGATGTTCCACGTGCCGGGGCCCGAGGCATGGCATCCGAATCCCGATTTCCTGTACGCGCAGGGAGCCGGCCCCCTGTTCGATATGGGGCCGTACTACGTGACCACCCTGGTGCACGCGCTGGGCTCCGCGTCGCGGGTGCACGCCACGGCCTCGACGGCCCGCACGGTGCGGACCATCGCGAGCGGCCCGCGTGCCGGGCAGCAGTTCCCGGTCGAGGTCCCCACGCACCATTCCGCCCTGATCGAGTTCGCGGGCGGAACGTCGGCGCAGTCGACGTTCTCGTTCCAGCACGCGCGAGCGCGAGCGGGCTTCGTCGAGATCAACGGCACAGAGGGCACACTGAGCCTGCCCGACCCGAACAACTTCGACGGCCAGACGACGCTGTGGCGTTCCGGCAGCGGCGAACCCGTCATCATCGAGGCCGAGGGTGCCGCATTCGGGCGCGGCACCGGGGTGGTGGAGCTGGCACGGGCCATCCGAGCCGGGGTGCCCGAGCGGGCATCCGGTCGGCTTGCCGCGCACGTGCTCGACATCCTGCTCGGGATCCGCGACGCGGCGGCATCCGGGATGCCGGTCCAGATCTCCTCGGAGGCGCCCGCGACCGCACCCCTGCCGCGCGAGTGGAACCCGCAGGACGCCACCCTGGGCGGGTGATCGGCGCCAGGCGATCGGCGGCGGCTGATCGAGGGCGCCTATCTCCCGTCGGCCGGTCCCGCGGGCAGAAGGCGCTCCAGCAGCGCGAGCGAGCGACGGATGTCGACCTCGTCCGGGTGGAGCAGCCACTGCAGTTGCAGGCCGTCCGACGCGGCCGCGACCAGCGCCGCTGCGGCATCCGCGTCGATCGACGGATCGACGACGCCGCGGGCCTGGTCGGCGCGGATCCGCCGCGCCAGATCGGCGCGCACCCGCCGGAAGCGGCCCTGAATGAACTCGCGGGTGACGGGATGCCGCTGCGCCTGCAAGGCATCCGTCGTCAACGTCGCGTACAGCTCGATCAGGCCCGGGATCGCCCCATTGCGCTCGGCGCTGAGCTCCATGAGCTCGACGGCCGATGCGCCCTCGGCGATCGAGCCCCCGTGCCGTGAGCCCTCGTGCGTGCGGTACACCTCGACCAGCAGGTCGTCGCGCGAGGCGAAGTAGTAGCGGAGCGCCGCGTGCGAGACGCCGATGGCATCGCCGATCGCGCGGAGCGACGCCTCCACCCCGTGAGTGGCGAACAGCCCGATGGCCTTCGACAGGATCTCGGCCCGACGTGCCGCGCCCTTGCGATACGACCGCCCGGTGTCAGCCGGGATGTCTGATGTCATGCCGCCATCGTATGCAGGCCGGGCGTTCCGAGAATGTCGGCGGTCGGCATCAGAATGGTCTCATCGCGACACGCCGAAAATCACTACATGTAGTGGAATGACATCGGTGGGATTCCGGTTATATAGTGAGGACTCACTCCGGAGAACGACCCGGAACTGAGAGAGAAAGAGGCTCGCCATGAACGACGTTGACAGCGTGGGCGGTTACGCGGTTCCGGTCGACCCCATGGACGACCTGCAGTGCGAGAGCTGCCAGTAGCTCGCACCCCGAACCCCCCGAAGGCCCCGGCCGACCTCGTGTCGCCGGGGCCTTCGTGTGCTCGCCGGTAGGCTCGAATCGTGCCCGTGAACGCCGAACTCGCCGGTCGGAGCTATCCCGCCGCGCCTCCGTATCTGGTCGGCCGCGAGAAGGTGCGCGAGTTCGCGCGTGCCGTGCTCGCCACCAGCCCGTTGAATCTCGATCCGCAGGCCGCGCGGGCCGCGGGGTACGCCGACGTGGTCGCGCCGCCGACCTTCGCAGTGGTCGT
This sequence comes from Pseudolysinimonas sp., assembly GCA_035721225.1. Taxonomy (GTDB): domain Bacteria; phylum Actinomycetota; class Actinomycetes; order Actinomycetales; family Microbacteriaceae; genus Lysinimonas. Next base: position 8,289 of record DASTNC010000022.1, read on the forward strand.
GCAGGAGCACACCCTCGCCCAGTTGCTCGGCGATCCGGATGCCGGCATCGACTTCGCCCGCGTCGTGCACGGCGATCAGCGGTTCACCTTCACCCGCCCCATCGTCGCCGGAGATGAACTCACCGCCACCCTGACCGTGACCGGCGTCAAATCGCTCGGCGGGCACAGCATGGTGACGGCCGAATCCGCGATCGTCGACTCGGCGGGGGCGCACGTCGTCACCGCGATCTCGACCCTCGTCGTTCGGGGCGACGAGTGAGTGCCGTGCCGGCCCGCGCCGGCCTGGCCGTCGGCGACGTCGTCGCCGAGCGCGACTACCACCTGACCCGCGACACCCTGGTGCGCTACGCGGGCGCCTCGGGCGACTTCAATCCGATCCACTACCGCGACGACGTGGCCACCTCGGTCGGCCTCGACGGCGTGCTCGCGCACGGGATGCTCACCATGGGCCTCGCCGTGCAGCCGGTCGTCGACTGGCTGGGCGGCGACAGCGGCAAGGTGCTCGACTACCAAGTCCGGTTCACCCGGCCCGTGCTCGTCGACGCCGAGACCGGCGCCGACGTGACCCTGATCGCCAAGGTCGGCGTTCTGGATGACGACGGCGCCCGCATCGATCTGACCGTCACCTTCAACGGCGACACCGTGCTTGGCAAGGCGCAGGTGCGGGTCGCGCTCGCGTGACGGACGTGACCGACCTGCGCGAGTTCACCACCCTGCACGTCGGCGGGCCGGCCGACCGGGTGCTCGAACCCGCCACCCGGGACGAGCTGGTGGACGCGGCGCTCGGGATGTGGGCCGGGGTCGATGACTGGCTCGTCCTCGGCGGGGGTTCCAATGTCGTCATCTCGGACGACGGCGTCGACGGCGAGGTGCTGCACGTCGTGACCCGCGGGATCTCGCAACGGGTGCACGACGACGGAACGGCCCATCTGCTGATCGAGGCCGGAGAGCCGTGGGACGTCGTCGTCGCCCACGCCGTCGAGAACGGTCTGGCCGGCATCGAGTCGCTCAGCGGCATCCCGGGCAGCTCGGGCGCCGCGCCCATTCAGAACATCGGCGCATACGGCCAGGAGCTCAGCGGCAGCCTGGTCGGCATCGACTTCCTCGACTTCGGCTCGGGCGAGGTGCAGCGGCTCCCGGCGTCCGAGCTCGGTCTGGGCTACCGCAGCAGCGCCCTCAAGCGCGGGCGGCTGGGAGTGGTGCTCGGCATCGAGCTCGCCCTGACGGCATCCGCGGATCGACTCTCGCTCCCGATCGCCTACGACCAGCTCGCCCGGGCGCTGGGAGTCGAGCTGGGGGCGCGGGCGCCGCTGGCCGAGGTGCGCGCGGCGGTCCTCGCCCTGCGCGCCTCGAAGGGCATGGTCCTGGATGCTGCCGACCCCGACTCGGTCAGCGCCGGCTCGTTCTTCACCAATCCGATCGTGAGCGAGAACTTCGCCCGCGGGCTCCCCTCGGACGCCCCGCGCTGGCCGACCGAACCGGAGCCCCCCGCGCGGGTGCTGCCCCTGGGCGCTCCCCTCCCTGCCGGCCCCGCCTCGGGCGAGTACCTGGTGAAGCTCAGCGCCGCCTGGCTGATCGAGCACTCGGGGATCACGCGCGGCTTCGCCCTGCCGGGCTCGCGCGCGGCGATCTCGAGCAAGCACACCCTCGCGATCATCAACTCCGGAGGCGCCACCGCGCACGACGTCGTGCAGCTGGCGAACTTCGTGCAGACCCGGGTGATGGCCGAGTTCGGCGTCCTGCTGCAGCCCGAGCCCGTGCTGGTGGGTGTGAGCCTGTGATCCGCGCGCACGGACGGAGAGGGAACCGGCTGGCCGGCTGAGCGCTCAGGAAAGCGCGCTCACCGCGAGGCTCACGGCCAGGCCGATCATCACGACCGCGATGAGGGCGTCGAGCACGCGCCAGGCGAGCGGGCGCGCGAAGAGCGGCGCGAGCAGGCGCGCCCCGAAGCCCAGGGCCGAGAACCAGAGGATGCTGCCGAGTCCCGCCCCCGCCCCGAACGCCCATCGCGCCTCGCCGTGCGTGTTCGCCACCGTTCCCAGCAGCAGCACCGTGTCGAGGTAGACGTGCGGGTTGAGCCAGGTGAGGGCGAGGCAGCTGGCGGCCACCGCGAGTGCGCTCGCCGCCCTCGGACCGGCTGCATCCGAGGTCTCCAGCCGGGCGGGACGGAACGCCCGTCGAGCCGCGAGAACCCCGTAGACCAGCAGGAACGCGGCTCCCACCCAGCGCACCACCTCGACCAGCCAGGGGAGGGCGGTGAAGATCAGCCCCCCGCCCCCGATGCCGAGCGCGATGAGAACGAGGTCTGAGATCTCGCAGATGGCCACGACCAGCAGCACGTGCTCGCGCCGGAGTCCCTGGCGCAGCACGAAGGCGTTCTGCGCACCGATCGCGATGATCAGCGAGAGGCCCAGGCCGAGTCCGGCGAGGGCTGCGGCGATCGCGGTGGCGGCCATCCGGTCACGGTATCGCCTGGTGATCAGAGAGCGCTGGCGGGGATGCCGTACACTGAATCGCAGTGGTGAAGTCTGCCAAGCTTCGTCGTGCCCGCTTTTCCGCTGGCCGCGCTGCCAGGCGGTTCGAAGCCCTGTAGGGCGGTGGCTCAATTGGTAGAGCAGCGGTCTCCAAAACCGCAGGTTGCAGGTTCAAGTCCTGTCCGCCCTGCGATACCCCGCACGACAGTGCGGAGTTCCCTGTTGAAAGGTGTTGAGAGTGGCACGCAAGGTGGTCGAGGATCCCAGCGAGGACCTCGTCGCGAGCGCCAAGAGGGAGCGCGCCGAACGGCGCGGACCCTTTGCGCGGATCGCACTCTTTCTTCGACAGGTCGTCAACGAGCTGAAGAAGGTCGTCACGCCGACCCGGCGTGAACTGTTCAGCTACACGGGTGTCGTGCTCGCCTTCGTGATCGTCATGATGGCGCTGGTCTACGGACTCGACTACGGCTTCGGCTGGCTCGTCGCCTGGGTCTTCGGCAACGGCACCCTCACCCAATAGACATTCGAATGGAAGTAACAACTGTGACTGAAGACGAGCGCCGCGACGTGGATCTGGCGCCGGCTGCCGAGCAGTCGTCCGAGACCGACGACCTGCTGCAAGACGACGTGCTGAGCGCCGACGAAGCCTCCGACGAGAACGCTGAGAGCCTCGCGATCCATGTGATCGATGACGAGGGCGACGTCGAGGCCAACCTCGACAGCATCCTCGACGCGCTGGACGCCGCGAGCGACCACGAGGCCGACGCGATCGTCGACTCGGCGCTCGACATCGGCGAGGCGTCGGACACCAACGACCCGACCGACTTCGACGCCGCAGAAGCGGCCGCCGCCGACGAGAACGAGGCCGAAGAGGGCGAGACCGAGGTCGACCCCTATGACGAATTCCGCGCAGAACTGCGCGGCAAGCCCGGCAAGTGGTACGTCATCCACTCCTACGCCGGCTTCGAGAAGCGCGTGAAGCAGAACATCGAGTCGCGGCGTCAGTCGCTGGCCATGGAGGACTACGTCTTCGAGGTCCAGGTGCCGATGGAAGACGTCGTCGAGATCAAGAACGGCCAGCGCAAGCTGGTCAACCGCGTGCGCATCCCCGGCTACGTGCTGGTGCGCATGGACCTCAACGAAGACAGCTGGTCGGTCGTGCGCCACACCCCGGGGGTGACCGGATTCGTGGGCAACTCCCACAACCCGACCCCGCTGCGCTTCGAAGAGGCCTTCAACATGTTGAAGAGCCTCGTGCAGGTCGTCGAGGCGCCCAGCAAGGGCGTCGCGGGCAAGGGCGGCGGCAAGGCCGCGGCCCGCGTCATCCCGGCCGAGGTCGACTTCGAGGTCGGCGAGACCATCACGATCAAGGAGGGCTCGTTCGCGGGGCTTCCCGGCACGATCAGCGAGATCAAGCCCGAGAGCGGCAAGCTCACCGTGCTCGTCTCGCTCTTCGAGCGCGAGACGCCGGTCGAGCTCTCGTTCGACCAGGTCACGAAGCTCTGAGCCGCGAAAGCGCGCCCCGATAGCGCCCGAAGCAAGGCATTGCGGGTGGCTCCCATCGGTGCGCGCCTGCCACAGCTGCTGCGGCGTGCGCTGACCGGATCGCCGTGCCACGCCTGGACGGCAAGTCCCGCTACGGCCGTATCGAGGGTTTGCTGAAACCCGTAGCATTCGGAGAATGCGCCACATCGTGCAACGGACGCATCCTTCATTGGCCCAGATCCTTGACCTTCTTGGCAGCCATCCCGGAGGGCAGGCGTTCATCGACAGGGCGTTCGAGCTCGCCGCCACAGTCGGGACGGCCGATCCGGTCGACCATCGTGGCGCGCTCCGACCGCACCTCTGGATACTCGAACGAGCGACGGGTGACGGACTCCAGCTGACGGCCGCGGGCTATCTGCGGCCCGCCGATGTCAAGGCCTTCGCCGAGGTGCTCCCGACGATGGGTGACTGGCTGTTCCGGGTACACCGTGAAGTCGACGCTCATCCGGTGCTCGCCTTTCGCGAGCAACTCATGTCATTCGCGCTGTTGCGCAAGTACAAGGGGACGCTGAGGGCATCCCCCACGGGCCGCGCGGGTTTGAAGGATCCCGCCCGGTTGTGGTCGCACCTGGCCGACAGGTTGATGCTCGGATTGAACGATTTTCACGAGACCGCGACGGCCGTCGTGCTCGTGCACATGGCAACGTCAGGTGACCGGATCGACATCCCGGCCGTCGCACGCACGCTGACCCAATTGGGCTGGAGTCATGCGGGCGGTGCCCCCATCGGAAGGGATGACATCTATCCGGTGTACAACGATCTCTGGTGCGCGCTCGGCAATGTCGGCGCCGCCGAGTCGCCGGATTCGTCGCGATCGCGGAGGCTCAGCTCCCAGGCAGTGGCTCTCGCGCGTGATGCACTGTTTGAGCAGGTCTCAGAACGGCGGATGAGTGACAGCGATGGATCGGTAGGCTCGGCACCGTGACCCCTCCGCCGACGACCAAGGAGGCGCAGCGGGCCGAGCTCCACAAGACGATCTGGCGCATCGCCAACGATCTTCGCGGTTCTGTCGACGGCTGGGATTTCAAGGCCTACGTGCTCGGGATGCTGTTCTACCGTTACATCAGCGAGAACCTTGCGGCGCATTTCGAGCGCGCCGAGCACGCGGCCGGCGACGTCGCCTTCAGGTACGCCTCGGTGAGCGATGCCGACGCCGACGGCCTGCGCGACGTGACGGTTCTCGACAAGGGATTCTTCATCCTCCCAAGCGAGCTGTTCGTCAACGTCCGCGCGGGAGCGCGCCACGACGACAACCTCAACGAGACCCTCGACCGAGTGTTCCGAAACATCGAGGGTTCGGCCGTCGGTGCGGCAAGCGAGTCGGATTTCAAGGGGCTCTTCGCCGATCTCGACGTGAACTCGGCGAAGTTGGGCTCGACGGTCGAGCGCATCAACCAGAAGCTGGTCAAGCTGCTCGAGGCGATTGGTGATCTGCCGCTCGGCAACTTCGAAAACAACACGATCGACGCGTTCGGCGATGCCTACGAGTACCTCATGCAGATGTATGCGTCGAGCGCAGGCAAGTCGGGCGGGGAGTACTACACGCCACAGGAAGTGTCTGATTTGCTGGCGCGCATCACCGTCGTCGGCAAGACCGAGGTGAACGGGGTCTACGACCCGGCGTGCGGATCCGGCTCGCTGCTGCTGCGATTCGCGAAGGTGCTCGGCCAAGAGAATGTGCGCCGTGGTTTCTTCGGCCAGGAGATCAATCTCTCGACCTACAATCTGGCGCGCATCAACATGTTCCTGCACGACATCCCGTACGAGAAGTTCGACATCGCGCACGGCGACACCCTGCTCGACCCGCAGCTCGAGGCGTTCGAGCCGTTCGAGGCCATCGTGTCGAACCCGCCCTACTCCACGAAGTGGCCAGGGGACAGCGATCCGGTGCTAGTCGGCGATCCCCGGTTCTCGCCCGCTGGCGTTCTGGCACCCAAGTCGGCCGCCGATCTCGCGTTCACGATGCACATCCTCAGCGCGCTGTCGGTCGATGGAACGGCGGCGATCGTCGAGTTCCCCGGCGTGCTCTATCGCGGCGGCGCGGAGCAGAAGATCCGCAAGTACCTGGTTGACAACAACTTCATCGACACGGTCATTCAACTGCCGCCGGACCTGTTCTTCGGCACCGGCATCGCGACCTGCATCATCATCCTGAAGAAGTCGAAGACCTCCAACGACATCGCGTTCATCGACGCGTCGAAGCAGTTCACGCGGGTGGGCAACAAGAATAAGCTGCTGGATGCTCACCGCGACCGAATCGTGGACGCCTACGCCGCCCGCACCGACACCGAGTACCTGGTGAAGCTCGTGTCGGCTGCCGACATCGCGACGAACGACTACCGCCTCTCGGTGGACGCCTACGTCGAGAAAGAGGACACCAGCGTCGCCGTCGACATCGTCGAACTCAACGCACGGATCGCGGGCATCGTCGCGAGACAGGCCGAGTTGCGCACCCAGATCGATGCGATCGTCGCGGAGCTGGAGAGCGGCGCATGAGCCGGCTCGACGAGCTGATCCGCGAGTTGTGTCGGGATGGGGTGCCGTTTCGGCCACTCGGCGAACTTGGAACTTGGTATGGCGGGGGCACGCCGCCGAAGTCGAACACGGAGTTTTGGCGCGAGGGCACGATTCCGTGGTTGTCCCCCAAGGACATGACCGGGGAGATTGTCACCAGCACTGAAGACCGGATTGCGGAGGCGGCGGTCAAAAAAGGTCCCATTAGGATTGTTCCCCCGGGCGCCGTGGCTATTGTCGTGCGGTCCAACATCCTTCGTCGACGGCTGCCGACGGCATTCGTACCTATTAGCGTCACCCTGAACCAGGACATGCGCGCAGTAGTGCCTCATGACGGCGTCGACGTCCGCTACTTGTCCCACGTTCTCCACGCGCGAGCGGCGAACATCCTCGAAGTCGCCGGCCGGATGGCTGGCTCGATGGCCGCCATCGAGAGCGGTCGCCTCGCGGCTTATCGTGTGCCGGTGCCGCCTGTCGAAGTGCAGCGGGAGATCGTGCGCGTGCTTGACTTGTTCCAGTCGCTGGAAGCGGAGCTGGAAGCGGAGCTGGAAGCTCGAACGCTTCAGTATGCCCACTACAGGGATTCGCTTCTTGCGTTCTCCCAACGAACTGACGTTCGGTACGTGCCGATGGCCGAGGTTGGCGAGTTCATTCGAGGGCGACGATTCACGCGAGCGGACTTCGCTGCCAAAGGAATTCCGAGCATCCACTATGGCGAGATCTACACGCACTACGGGGTGTCGGCGGTTTCGACGAGGTCGTTCGTCCGCGACGCGCTACGTGGCCAGCTGCGTTTTGCAGAACCTCGAGACGTCGTCATCGCGGCTGTGGGGGAGACAGTTGAAGACGTCGCGAAGCCAGTTGCCTGGCTGGGCTCCGGCCCCGTCGCGATTCACGACGACTCGTACGCTTTTCGATCTGGACTGGACCCCACTTACGTGTCCCATGTCATGAGAAGCCGCACGTTTCAGGCGCAGAAATCGCAGTTCGTGGCCAGGGCCAAAGTCAAACGCATCAGCGGTGACGGGCTGGGGCGAATCGTGATCCCCGTCCCGCCGATGGATGATCAGCTGCGCGTCGCAGGCATCCTGGACAAGGTCGATGCGTTGGTGAACGACCTCTCCATCGGCCTTCCCGCAGAGCTCGCCGCGCGCCGTCAGCAATACGAGCACTATCGAGACGGTCTCCTTAACTTCGACGAGCTTTCCACCACTTGAGTATAGATGTAATGGAGGATAAACTCCGTTATATGAGAACTGGGGCACCGCTCCTCGCCCCGATCTTTCGATCGGACGGACAAGCGCGCCTGCTCTCCGCTCTCCTCCTGACCGGTGACGAATTGAGCGTCACGGATCTGGCGGAACGCGCCGACCTCGCGTACACGACGGCGCACCGCGAGGTCGCCCGCCTGCTCGACGCTGGCATTCTCAGCGAGCGTCAGGTCGGCCGCACCCGGCTGGTTCACGCGAACTCCGGCAGCCCCCTGGTGACACCACTTCGGGAGATTCTCACGATCGCTACCGGGCCGGCAGTTCTGTTGGCGGCCGAGTTCGCCGACATCCCCGGCATCGTCAGCGCGTTTCTCTACGGATCGATCGCGGCGCGGATGCGCGGAATTGACGGCCCCCCGCCGCAGGATGTCGACGTGATGGTGATCGGGGAGCCCGATATCGATGCGGTGGATGACGCCTGCAGTCGAGTGGAGAGGGCTGTCCACCGTCCTGTCAACCCGACGATCCTCAGCAGTGCCGAGTTCGAGCAGCGCAGCGGATTCCTCGACAACGTGCGATCGAGTCCCGTCATTCCGATCATCGGGGAGCTGCCATGGCACTGACTCCCCTGAACGACGATCAGCGCAGGTCGATCGAGGCGCTCGTCGATGCTCGCCGGATCGAAGCGGTTCCCGTCGATCCCGACCGTGCAGCGAAGTTCCTGAGGCAGGCGCAGGCGCGCATCGAGGAGCTCAGCCGCATTACAGCCGAAGTCGTTCGATTCGGAGTCGCTTACGACGCCGCTCATGACATAGGCGAGGCGCTCCTCGCGAGCTACGGGTATCGCACCAAGAGTGGACCTGGCCAGCATGAAGCACTCGGACGCTTTCTGAAGGCGGTGCTTGTCGCGCCGCCCGGGGATCGCGCCGCACGTCAATTCGATCGGTTGCGCACGTCGCGCAACCGCGATCGCTATGAGGCGCAGCCGATCGCCGAAGCAGATTGCACGCGCGCCGAACGCGCGGCTCGCGACCTGTTCGCCTCGGCCCTCGATCGCGGAGTGAAGCGATGACAGACCTCCCCGCGCTGCGCTACGACCCGATCGCCGTCTCTAGCGAGTCGACGGTCGTCGCCGAACTCACCCTCGACCCGGCTCGTTCGACGGCGTACCAGTCCGAGGCGCAACTCGAGGAGGCGTTCATTCAGCAACTGGTCGCTCAGGCCTACGAGCGGCTGACGATCACCACCGAAGCCGATCTCGTGGCGAACCTCCGCGTTCGTCTCCAATCCCTCAACAGCATCGAGTTCACCGACGCCGAATGGGAGCGCTTCTATCGCGACGAGCTCGCCCGGGAGTCGGAGGGGATCGCCGAGAAGACGGCCCGCATCCAGGAGAGTCCGATCGTGGCATTCCGGCGAGACGACCGAACGACCAAGAACCTCATGCTGCTCGACAAGCGCAGCATCCACAACAACGCGCTGCAGGTCATCAACCAGTACGAGGTGGATGGCGCCAGAGCGAACCGCTACGACGTCACGATCCTGGTCAACGGCCTCCCGCTCGTGCACGTCGAGTTGAAGCGGCGCGGTGTGCCGATTCGTGAGGCGTTCAACCAGATCCAGCGCTATCAGCGCGACAGCTTCTGGGCGGGGAGCGGGCTCTTTCAGTACGTGCAGCTCTTCGTGATCTCAAACGGGACGCAGACCAAGTACTACTCGAACACGACTCGCGAGCGACACATCGCCGAGACGGCAGCTGGGCAACCGCGGCGCGGACGGCGCACCTCGAACAGCTTCGAGTTCACCTCGTGGTGGGCCACCGAGAGCAACCAGCCCATCGAGGACCTCGTCGATTTCACGAAGACCTTCTTCGCGAAGCACACCATTCTCAACGTGATCACCAAGTACTGCGTGTTCGACACTGACCGTGTGCTTCTCGCAATGCGGCCGTACCAGATCGTCGCGACCGAGAAGATCCTGCAGAGGATCGTCACGTCCACCAACGCGAAACAGTTGGGGCGGGTGGATGCCGGGGGCTACATCTGGCATACCACCGGCAGCGGCAAGACGCTGACGTCGTTCAAGACGGCTCAGCTCGCCTCGCGTCTGTCCGAGGTCGACAAGGTGCTCTTCGTCGTCGACCGCAAAGACCTCGATTACCAGACGATGAAGGAGTACAACCGCTTCGAGGAGGGAGCCGCCAACGGCAACACCTCGACGGCGATCCTGACTCGGCAGCTCGGCGACCCAACTAAGCGGATCATCGTCACCACTATCCAGAAGCTTGCCCTGTTCGTGGAGCGCAACAAGCAGCATCCCGTCTATGGCCAGCACGTCGTCGTGATCTTCGACGAGTGCCATCGATCGCAATTCGGCGACATGCACGTCGAGATCACCAAGGCGTTCAAGCGGTACCACCTGTTCGGCTTCACGGGCACGCCGATCTTCGCGGCCAACTCGTCGAGCAGCGGCAAAGTGCATCTGCGCACAACCGAGCAGGCATTCGGCGACAAGCTGCACACCTACACGATCCTCGATGCGATCCGGGACCGGAACGTGCTGCCGTTCCGCATCGACTACATCGACACGATCAAGAAGCCCGAGTCCATCCGAGACAAGCAGGTGCGGGCCATCGACACTGAGCAGGCTCTGCTCGCGCCCGAGCGCATCCGGAAAGTCGTGGAGTACATCCTCGAGCACTTCGATCAGAAGACCCAGCGGCACGACAGCTACGAGTTCCGCGATCGTCGCGTCTCGGGCTTCAACTCGCTCTTCGCCACTGCGTCGATCGACGCTGCAAAGCGGTACTACAACCAGTTCTCCGTTCAGCAGACAGACCTGGCGGAGGGGCGCCGACTCAAGGTCGCGATCATCTTCAGCTACGCCGCGAACGAGGCCGAGCCTGACGGTCTGCTGCCCGACGAGTCGCTCGACACCGACCGACTCGACCGTGTCTCACGCGACTTTCTCGAAGACGCGATCAATGACTACAACGATCTTTTCCACACCAACTTCTCGACCAGCGGCGACGGCTTTCAGCGCTACTACGTCGATCTCACCCAGCGCATCAAGAACCGCGAGCTCGACATTGTGATCGTCGTCGACATGCTGCTCACCGGCTTCGATGCGACCACGCTCAACACGCTGTTCGTCGACAAGAACCTCCGGCAGCACGGGCTCGTGCAAGCGTTCTCGCGCACGAATCGCATTCTCAACTCGGTGAAGACCTACGGCAACATCGTGTCGTTTCGCAACCTCGAGCAAGCCACCAACGACGCGATTGCGCTCTTCGGGGACAAGGACGCCCACGGAATCGTCGTCCTCAAGCCGTATGCCGACTACCACTCGGACTACCAGGACCTCGTCGACCGCCTGCTGGCGACCTTCCCCCCGGGCACGGCGCCGCTTGGCGAGTCCGAAGAGAACGAGTTCATCGCGCTCTTCGGTGACATTCTACGCTTGCGCAACATCCTCACGGCCTTCGACGAGTTCGCTGATGACGCGCTGCTCCCGCATGGCACCCTGCAGGACTACCAGAGTCGTTACGTTGACCTCTGGGCGGAGCGTCGCGAACGTCAGAAACCGGACCGCGAGTCGATCGCGGATGACGTGGTTTTCGAGATCGAACTGGTCAAGTCAGTCGAGGTCGACATCGACTACATCCTCATGCTCGTGCAGCGCTACAGCGACCAGCTCGGCGACGACAGGGAGATCGCGAGCACCATCACTCGCGCGATCGACTCATCCATCACCCTTCGGTCGAAGAAGGACCTCATCGAAGCCTTCGTCGCGTCGGTTGCCGTGAAGGCCGACGTCGACGGCGACTGGCGCCGGTTCATCGACGAACGCAGGGATGCTGAACTGCAGACGATCATCGAGAGTGAGGGTTTGAAACCCGGCGAGACGCGGTCACTGCTCGCGGCGGCATTTCGAGACGGTGGCCTTCAGGCGACGGGGACGGCGATCGCGCGCATTCTGCCGCCGATGCCGCGCTTCGGGGAGGGCGCCGCGGATCGCTACGCCGCGAAGCGCGCTGCGGTGCTTGACGCCTTGTCGGCGTTCGTCGAGCGGTTCTCGGGGTTGAGCTGAGCCTGACAGACCGGTTTGACTTCCGCTAACATCATCAGGTTGGCCTCGAGCCGACGAACACCCCCCACCACTGCCGGCAGAAGGCCGGTTCGTGGCAGCGCGTCCGTTCGGACGCACGACAGATAAGGAAATGCCACCATGGCACCCAAGAAGAAGGTGACGGGGCTGATCAAGCTCCAGATCCAGGCCGGTGCGGCCAACCCCGCTCCGCCGATCGGACCGGCTCTCGGTCAGCACGGCGTGAACATCATGGAGTTCTGCAAGGCGTACAACGCGGCGACCGAGTCGCAGCGCGGCAACGTCATCCCGGTCGAGATCACCGTCTACGAAGACCGTTCGTTCACGTTCATCCTCAAGACCCCGCCGGCCGCCGAGCTCATCAAGAAGGCCGCCGGAGTGCAGAAGGGGTCGTCGACCCCGCACACGGTCAAGGTCGCCAAGCTCACGCGCGACCAGATTCGCGCCATCGCGGAGCAGAAGCAGGTGGACCTCAACGCCAACGATCTCGAGGCCGCTGTCAAGATCATCGCCGGCACCGCCCGGTCGATGGGGATCACGGTGGAGGCGTAATCATGGCACCCAAGTCCAAGGCATACCGCGCCGCCGCCGAGAAGGTCGAGCCCGGCAAGTTCTACGAGCCCACCGAGGCCGTCAGCGTCGTCCGCGAGACCGGGTCGAAGAAGTTCGACTCGACCGTCGAGGTCGCGATGAAGCTCGGCGTCGACTCGCGCAAGGCCGACCAGATGGTGCGCGGCACCGTGATCCTCCCGCACGGCACCGGCAAGGTCGCCCGCGTCATCGTCTTCGCCACCGGCCCCGCCGCAGAGGCGGCCCTCGCGGCCGGAGCCGACGAGGTCGGCGGCACCGAGCTGATCGAGAAGGTCGCCGGCGGCTACACCGCGTTCGACGCGGCCGTCTCGACGCCCGAGCTCATGGGCCAGGTCGGCCGACTCGGCAAGGTGCTCGGCCCCCGCGGCCTGATGCCCAACCCGAAGACCGGCACGGTTACGCCCGACACGGCCAAGGCCGTCTCAGACATCAAGGGCGGCAAGATCGAGTTCCGCGTCGACAAGCACAACAACGTGCACTTCGTCATCGGCAAGGCCGGATTCACGAAGGAGCAGCTCGACGAGAACTTCCGCGCCGCTCTGGACGAGATCCAGCGCGCCAAGCCGAGCTCGTCGAAGGGCCGCTACATCCAGAAGGCGACGCTCTCGACCACCTTCGGTCCCGGCGTCCCGGTGGACGTCGCGGCGCTGTAGCGATCACCGCAGAAGGGGGCTCCGCGTCGGCGGGGCCCCCTTCTGCGGTGAGCCTCAGCCCTCGCCGACCCGCAACACGATCTTGCCGCGGGTGTGACCCTGCTCGATCCGGCGATGCGCCTCTGCGGCATCCGCGAGGTCGAGCACCTGGTCGACGTGCACGCGCACATCGCCCGAGTCGAGCAGCCGCGAGATGATGGCGAGCGTCGAGCCATCCGGTGCCACCTGGAATCCGGTGGCGCGCACGCCCGCCGCTTCTGCGTCCTCGGCCATGGTGGGCCAACTGCCGCTGGGCCCATTCACGATGATGCCGTCCGGCCGGAGCACGCGCAGCGAGCGGGTCGCCGTGTCGTCGTGCACATTGCCGATCAGATCGATCACCGCGTCGATGTCCTTCACGGCATCCTCGAAACGCGTGGTCGCGTAGTCGATGACCTCCGACGCGCCGAGTTCGCGCAGCCAGCTCGTGTTGCGGGCCGAGCCGGTGGCGATCACGTGGGCTCCGAAATAAGCGGCGAATTGCACCGCGAAATGGCCGACCCCGCCGGCGCCGGCGTGGATCAGCATCCGCTGCCCCTCGTGAGCCTTCGCCGTGTCGACCACCATGCCCCACGCCGTCAGAGCGGCCACCGGCACGGCGGCCGCCTCGATGTGCGACAGGGACGACGGCTTCGGGATGACGCTGAGCCCGGGCACGCTCAGATACTCCGCATAGGCACCGCTGAACCGCGGCACGGGCGTCATGCCGTAGACCTCCGTGCCGGGTTGGAGTGGATGGGCCGCGTACGGCGCCTCGACGACCACGCCGCTGAAGTCGTTGCCGAGTACCGCGGGAAAGCGCGGGATCGCGGCGAACGGGCCGCGGCCGGCGCGGGTCTTCGCGTCGATCGGGTTGACGCCGGCCGCCACCACCTTGACGAGCACCTCGGAGCTGATGCGCATCGGCCGCTCGATCTCGGACATCGACAGCACCTCCGGGCCGCCGGCTCCTGACATCGTCATGGCACGCATCGTGGTCATCCTCAGCCTCCCGCTTCTGTACCTGCCGGTGCGACGAGTGCATCACCGTCGTGCACACCTTCAGCCGCTAGCATTCGAGCGGGGCGCAGGCGCGCCGCGGAAGGGATTGTCGTGCGCGTTCTGTTCATCGTCATCCGGATCGCGGGTGTGGTCGCCGGAGTCGCCGCGATGGTCGGTCAGCTGATCACCACGTACAACAACTGGACGAGCCTCGGCATCCAGAACAGGTCGACGGCGTTCGTCAACTTCTTCAGCTTCTTCACCATCGACTCCAACGTCGGCGCTGTGGTGGTGTTCGCGATCGGCGCCGTGGTGCTGATCCGCCGGATTGACGACCCGCGCTGGTTCGCCGTTCTGCGGGTGAGCGTCACCAGCTACATGGTCGTGACGTTCATCGTCTACAACCTGCTGCTGCGCGGGATCGAACTGCCCCAGGGCACCACGCTGCCGTGGTCGAACGAGGTGCTGCATGTGGTGGCGCCGCTGCTGATCATCCTCGACTGGTTCTTCGCTCCCGGTCGGCGCCGCGTGGACTGGAGGGAGCTCCGCATCATCGTGGCGTTCCCGATCATCTGGGCCGTGTACACGCTCATCAGGGGCCCGCTCGCGTACAACGACGTCGCCAAGAAGCCGACCTGGTATCCGTATCCGTTCCTCGACCCCTCGCTGTCGCCCGAGGGTTACTTCTCGGTCGCGTTCTACGTTCTGCTCATCGCCGCCGTGATCGTGGGAGTCGGCGCCGGGGTCATCTGGGTGTCGCGCCGCGGCGAGCGCTGGCCGTTGCGCGCGGTCGCGGCCTGAGTCGCGCATCCACCCGTTCCGATCGTGATCGACCGCGTGCTCGCCGTCGCCGGCACCGCGTGCATGGCGATCGCCCTGGTGATGCTCTGGATCACGCGGCTGAGCGTGCCCTACGACCTGTACGTCAGCGAGCTCGGCGCCGTCGGCATGCCGACCGCGAAGGTCTTTCAGATCGTGCTGGTGCTCATCGTCATCGGAGGAGCGCTGATCGCCGTGGCAGGTCGCAGCATCCGATCGCGGGCCCGGATTCTGCGCTGGTGGACGCCGTCGATCTCGCTCGCCGTCGCCAGCGGCTTCTTCCTCGTCGACTCGCAGGTCTCCTGCACGTCTGGCTGCCCGCTGCCGGTCGGCGCGACTTTCACCCTGCAGGACTTCGTGCACACTCTCGCCGCGGTGCTGGCGTTCGCCGCGGCCAGCTGGGCGATCCTGCAGTGCGCGTTCGCCGTGGGGCACCCGGCCCTCGCGCGGTTCTCGCTCGTGGCCGCGATCGCCGTCGCGGCGATCTCGCTGGCCGGCGGCCTGATGTCGCTGCTCCACTTCGAAGCGGTGATCGGCAGCCGGTTCGAGTTGGTCGCGACGACGATCGGGCTCGCCTGGGTGGTGGTCTTCGGAACGTCGCTCGCGGCGGGGTCAGCGCTGCATCGCATCCAGAAGCCGGTCCGCCAGCCCGATGAGCCGGTGGATCTCGTTGTCGTCCCGCTCGACCCACCGGCACTCGGGCTCCGTGCCGATGGGCACGAAGGCGTCATGCTGCTCCCAGACGACGAGGGTGCGGTCGGCGCCTAGCACGTACTGCTGCCACCAGACCTGGCGCAGATAGTGGCGCGGGATGCTCCTCCACGCCGTGTTCGTGGTCTTGATCTCGCACAGCTCGAGTCGGCTCCCGCGCTCGCGCAGGCCGTCGGGGGTAGCCAGGTGCTCGGGCCGTCCGTCGGCGTGGAACAGGGCGCTGCTGGGCTGCATCCCGTATACCCGGCGCGCCCAATGCGCGATCTCGGGCTCGCGCAGCCGCCCATGCGCGGTGAAGGCATTGCCGCCGAACCCGGTGCCGAGCAGCTTCTCGAGGGCGAGGGCGCGCACGGCCTTCGGACCGGACAGCCGGGCGACGTCGGTCGCCGTCACGCCTCGGGCGCGGGCTTTCAGCCACGCCACGCGATCCGTCGCGTTGGCGACGATGCGGTCGGTGTGGCGGCTCGGCGGCGCATCCCAGAGCGAGAGGGTGGGCTGCACGACGGTCACGGCTCCATTGTGCGGGTGACCGCGGTCATGCCGGGCCTTCGCCACGCTTCGCCGGGCTTCGTCGCGCAACCCCGGCATCGTGTCCGCATAATGGGGGACGTCCCCCGGAATGGGGCAGGTCGACCCCCCGTTCGGGTGTCGGCATTCGGGGGGACAAGGATCTAGCGTTCAGGTGGGGGACAGATGAGTCCCCCTTTCATCCGACAGACGGCTCTGCGCGGATGAGGTGGACGCAGACGTGGGGGATGCGGAAATGGATCAGCTGGGGAACTTCGCCGGTACGGCGCGACAGGTCGCGCAGGCAGCTCATGAGCAGGCGACGGCTCACGGCCTGGAGCCGGTGCCGACCGTGATCATCCTGGGTCTTGCCGCGGTCTTCGCTCTCGTCTGCATGGTCGTCGGGGGTCGTGGCCGCGGTCGAGTTCCGCGCCACTCGCTCCGCGCCTGAGGCACGCTCGGCGGGCTGTGAGGAGTCTCACAGACTTCTCATAGGATCTGGGAGCTTCATAGAGGCGTGACAGCTCCCCAGACGGCGCCGCCCGCCAAGCTCACCCGGATCGACGGCACCCCCGTGCGGGCCCTCGTGGTCGACGATGAGGTCTCGCTCGGCGACCTGCTGCAGATGGCCCTCCGCTACGAGGGATGGGACGTCCGCACGGCGACGGCCGGCCATCAGGCGCTCTCTCTCGCACGGCAGTTCAGGCCCGATGTGATCGTGCTCGACGTCATGCTCCCCGACCTCGACGGCCTCGAGGTGCTGCATCGCATGCGCGCGGACGGTCTCGACATCCCGGTGCTGTTCCTCACCGCCAAGGACTCCGTCGACGATCGGATCTCTGGCCTCACCGCCGGGGGCGACGACTACGTCACCAAGCCATTCAGCCTCGAAGAGGTGGTCGCACGACTGCGCGGGCTGATCCGCCGCTCGTCGCGGATCGTCAGCGACGCGGTCGACCCCGAGCTGCGGGTCGGCGACCTGCTGCTCAATGAGGAGAGCTACGAGGTCTCGCGCGCCGGCACTCCGATCGAGTTGACCGCGACCGAGTTCGAGCTGCTGCGCTACCTGATGCGCAACCCACGACGCGTGCTGAGCAAGTCGCAGATCCTCGATCGGGTCTGGAGCTACGACTTCGGCGGCCGCTCGAGCATCGTCGAGATCTACATCTCGTACCTGCGGAAGAAGATCGACACCGATGCCGCCCCGATGATCCACACCGTGCGCGGCGTCGGCTATCTGATCAAGCCCGCGAGCTGATGCGGTTCGCCGCGCTAGCGTGGATGGAATGACGGAGTCGATGCGCATCGCGGTCACCGGCGGCAGCGGCAAGCTCGGGCGCGGCGTGATCGCTGTGCTCCGGGCGGCGGGCCACGAGGTGGTCAACCTCGACCGCGCCCCCGTTCCGGGCGGTCCGGCCCGCGGCCCCGGCTTCATCGAGGTGGACCTGACCGACTACGGCCAGGTCGCCGATGCGCTCACCGGGGTCGATGACGTCTACGAGCGTCTGGATGCCGTGGTGCATCTGGCCGCGATCCCCGCGCCGGGACTGCTGAGCAATGTGGCCACCTTCCACAACAACATGCTCTCGTCGTACAACGTGTTCGAGGCCTGCCGCAAGGCGGGCATCCGGCGCATCGTCCATGCGTCGAGCGAGACGGTGCTCGGTCTTCCGTTCGAGGTGCCGCCGCCCTACCTCCCGGTCGACGAGGAGTACCCGGCGGTGCCGAACTCGACATACTCGCTGGTCAAGCACCTCGAAGAGACGATGGCGGTGCAGTTGTGCCGCTGGGATCCGGAGCTCAGCGTCACGGGGCTGCGGTTCTCGAACGTGATGGACGGCAGCGAATACGACGGCTTCCCTGGGTTCGATGCCGACCCGATGCTGCGCAGGTGGAACCTCTGGGGCTACATCGACGTTCGGGATGCCGGTCAGGCCGTGCAGAAGGCGCTCGAAACCCGCGGCCCCGGCTACGAGACCTTCATCATCGCGAATGCGGACACCGTGATGTCGCGGTCGAGTGCCTCGCTGGCGGCCGAGGTGTTTCCCGGGGTCCCGGTCACCAAGGAGTTGGGCGAGCACGAGACCCTTCTCTCGATCGACAAGGCGCGCAGGTTGCTGGGGTTCGAGCCCCAATTCGGCTGGCGGACGCAGATCTGAGCCGGTTCCGAGGCTGTTCAGAGGGTTTCCGGAGCGAAAGGGCGAGAGTGGGAGTCGTGCCGTCCGTCATCCGCCCTGCCAGCTGGTCGCTCCAGCGGCGACTCGTGGTGGGGATCCTCGTGCTGCTGGCCGTCGTCAGCGTCATCGTCGGGGGAGCAAGCGCGCTCGTGCTCCGGCAGAACCTGATGACCCGGCTGGACGGCCAGGTCGTCCAGTCACTGGACTCCGCCCTGGGGAACGCCGGCCCGCGCGGCGGGCCGCCCGCAGAGGGCAATGGGCCTCGACGAATCGGCGGGCTGGTGCTGTATTCCTTGCGTGGCGTGACCGTTGCTGCCGTCATCGCCGAGGACGGCACGGCCGGTGCGCTGACGGCGGCCCAGAGGAATCAGCTGCTGGGGCTGACCGGCGACCGGCGCCACCCCCAGACGGTGGACCTCGGAACCACTTTGGGGGCGTACCGGGTGGCATCCGGAACCCTCGACGACGGGACCACGGTCATCGTGGGGCAGTCGTTGGCCGAGGTCAACAGCACGACGAACAGCCTGCTGCTGATCTTCGGGTTGATCACGTTGCTCGCACTTCTCGTGGCGGCCGCCGCAGGCACGGCCGTGGTCCGGGTGGCGCTGCGGCCATTGGGGCGCGTCGCAGCCACGGCCACCCGCGTCTCGGAGCTCGAGCTCGCGAAGGGCGAGGTCAGCCTCGCGGACCGGGTGCCCGACGCCGACACCGACATCCGCACCGAGGTCGGCCAGGTGGGTGCGGCCCTCAATCGCCTGCTCGGGCACGTCGAGGGCGCGCTGGTCGCACGCCAGGCCAGCGAAGACAAGGTGCGCCAGTTCGTCGCCGACGCCAGTCACGAGCTGCGCACGCCCCTCGCCTCGATCCGGGGGTACTCCGAGCTGACCAGGCGCGGCGGCCACGAACTGCCGGATGACGTGGTGCGCTCGCTCGCGCGCATCGAGTCGGAGTCGATCCGGATGACCTCGCTCGTCGAGGATCTGCTGCTGCTCGCCCGCCTGGACGCCGGTCGCGAACTCGTCCTCGGCGAGGTGGACCTCGTTCCCCTGGTCGTGGATGCTGTGAGCGACGCCCACGCCGCGGCCCCCGACCACGACTGGCAGCTTCGCACTCCGGACTCCGGCGTGATCGTGACCGGGGACGGCGGTCGTCTGCAGCAGGTCGTCGCGAACCTTCTCGCGAACGCGCGCGCACACACCCCGCCGGGCACGCACGTGGTCACCACCCTGTCGGTCGACGGCGACGACGCGCTCCTCTGCGTGCAGGATGACGGTCCGGGCATCTCGTCCGGCCTGCTTCCCGTGCTGTTCGAGCGCTTCGCACGCGGAGACGGATCCCGGTCCCGCGCCACCGGGAGCACCGGGCTCGGCCTGGCGATCGTCTCAGCGGTGGTCGACGCGCACGGGGGCGGCGTGAGCGTCGAGAGCGCACCGGGTGACACTCGGTTTGTCGTGCGCATCCCGTTGCGCCTGCCGTCTCTCGCGCCCAACGGGTGATTGGATGGGCACCGCCCCCTGATTCCCCCCGAGAGTCGACCAGCAGAATGATCCGTTCCTCCGCCCGCCGTCGCGGTGAACGACGGCGCGCGCTCGCCGCGCTCGCCGCGGTGATCGCGCTGGCGGCGGGTGCGGTCGGCTTGGCGCTCGGAAGCGCGGAAGCCGCATCCGCGAGCCTGGGATCCGTTCCGCCCGAGGTCACGGCCTACGTGACCAGTGGAGCGATGGTGGCGCGCCTGAACGACGTGTACGGTCCGAACGCGTCGGGCACAGCCGGCATCACGTTCGACGACACCACCAAAGCGGGCCCGATCAGCCGGGTCTACGAGTGGACGGCAGACCGGCTGGCCAACCGCCCGACCGATCACCCGGTGCAGCTCACCAACAACTGGGTCGTGCCCATCACGATCGGCGGAAAGTCGGTCGGGCTCGCCACGATCTGGATCAACCCGCAGACCGTTGAGGCCGAACTCGCCGAGTTCTCGCCGTCCGCCGAGCTCGGGACCGCCCTGACCGCCGTGCCGGCCACGGCGGCGCTGGTGCGCGACCCCGCAACAGGAGCCTGGCTGGCGCTCGCCGATGGCAAGGTAACGCCCTTGGTCGCCGGCCGATCGGGGTTGACGGGGCCGGTTCCTGTTGGCTCGTTGAAGCTCTCGCCGGCCAGCCCGGCACCGATCGCGACGACAGAACCGAACACCGGCCTGGCCCTGGCGATCGGCATCGTGGGGCTGATCGTGATCATCATCGTGGTCGCGCTGCTGCTGCCGCGGCGGCGGGCGACGAAGAAGGTGCAGCCGGATGCCGCCCCGGCCGAGGAGCCAGCGCCGGTGGCTCCGGTCGAGCCAGCGCCGGTCGAGCCTCCAGCGGCCCAAGCTGCGACGACCAAGCCCGCCACCCCCAAGCCCGCCGGCCCGCGACCGAGTGGACGCACTCCGACCACGGCGAACGCGGCCAAGCCGGCGCCCTCGAAGCCGCCCGTGTCCCGGTCGGCGTCCTCCAAGCCCCCAGCATCCAAACCGCCGGCACCGAAGCAACCACCCCGGCCGCGCACGCCGAAACCTCCAGCCGATCCGGGCTCCGACGCATCCTGAGCCGGTTTGCAGGGATCCGAAACGTCCCGTACTCTTATCGAGGCCGTAGACCGCTGGTGTCCGTTGTGTTCGCAAGATCGCAGCAGAGCAAATCCCGCGCAGGCGTGTGAAGCAGTTTCTTAGCTCCGTGCGCTCTGCGCCGGAGCTTCTGTTCTTAACAGAGGCGGCATGTCGGCGGCCGCATCCATGAATATCAACCAGGAAAGAGCGCCATGGCGAACAAGGAAGCAACGGTCGCCGAGCTGACGGATTTGTTCCGCAACTCGAACGCGGTCGTGCTCACCGAGTACCGCGGTCTGACGGTGGCGCAGCTGAAGCAGCTGCGCAGCAATATCCGTGAGCACGCGAGCTATGCCGTGGTGAAGAACACGCTGACCAAGATCGCGGCGAACGGGGCGGGTATCACCGCGTTCGACGACGAACTCGCCGGCCCGTCGGCGATCGCCTTCGTTCACGGAGACACCGTGACCGTTGCGAAGGCTCTGCGTGACTTCTCCAAGGCCAACCCTCTGCTCGTGGTGAAGGGCGGCTATTTCGATGGCGCGCCTCTGACCGCCGCAGAGGTGGGCAAGCTCGCCGATCTCGAGAGCCGTGAAGTGCTGCTGGCCAAGCTGGCCGGTCTCTTCAAGGCTCCCCTGTTCGGAGCTGCCTACCTGTTCAACGCACCGCTTGCGCAGGCCGTTCGCACGGTCGACGCGCTGCGCGCGAAGCAGGAATCCGCGAGCTGATCGTCCATCCCGACGATCTCACCAACCATCACAACCACAAGCAACTAGGAGTAAGACATGGCCAAGCTCAGCACTGACGAGCTGCTCAACGCATTCAAGGAGCTCTCGCTCATCGAGCTCAGCGACTTCGTCAAGAAGTTCGAAGAGACCTTCGAGGTCACCGCCGCCGCGCCGGTCGCGGTTGCCGCGGCCCCGGCCGCCGGTGGCGCAGGCGCCGCCGCCGAAGAGGTCGAGGAGAAGGACTCGTTCGACGTCGTCATCGAGTCGGCGGGCGACAAGAAGATCCAGGTCATCAAGGAGGTGCGCACCCTCACCAGCCTCGGCCTCGGCGAGGCGAAGGCGCTCGTCGACGGCGCGCCGTCGACGGTGCTCGAGGGCGCCAACAAGGAGACCGCCGACAAGGCCAAGGCCGTTCTCGAAGAGGCCGGCGCGACCGTCACCCTCAAGTAGTTCTGCGCGGCTCTGCCGCGTTGCGCGAAGGCGCCGTTCCCTCGGGGGCGGCGCCTTCGTCGTGTCGCGGCAATCCGGCGTCAGACGACGTGGCGGGCTCGGGCGAGATCGACGCGGAACACATCGCCCGACCATGTCAGCGGAGTGCCCTCGGCGCGGTAGTACTCGAGCGCCCGCCCCTCGTGATCGGCAGCCGGGTGCCCCGACGCACGCACCACCCGCCACCACGGGACATCCGAACCGTAGTGGGCCATCACCTGTCCCACGCCGCGCGCCGCACGCGACCCGATGGCGGCCGCGACATCGCCGTAGCTCATGACCATCCCCTCGGGGATCGCGGCGACGACGTCGAGCACCCGGCTCACGAAGTCCCGGTTCGGCACAGCCACGGCTAGAGCTCCAGCGCTCCGAGGTTCTCGCCGTACGGGGTCTGCCCGACGATCTGGAAACCGACCGCCTTGAAGAACTCCTCGGGGCCATCAGGACCGCTCGCCCACACCACGGTGGCTCGATCGAATCCACGGCTGCGCGCCTCGTCGGCGAAGGCCTGGATCGCGAAGCGCCCGACGCCCGTCCCTTGCGCCCCGTCGGCGACTTCGACGCGCCAGACGGCCGCGCGCAGGTACTCCTCGGGCGCGTCGGCGTCGAACGCGCCCATGATGTAGCCGACCACTCGGTCGCCATCGAGCACGACGCGGGGCCACGAACCAGCAGGATCGAGCTTGTCTTCGGCGTGCGTATAGGTCTCGGGTGAGACGAAGGCTTCTTGCCCGGGCTTGAGAGTCAGGCCGTTGGCGGCGACGATCGTCTGCGCGGTCAACTCCTGCAGGGTGAGGTCAGCCATGCGAACAGGCTAACCCGCGACACCGTCACATGCAGAAGTCTCTCGATATCAAGATATATCTGAAACGCGCTAGGCTGGTCCGCGGCCCTGAAGAACGGGCATTTTTGGCACGAGAGGGCACGCACGTGGTCGAGAAGATCAAGGTCGAGGGCAAGGTCGTCGAGCTCGACGGCGACGAGATGACCCGCATCATCTGGCAGTTCATCAAAGACCGCCTGATCCACCCCTATCTCGACATCGACCTCGAGTACTACGACCTCGGCATCGAGAACCGCGACGCGACCAACGACCAGGTCACGATCGACGCGGCCCACGCCATCCAGAAATACGGCGTCGGCGTGAAGTGCGCCACCATCACCCCCGACGAGGCCCGCGTCGAGGAGTTCGGCCTGAAGCAGATGTGGAAGAGCCCGAACGGCACGATCCGCAACATCCTCGGCGGCGTGATCTTCCGCGAGCCGATCATCATCAGCAACATCCCGCGCCTGGTGCCCGGCTGGAACAAGCCGATCATCGTCGGCCGCCACGCATTCGGCGACCAGTACCGGGCGACCGACTTCCGCTTCGAGGGGCCCGGCACGCTGACCATCTCGTTCCAGCCGAAGGACGGCGGCGAGGCGCAGAGCTTCGAGGTCTTCCAGGCGCCGGGTTCGGGCGTCGCGATGGCCATGTACAACC
Source organism: Pseudolysinimonas sp. (assembly GCA_035721225.1). GTDB lineage: Bacteria > Actinomycetota > Actinomycetes > Actinomycetales > Microbacteriaceae > Lysinimonas. The sequence continues at coordinate 31,905 of DASTNC010000022.1, forward strand.
TGGATGCCAGCATCCGCGACTTCGCGCGCGCCTCGCTGAACTACGGCCTGGCCCGCAACTACCCGGTGTACCTCTCGACCAAGAACACGATCCTGAAGGCCTACGACGGCCGCTTCAAAGACATCTTCCAGGAGATCTTCGACGCCGAGTTCAAGGCCGACTTCGACAAGGCCGGCCTGACCTACGAGCACCGACTGATCGACGACATGGTCGCGTCGGCGCTCAAGTGGGAGGGCGGCTACGTCTGGGCCACCAAGAACTACGACGGCGACGTGCAGAGCGACACGGTCGCGCAGGGCTTCGGATCGCTGGGCCTCATGACGAGCGTGCTCACCACCCCCGACGGAAAGATCGTCGAGGCAGAGGCCGCGCACGGCACGGTGACCCGCCACTACCGCCAGTACCAGCAGGGCAAGCCGACCTCGACGAACCCGATCGCGTCGATCTACGCCTGGACCCGCGGCCTGCAGCATCGCGGCAAGCTCGACGGCAACCAGAAGCTCATCGATTTCGCAGCGGCTCTCGAGGATGTCGTCATCACGACCGTCGAGAGCGGCAAGATGACCAAGGACCTGGCCGCCCTGGTCGGGCCCGAGCAGCCCTGGCAGACGACCGAGGAGTTTCTCGCGTCGCTCGACGAGAACCTGAAGGCGCGGCTGGCTTAGGGCGTCACCTCACCTTCCCCCCGATGCTTCGCGGGCGCGGTTGACCGTGATGTCCATCTCGCGCACAACGAACACCGGCTCAGTAGCCGATGAACACGTCGGTCACGATCCGCTTCACCCCGTCTCGGCGGAGCGCCCGCTCGAGGTCGGCAACCACCGCGGGCGGCCCCGAGAGGTAGGTGGTGCGGGACGCCGCATCCGGAACAGCCTGGTGGATCTGTTCGGACCTCAGTTCGCCGTCTCCGGCCCACGACCAGCCCTTCGGCAGCTCGCTCGGCCGGTCGGGTGAGAGCACGACGACCCGGCAACCCGAGGCTGTGAGCACCTCGGCGAACGCGATGTCGTCTGCGGAGGCGACCGCATACAGCAGCACGGTGTCGCGCTTGTCTCCCGCGGCTGTCAGCTGCTCCAGGTGGCTGATGAACGGGGTGATGCCGATCCCGGCCGCGACCAGCAGCAGGGGTGTGGCGGCATTCCTGGGCAACAGGAAGTCGCCGCTCACCGAGGTGCCGGTGACGACCGCCCCCGGCTCCAGCTCGAGCATCGCCGACTTGAAGCTGCTCGAACGCTCCGGCACTCGCATCGCGAATCGCATCACGTCGCTGCCCGGCGCCGAGGCGATGCTGAACATCCGGCGCCAGCCCCGCGCATCGGCCTTCGGGTGCGGGAGGACGAGCTCCATCGACTGGCCCGCCCTGAACCGCACGGGGGCGCGGGGCGTGAAGTCGAATCGCCAACTGGCCGGCGTCAGTTGGGTGCGACCCACGAACTCGAGTCGGATGCCGCGGCGCTGCCCCCAGAAGAAGGCGAGCAGGTTGCCCACCACGAGCGCGAACTCAGGGGTGGAGCTGAACGTGCCGAACGAGAAGCCGAGCTGGAACAGCAGACCCACCGCCACGGCCTCGGTCACCTGCTGCCAGCGGCGCGGCGGGAGCGTCAGCGGCTCGTCGAGCATGAAGCAGGCGAAGAACACGATCGGCGACGAGAGCAGCGCCAGACCGATCCCGGTGCCGATCGGAACCCCGCTGATCGCGTAGCGGATCACGATGTTGAGAGTCGCAACGACGAGGAACACGATCGCGATCGGGAAGCGCCGGGTGCGGAACAGGATCAGAAAACCGGCGACCGCGACGAACGGGAGCAAGACCGGTGTGCCCACCCACCAGTAGCTCACGGTGAGCCCGGTCAGCCCGACGATGAACGCCCCGATCGCCGCGGGGTTGAAGATGTGCCGTCCGCGCCAGGCCAGCAGGTATTTGGCGAGCACCGCGACGACGGCCGCCAGGGCGACTCCGCCGAGGCTGAGCAGGTCGAGCCGGGGCGGAAAGATGAAGAGCAGCAGCAGCGCCGTGATCGCGGTCGAGCCGAATTGCGGTCGGGTACCCACGACGAGTCCGGCCACTCCGTTGGCCAGATAGCCGACGATGAGCAGCACGATGGCGTTGCCGATCAGGGCGATCGGCGAGAACGGCAGCCATCCGATGATGGTGAAGACCAGGGCCACCATGGCCAGAGCGACCCCGCAGATGATCATCAGCGCGTACATCGTCACGCGGCCGAGAACGCCATCGAGCCAGGCGGTCACTGACATCATCCGAACAACTCCCCGGTGAACGACGGCGAGCGCTCGACGCGCCCGTCTGCGAACAGTGCGACCGTGACCACGTTGTGGAGCTCGAAGAAGTTCGGGAGGGTCTCGAAGAAGAGGGCGGTGGCTGCCCCATCGGCCCAGGCGGCGGTCGAGGCGATGGCCCAGCTCGCGATCACCCGCGAGGTCGGTTCGCCGGTGACCGCGTTGAGCACGTGGTGCAGCCCGTCGCCCCACGAACGTCGGTTCGACGCGCTCGCGCAGAGCGCCGCGTCCTCCGGCCCGCCGCTGAGCTCGACCACGCCGATCGCCTTGGTCGGATCCAGCGGATGCTCCAGGGCCACCCTGAGCGGCACGCCCCGCGTGAGCAGATCGCCGCTCGCATCGACGACGTGACGCGCGATGCCATGCTCGGCGAGCATGTCGCTCACCAGGTCGACCAGATAGCCCTTGCCCGCCGCCCCGACGTCGAGCAGCACGGCAGAGGTGGTGGTGAGGTATTCGCCGTCCCACGAGAGCGCGTCATCCCACGGCGGGACCGGCTGGCGGGTGGCCGCCGGCGTCAATCGGTATTGCGGGTCGTAGCCGATCGATTCGAGGGCGCGTCCGACCAGGGGCGAGACCCGGCCGCCGCTCGCCTGGTAGAGCTCGCGGTAGAGGTCGAGCAGCTGTGGGGCGTCGTCGGGCATCCGGTAGCGGCCGGATTCGCGGGCGATCCTGGTCACCAGCGAGTCGTCGCGAAAGCGGGACCAGTCGCGGTCGAAGCGCTCGATGCGGTCGGCGATCGCGGCGCGCACCGCATCCGGAACCGGA
>DASTNC010000023.1:0-4043 GCA_035721225.1 Pseudolysinimonas sp.
TGAGATAGGGAAGCACCGGCATGACGAACACCGCGCAGGGCAGCCCCGCCTCCCGCACAGCCCTCACCGTGGCAAGTCGGGCGGCTGCGGTGGGCGCTCCGGGCTCGACCGAATCGGCGAGTTGCTGATCGTGAACCGCGATCGTCATCGCGACGTCGACGGGCACACGCTCGGCCGCCTCCTGCAGCAGGGGAAGATCGCGCCGGAGCAGGCTGCCCTTGGTCAGGATGCTGAAGGGCGTTCCCGATGACGCCAACGCGGCGATGATGCCGGGCATGAGTCGATAGCGCCCCTCCGCGCGCTGGTACGGGTCGGTATTGGTCCCGAGCGCGACAGGATGACGCCCCCACGCCGGCTTCGCGAGCTCCTTCGCGAGCACGTCGGCCACGTTGACTTTCACGACGATCTCCGAGTTGAAATCCGCCCCGGCGTCGAGGTTCAAGTAGGTGTGCGTCTGTCGTGCAAAACAGAATGTGCAGGCATGGCTGCATCCGCGGTAGGGATTGATCGTCCAGCCGAACGGCAGCGCCCCCGGCGACCCGGGAACGTGGTTCAGCGCGCTCTTGGCGAGCACCTCGTGAAAGGTGATGCCGGCGAACTCGGGGGTCTGCACCGATCGAACGAGCGAGCTGAGTGTGACCAGGCCGGGCAGGGCGTCACCCTGCTCCGCCTCGATCTCTTGGCCGCTCCACCTCATTCACTCACTAGAACATATGTTCTAATGTCCGTCAGGCGGAGCAGCATCCCCCGGTCACTACGAGCGGACCGCGGACCCGGTCACCGGCGCGGGCAGGTCGAGCGCCTTCGCCGTTCGCGCGAGCGTCTTGGCGGCCTTCGCCTCGTCGTCGGACAGCAGCGAGCCGTAACTCGGCACCATCTTCTTCAGCTGCGGCTTCCAGCCGGCCACGCGGTCGGGAAAGCACTTCGCCAGCACGTCGAGCATGATCGGAACGGCCGTCGACGCCCCGGGGGACGCGCCGAGCAGCCCCGCGATCGAGCCGTCCGCGGCGGCCACCACCTCGGTGCCGAACTGGATGACCGGCTTGCCGTCGGCGCCCCGCTTCATCACCTGAACCCGCTGGCCCGCGGTCTCGAGCCGCCAGTCGGAGCGCTTCGCCTTCGGGAAGAACTCCTGAAGTGCGCGCTGCTTCTTGCCGCGGCCTGCCAGCAATTCGCCGATCAGATAGCTCACCAGGGAGAGGTTCGACAGGCCGGCCCCGACGAGCGTGCCGATATTGTGCAGCCGGATCGAGCGGAACAGATCGAACCAGGATCCGGTCTTCAAGAACTTGGGGCTGAATCCGGCGTACGGGCCGAACAGCAGACTCGCCTTCCCATCGACCACGCGCGTGTCGAGGTGAGGGACCGACATGGGCGGAGACCCCACCGCCGCCTTGCCGTAGACCTTCGCCTCGTGCTGCGCCACCAGAGCCGGATCGTCGGTGCGCAGCCACTGCCCGCTGATCGGGAAGCCGCCGTAGCCGCGGATCTCGTTGATGCCCGACTTCTGCAGCAGGGTCAGTGCCGCCCCGCCCGCCCCGACGAACACGAACCGCGCGGTGAGTTCGAGGGGGGTGCCGCCGACATCGTGTCGGATGCCGAGGTGCCAGAGTCCGTCTCGCGACTTGCGCAGACGGGTGACCCGGTGCTCGAGCTTGAGCGTGGCCCCCGACTTCACCAAGCCGTCGACCAGGAGGCGGGTCAGCGAGCCGAAGTCGACATCCGTTCCCGCGAGGATGCGGGTGGCGGCGATCGGCTGGTCCTTGCGGCGACCCGGGATGATCAACGGAGCCCACTCGCGGATGACCTTCGGGTCGTCGCTGAACTCCATGCCCCGAAAGAGCGGGTGGTCTGTGAGCGCCTCGAAGCGGCGGCGCAGGTAGTCGACGTTGTTCTGGCCCCAGACGAAGCTCATGTGCGGCACCGGGTTGATGAAGCGCTCGGGCTCGGGCAGCATCCCCTCGCTGACCAGGAAGGCCCAGAACTGACGGGTCACCTGGAACTGCTCGTTGACCTTCACCGCCTGGCTGACGTCGATCGTGCCGTCGGCCTTCTCGGGCGTGTAGTTGAGCTCGCACAGCGCGGAGTGACCCGTGCCGGCGTTGTTCCAGGGGTTCGAGCTCTCGAGGGCGACATCGCCGAGCCGCTCGAGGATCGTGATCGACCAGCTCGGCTCTAGCTCGTGGAGCAGGGCCCCCAGCGTCGCGCTCATGATTCCGCCGCCGATCAGGGCGACATCGACGGGTGTAGGCACGTCGTCCATTCTAAGCGGGGGCCTCGAGGGACGCCGTGCTCGGGCCGTCGCCGGGGCGGCAAGAAGGGCCGTTCTTTAGAGGCCCAGCGCGGTCAGCGCCGCATCCATCTTCCGGGCGATCTGCGCGTAGCCCGCGTCGTTGGGGTGCAGGCCGTCCGAGGCCATCCACTCGGGATGATGCTCGATCCAGTGCGACGCGCCGGGGATGTAGTCGGCGCCGATGGCGGCCGCCTCGCTGCGGACCCATCCGCTGATCACCGCGAGAGAGGCCGGGCGCTCATCCGTGTACCAGAACGGCTCGACCACGATGAACCGAGCATCGGGCAGCTGCTTCTTGAGCCCGGCCAGATCGTCGATGATCGCCCGGTGGATCTGCGGGGCGGCCCGCGCGTAGCTGAAGTTATCGTTCAGGCCCATGGTGATGAACACGATGTCGGGATGCTGCGACACGATCAGTGCCGGCTCGTCGACCCCGTCTGCCGTGCGATTGTTCACGAAGCCGAGCCCGTTGACGCTCGGGTTGAACTCCTTCCACCCCCGCTGAGCGCAGATGATCGTCGACCAGCGCTTCGACTCACTGCTCGCTCCGGCGCCGAGGGTGTACGAGTCGCCGTAGAACGCGACGACGGGTGCGTCAGCAGGCAACGGCGTCGACCTCGCGGGTGGTGGCGCAGGGGATGTCGCGGCCCCCTGGTCGGCCGTGCAGGCGTTCAGCAGGCTCACCGCCAGCACGACCGCCGCAGCGACGGCGGCGACAGCACGGAACGTCATGCCGAGGGTTCGGAGCCATCTGCCGCAACGAGGGGATCAGCTGACCGGCTGCTCGGCGACCAGCTTCGCGGCGACGAGTTCGGCGATCTGCACCGCATTCAACGCGGCGCCCTTGCGCAGGTTGTCGTTCGAGATGAAGAGGGCGAGGCCGCGGTTGCCCGGGACTCCCTCGTCGTGGCGGATGCGCCCGACCAGGCTCGGGTCGATCCCGGCGGCGTCGAGCGGGGTCGGCACCTCCATCAACTGAACGCCCGCAGCATCCCGAAGCAGCTCGGTCGCGCGCTCGGGGGTGAGCGCCGACGCGAACTCGGCGTTGATGCTGAGCGAGTGCCCGGTGAAGACCGGGACGCGCACGCAGGTGCCGCTCACCAGCAACTCGGGAAGCTCGAGGATCTTGCGGCTCTCGTTGCGCAGCTTCTTCTCTTCGTCGGTCTCGTTCAGCCCGTCGTCGACGATCGAGCCGGCCAGCGGCAGCACGTTGAAGGCGATGTTCTTGACGAACTTGTGCGGCTCGGGCATCGTCACGGCGTGCCCATCGTGCACCAGGCCGATCGCGTTCTGGTCGACGGCCGACGCCGCCTGCTCGAGCAACTCCTCGCCTCCGGCGAGGCCCGCGCCCGACACGGCCTGGTAGGTGCTGACGATCAGGCGCTGGAGCCCGGCTTCGGCATCCAGGACCTTCAGCACCGGCATCGCGGCCATGGTGGTGCAGTTCGGGTTGGCGATGATGCCCTTGCCCGTGGCGCCGCGCGCCTGGTCGATCGCATGCGGGTTGACCTCGCTCACCACGAGCGGCACGTCGGGGTCCATGCGCCAGGCGCTCGAGTTGTCGATGACGAGCACGCCGGCGGCGGCGAACCGCGGCGCCTGCACCTTCGACATGGTGGCGCCGGCCGAGAAGATCGCGATGTCGAGTCCGGTGGGATCGGCCGTGCTCGCGTCTTCGACGGTGATCTGCTCGCCGCGGAACGGGAGCGTCGTGCCGGCACTGCGCGCGCTGGCGAAGAAGCGGATGTCG
>DASTNC010000024.1:0-47082 GCA_035721225.1 Pseudolysinimonas sp.
GTGTCGATGCTCAACAGCTATTCGGGATGGGCCGCGGCGGCCAGCGGCTTCCTGCTCGACAACGACCTGCTGATCGTGACCGGTGCGCTGGTCGGGTCGTCGGGTGCGTTCCTGAGCTACATCATGTGCCAGGCCATGAACCGGTCGTTCCTGTCGGTGATCGCGGGGGGTTTCGGCATCGAGGCGCCCACCAAGGGGGTCGAAGAGACCGGCGAGTACCACGAGACCACGGTGACCGACACCGCGCAGCTGCTGGCGGACGCCCGATCGGTGATCATCACGCCTGGATTCGGCATGGCGGTCGCCCAGGCGCAGTACCCGGTGGCCGAGCTCGCGCGGATCCTGCGCGCGCGCGGCATCGAGGTGCACTTCGGCATCCATCCGGTGGCGGGGCGGCTGCCCGGCCACATGAACGTGCTGCTGGCCGAGGCGAAAGTGCCCTACGACATCGTGCTGTCGATGGATGAGATCAACGACGACTTCCCGCACACCAGCGTCGTGCTCGTGATCGGCGCGAACGACACGGTGAATCCCGCCGCGGCCGAAGACCCGGGCAGCCCCATCGCCGGGATGCCGGTGCTCAAGGTCTGGGAGGCCGACGAGGTCATCGTCTTCAAACGGTCCATGGCGTCCGGCTATGCAGGCGTGCAGAACCCGCTGTTCTTCCGCGACAACGCGCGGATGCTGTTCGGCGACGCGAAGGACCGCGTCGAGGAGATCGTGCACGAGCTGGGGCGGTTGAGCCCCGCGACCCTCGGCAGGGCGTCGCTGGGTGAGCGCGGCTCGGCACCCGCCTAACCGCGATCCAGCCCCTCCTCCGCCTGCCGCAGCAGGGGGGCCAGCCGGTACGGCACGAGTTCGTTGATCGCGATCGACGTCTCGGTCCGGTCGACGCCGTCGCAGGCGAGGATGCGCTCGTTGATCGTGAAGAGCTCATCGGTGTCGGCGCAGACGATGCGCACCAGCAGATCGGTCGGCCCGGTGAGGCCGAAGGCCTGCACCACCTCGGGGATCTTGGTCAGCTCGGCCGCGATGTGCGCGAGCTTCTGCTGGGTCGCGTACACCGTGGTGAAGGCGGTGAGCGGGTGTCCGATCGCGGCCTCGTTGATGCAGCGGTCGTAGGGCAGGAGCACGCCGGCGGTCTCGAGGCTGGCCATGCGCGCTTGCACCGTGTTGCGCGTGACGCCCAGCCGCTGCGCGAGCGCGACCGTGGTCGCCCGCGGCTCGTCGGTCAGGGCGAGCAAGAGGCGCAGGTCGGTACGGTCCAGGGCGCGCATTCTGTCTCCTTCAGGCCCGTTTCCGGTTCGCGAAAGCCTTGCAGTGAGCATAATGCTCAATCACAAATACATCGGTTGCGCACTTCGGAAAACCGAGCGTAGCCTCGCTGCCAGAACACCGTCGTTCTCGTGAGGGGCAATCATGACAGCCGAACTGCTCGAGGCCATCCCCGGGATCACCCCGTACGTCAGCCTGATCGGCGCCGACGGCCATCGCGACAGCACCGGCGCGTTCGCCGACCTCGTCGCCGACGTCGGCCCGGCTGAACTGCTCGCGCTGTACCGCGACATGGTCATCATCCGGCGCATCGACACCGAAGCCACCGCCCTGCAGCGCCAGGGCGAGCTCGGGCTCTGGCCGCCCCTGCTCGGCCAGGAAGCCGCGCAGATCGGGTCGGCCCGTGCGCTCGCCCCCGACGACTTCGTGTTCTCGAGTTATCGCGAGAACGGCGTCGCGTGGGTCCGCGGTGTCGCGCCCACCGACCTGCTGGTGACCTGGCGGGGCGTGGCGCAATCCGGCTGGGACCCCTTCATCCATCGCCTGGCGACCCCGCAGGTGATCATCGGCGCTCAGACCCTGCACGCCACCGGCTACGCCCTGGGCATGCAACTGAAGCAGAGCGACTCGGTCGCGGTGACCTACTTCGGCGATGGCGCGACGAGCGAGGGCGACGTGAGCGAGGCGCTGGTGTTCGCCGCCTCCTACGCCGCGCCGGTCGTGTTCTTCTGCCAGAACAACCACTGGGCGATCTCAGAGCCGGTGCGGGTGCAGAGCCGCACGGCGCTCGTCGATCGGGCCGTCGGATTCGGCATGCCCGGCATCCAGGTCGACGGCAACGACGTTCTCGCCGTTCTGGCGGTGACCCGTTCCGCCCTCGAGCGCGCGCGTCGGGGCGACGGGCCGACCTTCATCGAGGCCGTCACCTACCGGATGGGGCCGCACACCACCGCAGACGACCCGACCCGCTACCGGCCGCCGGCCGACCTCGAGGAGTGGGCGGCCAAGGATCCGCTGGCGCGCGTCGCGGCGTACCTGCGCGACGCCGGCGTTCTCGACGACGCCGCACAGGCAGAGATCACCGCGGCAGCCGATGCGGTCGCCGCCGAGTTGCGCGCGGGCTGCCTCGCCATGCCCGACCTGCCCCCCGGGGCCTTGTTCGATCATGTCTACGCCGAGCCGCATCCGCGCATCGACGAGCAGCGCGCCGCGCAAGACGCCTACCTGCGGATGTTCGCGTGACCGCCGCGACCCTGACCATGGCATCCGCGATCAACGCCGGTCTGCGGCGCGCGATGGAAGACGACGACCGCGTGGTCGTGATGGGCGAAGACGTCGGCAAGCTCGGCGGCGTCTATCGCGTGACGCAGGGGTTGCAAGAGACCTTCGGCGACCGCCGGGTGATGGATACCCCGCTCGCCGAGTCCGGCATCCTCGGCACCGCCGTCGGGCTGGCCTTCGCCGGCTACCGGCCGGTCTGCGAGATCCAGTTCGACGGATTCATCTACCCGGCGTTCGACCAGATCGTCAGCCAGGTGGCGCGGATGCATTCGCGCACCCGCGGCACGGTGAAGATGCCGCTGACGATCCGGGTTCCCTGGGCGGGCGGCATCGGCGCGGCCGAGCACCACTCGGACTCGCCCGAGGCGCTGTTCACCCACACCTCCGGGTTGCGCGTCGTGAGCGTGAGCGATCCGGCGGATGCCTACGCCGTGATCCGCGAGGCCATCGCCAGCGACGACCCGGTGCTCTACTTCGAGCCGAAGCGCCGCTATCACGTGAAGGGCGAGGTGGAGCTGGATGCCGCGCCGAGCCCGGTGCGCGCCATGGACCGGGCCCGAGTCGTCGCCCCGGGCGCCGATGTGACCGTGGTCGCGTACGGCGGCCTCGTGCAGACCGCACTCGCGGCCGCCACCGCCGCGCAGACGGAGGGCGTCTCGGTCGAGGTGATCGACCTGCGCTCGCTCTCGCCGATCGACTTCGACACGGTCGTCGCCTCGGTGGAGCGCACCGGGCGCCTGGTCGTCGTGCACGAGGCATCCCAGACCGGCGGACTCGGGGCCGAGCTCTGCGCGGCCGTCACCGAGCGCTGCTTCTACAGCCTCGAGCACGCGCCGGTGCGGGTGACCGGATACGACATCCCGTTCCCGCCGGCCAAGCTCGAGAAGTTCCACCTGCCCGACATGGACCGGATCCTCGACGGCGTGGACCGCGCGCTCGACCGGCCAAACTCGCTGCAGGATCGGGGCTGGTAGCCGTGGCGCTGCGAGAGTTCCGCCTTCCCGACCTCGGGGAGGGGCTCACCGAGTCGGAGATCGTCGCGTGGAAGGTCTCGGCCGGCGATCGCATCGAGTTGAACCAGGTGATCGCCGAGGTCGAGACGGCGAAGGCGGTCGTCGACCTCCCGTCGCCGTTCGCGGGCATCGTCGCCCGACTCATGGTGGATGCGGGCGTGACGGTGGCGGTCGGCGATCCGATCATCACCGTCGAGACGGCGGATGCGGCGGGCGAGGAGCAGGACGCCGAGGCCCCACCGCCGAACCTGGTCGGCTACGGCGCGACCGAGGAGTCGTCGTCGGCGCGCACACCGCGCCGCTTCGCGGGCGCTCCCGTGGAGTCGCCCGTTGCAGCGCCCGTGCCGATGGCCGAGTCGCCCGCCCCGGCTGCCGAGGCGCCCGCGTCGGCCCGGCGTCGTGCGGCCCCGCCGGTGCGGCTGCTCGCGCGTCAGCTGGGCATCTCGCTCGACCGTGTCGAAGGAACCGGGGAGCACGGCCTCATCACGCGGGCCGATCTGGAGCGCATGAGCAGTTCGCCGACCCCGGTCGTGTCCGGCGACGAGTCGACGCTCATCCCGGTCACCGGCGTGCGCAAGCTCACCGCGAAGGCGATGGTCGAGAGCGCCTTCACGGCACCGCATGCCACCGTCTTCCTGCAGGTCGACGTCACCCCCACGATCGAGCTGCTCGAGCGGTTGCGGGGTCAGGCGAAGTTCCGTGGATCGCGCCTCACCTTCCTGACGGCCGTCGCACGGGGGGTCTGTCTCGCCCTGGCTGACGAGCCATCCGTCAATGCGCGCTGGGAAGAGGGCGGGATCCGCCAGTTCCGGCACGTGAATCTGGGCATCGCGGCCGCGACGCCGCGCGGCTTGCTCGTTCCGGTGATTCCCGCTGCCGACACGCTCAGCTTCCAAGAGCTCGACACCGCGCTCACTGAACTGGTCCAGACCGCCCGGGCCGGGACGACACCGCCCGCCGCGATGACGGGCGGCACCTTCACGATCACGAACGTGGGTGTCTTCGGCGTCGAAGGCGGAACGCCGATCCTGGCGGACGGCCAGGCCGGCATTCTCGCGGTGGGCGCTGTCGCGCGACGGCCGTGGGAGTTCAACGGCGAGATCGCGCTGCGCAGCGTCGTCACGCTGAGCCTGTCGTTCGACCACCGCGTCGTCGATGGCGCTGAGGGGTCGCGGCTGCTCGCGGCGATTTCCGGGTTTCTGGCGGACCCGGCTCGCGCCTTCGTGTCTTAGCCGGCGGTACGGGCTCCCGGCCTGGTGTCGAGCCAGTGAGAGCTTGGCGTCGAGGGCTGTGCGCGTTGGGCTTGTTCGGCGAGGCGGCCGAGCAGGGTTGCGTGGGCGATCGCGCGCGCGGTGCTGGTGGTGGGTGGCTCCTGGTGGAGGGTCCGGTGGGCTTCGAGGGTGTCGTCGCTGGCGTCGGACACGGCCAGGTAGGCGGTGAGCGGGCAGTGCTCGGTGGGATGTTCGGGCCCGTCCCCGCCGCCGTGCGACCAGAGGTAGGCGAGGGCGCCGAGTGCGGTGGTGAGCTCGCCGTCGCGGTAGGGCATCGTGAACTGTTCGAGCCAGGATTCGATCTCCTCAGGGGGCATGGGAGGTGCGAAGAGGAAGCCTTGGCCCGCGCCTGCGCCGAGCACTGCGCTGGCTTCGAGGCGCTCGTGGTTCTCGATGCCCTCGACGACGGTGCCATAGCCGGAGTCGGCGCCCAGCTCGGTGAGCGCCGCCAGGACGGTGAGCACCTGGATGGGGCGGGCATGGGCTTGGTCGAAGATGCGTCGATCGATCTTGATCACGTCGAAGGGGACTTGGGTGAGCCGGTTGAGGGTGGCGAACCCGGAGCCGAGGTCGTCGAGGTGCAGCTTGACCCCCAGGCGCACCAGCTCGGTGATGGTGTTCTCGCTGCTGGCGAGGTCGATTTCTTGGTCTTCGAGCCACTCGAGGCTCAAACGCGTCGCATCGACGTTGTGCCGCGTCAGGGCGTCGGTGACCCATCCGAAACTGTCCGGGTTGCTGAGCAGTTCGGGAGACACGTTCACGGATACGTTCAAGACGATGCCGAGGCTCTCCCAGCGCGGCACCCAGCTGAGGGCCTGATCGAGGCCCTGTTTGAACACGTCGACCAACTGATGCCGCGAGTAGAACGGCAGGAAGGTGTCGGGGGCCTTCAATTCGCCGGAGGGCGTGCGCAGTCGGGCGAGCGCCTCCACCTGAGTGACCTGGCCTGAGCGGAGGTCGACGATGGGCTGCATGAACATCACCAGCTCGCCGGAGGCCGGCTGAGGCCTTCCCGGTGCTCCCGTACCGCGCTCGGTCGTGGCGGTGGGGGATGCATCCCACCATCGCGGGCCGCCCTTGTGCCGTTTGGCCCGGTAGAGCGCGGCATCCGCGGTGCGGACCAGTTCGAGGCCGGTCGCCCCGTCCCGCGGGGCGAGGGCGACTCCCATGCTGATCCCGACCGACGCAAGATTCCGGTCGTCGAGAGCGAACGGAGACTGGACGGCCGCGTGCAGGCGCTCGGCGATCCCCCCGAAGTCGGCCAGCGGATCGATCGATGTCAGGCCGGGCACGACGACCACGAACTCGTCTCCGCCCAGCCGGGCCAGGAAGTCGCCTCGACGCAGCAGCCTGGTCATCCGGTCGGCGAACTCGCGGAGCACGGTGTCGCCCGCGAGGTGACCGTGCTGGTCGTTGATGAGCTTGAAGTCGTCGAGATCGATGAGGGCGACCGCGATGACGGACCCTTCTTCGGCTGCGTCGGCCAGCTCGCGGCGCAGATGGCGACGGAGCCCATAGCGGTTGGGCAAGCCGGTCAGCTGGTCGTGAGCGGCCAGGTGCGAGAGGGCGTCGCGCTCCTCGACTTGCTCGGTGACGTCGCGCTGGACGCTCACGAAGTGGGTCACCGCGCCGGTGTCGTCGATCAACGGGGTGATCGTGAGGTGGTTCCAGAACGGGCTGCCGTCTTTGCGGTAGTTGAGCAGCGTGCCCTGAAACACCTGACCGTTGTCGAGAGCATCCCGCATGCGCTGCAGTTCGGCGGGAGATGTCTGCGGCCCCTGCAGGAATCGGCAGTTGGTGCCCACGATCTCGGACACCTCGTACCCGGTGACCTCGGTGAAGGCCCGATTGGCGTAGATCGTCTGGTGGCCGGCATCCGTCACCAGGGATCCCTCGGACAGCTCGGTCAGAGCCAGGGCCAACAGCTCGGGGCTGGCATCGGTGGCGGTCATGGGCGGAGTCTCCGTTCGAGGATCGTGGTGCGCCGCAAGCCCACAACGTCGCGACCTCGGCGGGCCGACCACGGGCACATCACTGCCTCATCCACGGTGATCCCCCACGCTTCGCCCACCCTTAGCGTGACTTCGACTCTAAACGTCGACGCGCTCGGGGGCCCGCCCCCGTGCGGGGCGCCCGGCCGGTGACGGCGAGGCGCCTGCGCTGGAAAGCGACGCGCCCGGCGCCGAGCGGTGCAGCGGCGCCTGCGCAAGGAGTGTGTCGACGCCCAACGGACCGAGGTGGACCGGGGTGCCACCCCGGAAACCAAGTGGGCGCTCGAGAGTTGGGCGGCGCGTGCCTGGCGTCAACGTGACGCACGATCCGCGTAACTACGATGGCGGCATGACCGTGGAAGAGGAGGAGACGACCCTTGCCGATCTGTTGGCTGCAGAATCGGCTCCCGTTGTGCGATCACGGGGCCAGTACGTCGCGCTTCTTGCGGGCGGGCTCGTGACTCTTGCCCTCGTCGCGGTAGTCCTCCTCGTCGCCATTCCGTGGATCGCGAATCTTGTCGCGACGCTGCTGCAGCTTGCCCCGCTGCTCACCACACCTATGTAGCCACTTTCTGAGGCCATCCACCCGATAGCTGGCTAGGCATCGTGGCGCTGTCGGGTCCTGTCAAGGGTGGCCGCCGGCCCCAACACGGGAGCGGTCAATCGCAGGTGCGGAGCACCCTCCCTGTGGGGCTGGGTGTCGGCCGGTGGTCGGTCTTGACGGGGTGCCGGTGTCGCGGAGGCTCGTCGCCGGGTGGCTGGGCGGACGTGAGCCGAATCCGCTTACCGTTCCAGGGATTCCGTATTGTGTCCGATAGTCGTGTCGGCCTTTTGGCGGCATATTTCAACGCGGGCCGGCGCCGCTTGGCGGAGTAACGTCCCTGGCATGGAGATATCTCAGGCAACACCTTGTGACCATGAGGGGTGCGACCTCATTGCGTCCCATCATGCCGGAGGCCCCGTCGATTTGGCAGGCGAATTCGTGGGAACGATCCAGTACGAGTGTCCCGAGGACCACATAACTAGTGTTCCGGCGAGTTAGATCGATCTCATCCCGCGACATTTACGCGTTGCCGCAAGTCGCCAACGCTCCTGATCTTGTATAGAAAATTTCGGGAAAAGTCAGTCACCGCGCGTCAGCGTGTCAACTAGCACCACCCCGATAGCGATAGCGAACGCGATCTCGAATATTCCAATGATTCGAATGCCGGTGGCGCCGAAGGTGGGACGCCCAATTCTCGTTCGAAGGTCAACCTGCCGCTGAGGCGCGAGTACCGAAAGGGCCCCATGGGCCGCCATGACAACGGCGTGGTGGCTCCGACGGGCGTCGATCCCGTGACCTCACGATTTTCAGTCGTGCGCTCTACCAACTGAGCTACAGAGCCTCGAGAGCCAGCCGCGCGAGGCGGTGACGGCATCCCGATGGTGAAAGAGCCCTTCCTCGCGGAAGGGCTCTGACATCCGCGACCCTGACGGGACTTGAACCCGCGACCTCCGCCGTGACAGGGCGGCACGCTAACCAACTGCGCTACAGGGCCATGCTGTTGAGTTGTGTGGTTGTTCAGTGACCCCAACGGGATTCGAACCCGTGCTGCCGCCGTGAAAGGGCGGTGTCCTAGGCCACTAAACGATGGGGCCGCGACGGGTTAACCGCTGAGCAACCGAGGGTCAAGCATACGGGCGGCGCGCCGTTAATGCCAATCACCGTCGAATCGGCCCCCTGCCGTCGGGAACCGCCGAAACGGCCGAATCAACCGGGCTGCGCGGCCCGACCGGGTTAGGTTCAACCCGTTGTCGAAGGTTGGTCCCGGAACGGGACACGGCCGCAGATGATTCAACCCTGGAACGATCCGGGGGATGTTGCTACTGTTAATAGTGTTATCTGTGTGACTCGCGCGGCTCCGCCGCCCGGGCGCGGGATGCGGGGAGATCATGACCGGTCGGTGGGGGAGCACACGCTCGCGCACGGCGCTGCAGACGGAACGGCGAGCCAGGATGTCGCGAACCCGCGCGCTCGCAGCATCCCTCGCGCTCGCCCTAGTGCCCGTGTCGGTGCTGACCGGAGTCATCGTTCCACCCAGCTACGCGGCATCGCGCGACACCACTCCCCCTGAGATCACCTGGGCGCAGGTCGCCGCAGCGCAGGCCAGTGTTGCTGCCACCAAGGCGCTCGCCGACAAGATCAAGGCGCAGGTGGCCGGCCTGCAGGCATCGGTCGACAAGGCGCAGGCGGAGGCCACGGCCAAGGGCGATGCATACGCCAAGGCGCAGGACGCGTTCGACGGGCAGGAATACATCGTCGAGAAGCGGCAGGCTCAGGCCGACGCCGCGAAGAAAGAAGCCGACGCCGCGAAGAAGACGGCCGGGCAGTTGCTGGCGCAGTTGGCGAAGTCGGGCGGTGCGGATGGGATCACCACCAGCCTGCTGGGCAACTCGGGTCAAGCCGACCAGCTGCTGGCAAAGGTCGGCTACATGAGCCAGATCACCGATCGGTCGAAGCAGGTCTACGAGAAGGCGCTGCGGTTGCAGAAGGGCGCGCAGGCGCTGACCGATCAGGCGGATGCCGCCAAGGTGATCCTCGCCAAGTACAAAGATGCCGCAGAGACCGCGTTCGCGGAGGCGCAGGCGGCGTCGGATGCCGCGGCCACCGCGTTGAAAGCCGCCCAGGCGACGTTCGCCGACCTGTCGGCCAAGCTCACCAAGCTCACCAACGCGGCCGACCAGACTCTCTCGGCCTACAACGCGTCGCTTGTGGCCAAGTGGGGACCGGGCGCCGCGGGTGTCGTCAGCGCATCCGGCTGGGCCAACCCGGCGAACGGCTACCTCGGCGACCGGTTCGGCCAGCGCTGGTGGCCGTTCCCTCCCCATGGGTGGCGGTTGCACACCGGCCAGGACATCTCGGGCACCGGCTGCGGCACCCCGATCTATGCGGCGCACTCCGGCACGGTCACCTACGCGGGCCCGTACAGCGACCTGGGCAACTTCATCCAGCTGGACAACGGCGGCGGAATCACCACGGGCTATGGCCATATCGTCAACGGCGGTATTCTCGTCGGGGTCGGGCAGCACGTCGCTCCCGGTCAGCAGATCGGCAAAGTGGGGTCGACGGGGGCGTCGCTCGGATGCCACCTCCACTTCATCGTGCGCATCAATGGTGCGCTCACCGATCCGCTGCCCTTCATGCGTGATCGGGGGATCACTCTTGGCTCGTAGTCACATCATCCGTCGACCGGATGGCACGGATCGCTGATGTTCGCGCGCAGACGCCCCAGGGGGGCGGCGGCTGCGGTTGCGTCTGCACTCGCCATCGCGGCAGGGTTCGGCCTGGCGGCCGGTTCCGGCATGCCGGCGATCGCCGTGCCCACCGATCGCACGGCGCACACCGTCGACTACCCCACGTGGGGCGACGTGCAGAAGGCCAAGGCGAACCAGGCGGCCAAGCAGGCGGAGGTCACCAAGATCCAGGGCATCCTGAACCAGCTCTCGGTGCAGGCCGACGCGCTGGGCAGGGCCGCGGAGCAAAAAGCCGAGCTGTTCAACCAGGCGACCGCGGCTCTGACCGCCGCGACCAAGAAGGCAGACAAGCTTCAGGGCCAGGCGGATGCCGCCGCGGCGAAGGCGGCCAAATCGTCCAGGCGGGCGTCGGCTCTCATCGCGCAGCTCGCGCACACCGGGGGCGGCAACATCTCGCTCAGCCTGCTCTTCGGCTCCGCGACGAACACCGACCAACTGCTGTCGACGCTCGGGACCGCGACTCGACTCGGCCAGTCGTCTGAAGAGATCTTGAAGCGGGCGCAGTTCGAGAAGAACGCCGCCACGTCGCTCGCGGCGAGCGCCAAGGTGGCCGAGAAGAAGCGCACGTCGCTGGCGAACGACGCGCAGGCCGCCAATGAGGCCGCGAAGACGGCGTCGGATGCCGCACTCGCCCAGCTCGCCGAGCAGCAGGTCGCGGCGAACACGATGTATGCGCAGCTGGCGTCGCTGAAGAACTCGACGGTGTCGGTGGAGGAGCAGTACCAGCTCGGGGTCGAGGAAGAGGCGCGCCAGAACGCGGTCAAGACGCCGCCGAGCGCGCCGATCATCAATCCGAACCCGCCCGCTCCGGTCGCGGGAGCCGTCGCCGGAGCGATCGCCTACGCCGAAGCGCAACTCGGCGAGCCGTATGCCTACGGTGGCGTGGGCCCCGACTCATGGGACTGCTCGGGTCTCACGTTGATGTCGTACCGCTCGGTCGGCGTCTACATCGGGGGGCATGGGGTGACCATGCAGTACAACACGTTGAAGTCGGAGGGTCGCCTGGTCAACCTGAGCCAGCTGCAGCCGGGCGACCTGCTGTTCTACGCGAGCGGCGGGAGCTACTACCACGTGACCATGGCGGTGGGCGGCGGCAGGATGATCGAGGCGCCGCGGGTCGGCGAGCCGGTGCGGATCGTGTCGATCCGGTACGGCGACCTGGCGCCGTACGCCGGGCGGCCGACGGGCTGAGGTCGCGGGGCCCGTTGGTGCGCGTGCACGTGCGTGCGGCTGGACCTCAGCCCAGGGCAGCTCAGCTCAGCCCAGCGCGCGCGCCGCGGTGGCGCCGGCCGCGTAGAGCCAGCGGCTCGGGTCGTCGAGTGCGGCCCCGAGGGAGCCTGCCAGCTCGACAAGGCTGATGGCCCACACCCCGGCGGGCGGCGCGCTGGCCAGGCCGCCCGCGATGATGGCGCGTCGGGTGTGGGGCGCGGCTTCGAGCGAGAGGGCGTTGCCCACGACTTTGCCGGTCAGGGAGGTGGCGTCGAAGCGGCCTTCGCCCGTGACGATGACGTCGGCGGATGCGGCTGCCGCCGCAAACCCGGTCAACTCGGCGAGGGCGGTGGCTCCCGATTCGAGCGCTGCGCCCCACGCGGCCACGAAGCCGTAGCCGGTGCCGCCGGCCGCGCCCGATCCCGGCGCAGTGGTCTTCCCCTTGGCATCCTCCGGTGGTGACGGACCATCCGTCACCACCGGAACGCGCGCCAGCAGTGATGCCCACCGGGCGAGGGCGGCGTCGAGTTCGACGACCTGCGCCGCCGACGCCCCCTTCTGCGGGCCGAAGACGGCAGCGGCTCCGGTCGGTCCGAGCAGCGGCGCGGTCACGTCGCTGAGCAACCGCACGCCGCCGACGGGCGGCCGCCGCAGGCCGGACACGTCGAGACGCGCCAGCTGCATCAGCGCCCCGCCCCCCTCGGGCAGCGTCGCCCCCGAGTCATCGAACAGCCCGAGCCCGAGCGCCCGCAGCGCACCCGCACCGCCATCGGTCGACGCCGACCCGCCGAGGCCCACGACGAGCGAGGTCGCGCCGGCGTCGAGGGCGGCGGTGATCACCTCGCCGAGTCCGCGCGTCGTCGCGCCGAGCGGGTCGAGCCGCGTCATCAGCGGCAACCCCGAGCTGAGCGCGAGTTCGACGACGGCGGTGCCGTCGGGCAATTCCAGCCAGTGCCCGTCGACGGGCCGTCCGTCGGGGCCGGTGACCGGTCCGACATCGTGAAGCCGGGCGCCGTCGACGGCCGTTGCGATGGCGTCGAGGGTCCCCTCTCCGCCGTCGGCCTGGGGCAGGAGCAGCACCTCGTCAAGCGGGCGGACGGCACGCCACCCGCTCCCGATCGCCTCGGCGGCGGCTGCGGCATCCAGTGAGCCCTTGAACGAGTCGGGGGCGACGACGACGTGCACGATCAGAACCCTAGGCCTGTCAACCCGAAGGGCATGCTCGCTCGTCGAGAAGCAGACGAGAGGAAACAGGATGCCCCGCTCCCCGATCGCCGCGCTGGCCGCTGCCGCCGCGCTGGCCCTGTCATTGACCGCGTGCTCACCGGGTGCACGCCCCGGGGCGGCCGGGTCACCTCGACCCCATCCGAGCTCGCCCAGCGCCTCGCCCAGCGACATGCCGAGCCCGACCGCGACGGCGGCTCCCGCGACCAGGCTGTCGACGGCACCCGGCGACGAGCTGTTGACCTTCTCGGGCACCGGCCGGAGCACGGACGGCTCGATCGTCGCCGTGAGCTTCACCGTGCACGCCCCCGTCGCGTGGAACACCCCGGCCGGCACGTCGACGCTCGCGGCTCTGGCGGCGAGCGACTCCGAACTCGCCGGCAATGCCGCCGACGACCTGCGCAACACGGGGTGGGATGCCGCCAACGCCGCGAGCCTGGCTGTCGTCGACTACTCCGCCACGATGACCAGCGGGTCGTGGCGCCCCGGCGAAGTCGTCGAGCTGGACATCGGCCCGGGAACCTCCGAGGTCGCCGTGACGTCGGCGGGGCTCGCGGTCGAGAACGGGTGGTGGAACATCACGCGTCCGGGCACGGGGCACTTCGTGATCGCCTTCAAGAACCCCGAGGGCTCGACTCCTGATCCGTCGACGTGGGGCGACTCGTTGCAGATCTACGGGCTCGGCGCCACGAGGTCCTCGAACGGATCGCTCCCGAGCTACCAGTTCAGCGATTGCCGGATCGACATCACCCCTCTGGGTCGACGTTCCCCCGCGGTTGCGGACTGGTTCGGCCCGAACCCCGACTATTGCTCGGCAGGGATCGGCGACTAGCCCGGCGGCTCAGGGCGGAGACCGCCGGGGAGTCAGTGCCCGGCGGGCGGCACGTACGCCTTGAGGCCGGCCTCGATCGTGGCCTCCGCCTCGGCCGCGTTGCCCCAGCCCTCGGTCTTGACCCACTTGCCGGGCTCGAGGTCCTTGTAGTGCTCGAAGAAGTGCTCGATCTCTTTGCGGGTGTACTCGGGGATGTCGTCGACGTCCTTGATCCATGCCCAGCGCGGGTCCTTGGCCGGCACCGCGATCACCTTGGCGTCGCTGCCGCCGTCGTCGGTCATGTTGAACACGCCCACCGGGCGCACCTGCACGCCGACCCCGGGGAACAACGGGAAGTCCAGCAGCACCAGCACGTCGACCGGGTCGCCGTCGAGTCCGAGGGTCTTCTCGAAGAAGCCGTAGTCGGTCGGGTAGACGAAGCTCGTGTAGAGCACGCGGTCGAGAAAGACGCGGCCCGTCTCGTGATCGACCTCGTACTTGTTGCGGCTGCCCTTCGGGATCTCGATGATGGCGGCGTAGTCGGCCATGGCGGCTTCTCCTCGGGTTCCTACTGACGGCGGCGGATGACGCAATAACGTTAGCCGATGCCTGACCGCCCCCGACTGACCCCCGCGATCGCCGATCTGCGACGTGCCGTGCGGGGCGCGCTCGTCGGGTTCGAGCCGGACGCGCTCGTGCTCGTGGCGCTCAGCGGCGGCCCTGATTCGCTCGCGCTCGCCGCGGCCACAGGCTTCGAGGCGCCGCGAGCCGGCCTGCGCGCCGGGGCCGTGATCGTCGACCACGGGCTGCAGTCCGGGTCGGCGGATGTCGCGGCGCGAGCCGCGCAGCAGGCAACCGCGCTCGGCCTCGCGCCCGTCCGGGTGGAGCGCGTGTCGGTCGGCGCCGCAGCCGGATCCGGTGGGGGTCCCGAGGCCGCGGCCCGCACCGCGCGCTACGCGGCGCTCGAGGGCGCGGCATCCGAGTTCGGCGCCGCCGCGGTTCTGCTGGCGCACACGCTCGACGACCAGGCAGAGACCGTGCTGCTCGGCCTGGCGCGGGGCAGCGGCGCCGCCAGTCTGCAGGGCATGCCCGCACGGCGATCGAACGGGTCGGGGCGAGTGGTTCTTCTGCGGCCGCTGCTGGGCATCCGGCGCACGACGACGGTGCAGGCCTGCGCGGATGCCGGGCTCGAGCCATGGAACGATCCGCAGAACGACGACCCGGCCTTCACCCGCGTGCGGGTGCGCACCACCGTGCTGCCGCTGCTCGAGGCGGAACTCGGGCCCGGGGTGGCGGAAGCCCTCGCCCGCACCGCCGATCAGCTGCGTGAAGACGCCGAGGCGCTCGACATGTTCGCCGACGAGCTCGCCGAAGATCTCGCCGAGCACGCCGAGGCGGGCATCTCGCTCGACGTGCCGGCCCTCGCCGCCAACCCTCCCGCGGTGCGGCAGCGCCTGATCCGGCTCGCGGTGTCGAGCGAGTTCGGCATCGCCCTCAGCAGGCAGCAGACGCTCGAGGTCGCGCGGCTGGTGACCGACTGGCACGGTCAAGAAGGCGTCGACCTGCCCGGCGTTAGGGTGGTTCGACGAGGCGGACGACTGCAGTTCAGCGCTCAGGAGTTCAGCGCTCGGGGGTTCAACGATCAGCCCAGCGAATCGAAAGGCAACGATGGAACCGCATGACGTCGAGGGCGACCTGACCGAGGTGCTCTACACCGAGGAGCAGCTGCAGGCCAGGATCGCCGAACTCTGCCGCCGCATCGAGGTCGACTACGAGGGCCGCGAGCTGCTGCTGGTCGGCGTGCTGCGGGGCGCGGTCATGGTGATGGCCGACCTCGCACGCGAGCTGAAGCGCGACGTCGAGATGGACTGGATGGCCGTGAGCTCGTACGGCGCAGGCACCGAGTCGAGCGGCGTCGTGCGCATCGTCAAAGACCTCGACACCGACCTCGACGGGCGCCACGTGCTGATCGTCGAGGACATCGTCGACTCCGGCCTGACGCTGTCGTGGCTGAAGGCGAACCTCGAGAGCCGCAATCCGGCCTCGATCGAGATCTGCGCCCTGCTGCGCAAACCCGGCGCCGAGAAGGTGCACGTCGACGCGAAGTACGTCGGGTTCGACATCCCGAACGCCTTCGTCGTCGGCTACGGCCTCGACTACGCCGAGCGGTACCGCAACCTGCGCGCGGTGGCCGTGCTCGCGCCCCACGTCTACGCCTAATCCGCCTCGGGCGAACATCCAGAAGGCCTCAAGGCGGCGCGCGGTAGCCTGACAGTCACGCTTCTGAGGGAGGATCGGGCTGCGCCCGAGCGACTATGGACTTCAAACGCATTCTTCGCGGGCCCCTGATCTACATCCTGCTCGGCGTCGCCGCGCTCCTGGTCGGGTTCAACCTGCTCAGCGGCACCGGCTCGCGCCCGGTCACGACCGAGCAGGGGCTCGCCCTGCTCGACGGCAGCACCGTGAAGACGGCGAAGATCATCGACGCCGATCAGCGCGTCGACCTCACCCTCAACAAGGCGTACATCGACCCCAGCGGCCAGAACCTGGGCACCACGGTGCAGTTCAACTACGTCGCGGCCCGCAGCGCCGACATCGTCAAGGCCGTGGATGCCAGCCCGGCTAAGTACGACGACGTGCCGCCCTCGAACAACTGGTTCCTGAGCCTGCTCAGCATCCTCGGCCCGATCCTGCTGGTCGGCCTGTTCGCCTGGTTCCTGCTCTCGAGCATGCAGGGCGGCGGCAACCGGGTGATGCAGTTCGGCAAGTCGAAGGCGAAGCTGGTCTCGAAGGAGAGCCCGAAGGTCACCTTCGCCGACGTCGCCGGCGCCGATGAGGCGGTCGAAGAGCTCGAAGAGATCAAGGACTTCCTCAAAGAGCCGTCGCGCTTCCAGGCGGTCGGTGCCCGCATCCCAAAGGGCGTGCTGCTGTACGGCCCTCCCGGAACGGGCAAGACCCTGCTGGCCCGCGCCGTCGCCGGCGAGGCCGGGGTGCCGTTTTACTCGATCTCGGGGTCCGACTTCGTCGAGATGTTCGTGGGCGTCGGCGCCAGCCGTGTGCGCGACCTGTTCGAGCAGGCCAAGCAGAACTCGCCGGCCATCATCTTCGTCGACGAGATCGACGCGGTCGGCCGCCACCGCGGTGCGGGTCTCGGCGGCGGGCACGACGAGCGCGAGCAGACCCTCAACCAGCTGCTGGTGGAGATGGACGGATTCGACGTCAAGACCAACGTGATCCTGATCGCCGCGACCAACCGGCCCGACATCCTCGACCCCGCGCTGCTGCGCCCCGGGCGCTTCGACCGGCAGATCGGCGTCGACGCGCCCGACCTGAAGGGCCGCGAGAAGATCCTCACCGTGCACGCCAAGGGCAAGCCGATGGCCAAGGGCGTCGACCTCGAGGTGCTGGCGCGCAAGACGCCGGGCTTCACGGGCGCCGACCTGGCCAACGTGCTGAACGAGGCGGCGCTGCTCACGGCGCGCAGCAACGCGCAGCTGATCGACAACCGCGCCCTCGACGAGGCGGTCGACCGCGTCATGGCCGGCCCGCAGCGTCGCACGCGGCTGATGAACGACAAAGAGAAGCTCATCACGGCGTATCACGAGGGCGGTCACGCGCTCGCGGCGGCCTCGATGCGCCACACCGACCCGGTGACCAAGATCACGATCCTGCCGCGCGGCCGTGCGCTCGGATACACGATGGTGCTGCCGCTCGAAGACAAGTACTCGGTGACGCGCAACGAGCTGCTCGACCAGCTCGCCTACGCGATGGGCGGCCGGGTGGCCGAAGAGCTGGTGTTCCACGACCCGACCACCGGGGCATCCAACGACATCGAGAAGGCGACGAGCATCGCCCGCAAGATGGTCACCGAATACGGCATGAGCGCGGCGATCGGCTCGGTCAAGCTCGGCCAGTCGCAGGGCGAGGTCTTTCTCGGGCGCGACATGGGCCACCAGCGCGACTACTCGGAAGAGATCGCCGAGAAGGTCGACCTCGAGGTGCGGCAGCTGATCGAGCAGGCGCACGACGAGGCCTGGCAGGTGCTCAACGAGAACCGCGACATCCTCGACAACCTGGCCAAGGAGCTGATCGAGAAAGAGACCCTCGACCACGTGAGGCTGGCCGAGATCTTCGCCGACGTGAAGCGCCTGCCCGAACGGCCGCAGTGGCTGTCGAGCGACCGCAGGCCGATCAGCACGCGGCCCCCGATCCAGATCGCCGCCAAGACGCCGGTCGACGAAGGCGTCGTGGATGGCGGGGTCGACTCGACCCCGTCGCGTCCGAAGCGCAGTCCGCGCCCGCGCAAATCACCCGGAATCGCGACCGCCTAGGAGGGCCGTGATCGACTCCGGACGCATCGAGGCGGCCGTGGCCGAACTCCTCGCCGCCATCGGAGAGGATCCGGCCCGGCCCGGTCTGGCGGCGACCCCGCGACGGGTGGCCGAGGCCTACGCCGACTTCTTCGCCGGCCTCGACCGCGACCCGCTTGATCCGCTTCGCGACGCTGCCGAGTTCGTCGCCGAACCCGGGCAGCTCGGCGAGGTGGTGCTCGTGCGCGGCATCGCGTTCCGCTCGGTCTGCGAGCACCACCTGCTGCCGTTCACCGGCTTCGCGCACGTGGCCTACCTGCCGGGCGATCGCATCGTCGGCCTGAGCAGGATCCCCGAGGTGGTCGAGATACTGAGCGCCCGCCCGCAATTGCAGGAGCGGCTCGGCGAGCAGATCGCCGATGCCCTGGATGCGGGGCTCAGCCCGCGAGGCGCCCTCGTCGTGCTCGACGCCCGGCACTCGTGCGTCACCGCCCGCGGCTCCCGTCAAGCCGGAAGCACGACGGTCACGGTGGCGAGCCGTGGCGAACTCGGCGACCCGGTCGCACGCGCCGAGGCGATGGCCCTGATCGGCGCCTCCGTGGTCGGGGAACCGACGTGAGCGCCGCGCCGGTGCCGCAGATCATGGGCGTTCTCAATGTCACGCCCGACTCGTTCAGCGACGGCGGCAAGTACGAGTCGGTCGACGCCGCCGTCGCCCACGCGGTCGAGCTGGTCGAGCAGGGGGCCGGGATCATCGACGTGGGCGGGGAATCCACCCGCCCCGGCGCGAAGCCGGTCGACGCGACGGCCGAGCGCGGGCGCGTGATGCCTGTGGTGCGCGAGCTGGTGGCGCGCGGCATCCCGGTCAGCATTGACACCCGGCACGCCCAGACGGCGCTCGCCGCGGTCGAGGCAGGAGCCGAGCTCGTGAACGACGTGACCGGCGGCCTCGGCGACGAGGGCATGGCGCGCGTGATCGCCGAGACCGGCGTCCGCTACGTGGTGATGCACTGGCGAGCGGGCGGCGCCGATGCCGTCGCCGAGTACCGCGATGTGGTCGCCGAGGTGCGCCGTGAGCTCACGCTCCGCATCGCCAGCCTGATCGTCGAAGGGGTGCAGCCGGCCCAGATCGTGCTCGACCCCGGCCTCGGCTTCGCCAAGAACGCCGAGCACAACTGGGCGCTGCTCGGCCATCTCGAGCAGTTCCGCTCACTCGGGCACGGACTGCTGATCGGGGCGTCGCGCAAGCGGTTCCTTGCGAAGCTGCTTGTCGATGACGCGCCGGTGGAGCAGCGGGATGCTCCCACCGCCGTGATCAGCGCGCTGGCCGCGCGTGCGGGAGTCTGGGGCGTGCGGGTGCACGATGTGCCGTCCACCCGGATCGCACTGGACGTGTGGGCTCACTGGAGCCGAGGAGGGCAACCATGAACCTGGCCGACCGGATCACGCTGACCGGGCTGCGCGCCTCCGCGTTCCACGGCGTGCTCGCGCATGAGCGCGCGAACGGGCAGCTCTTCCTGATCGATGTGGTCGTGCACCTCTCGTTGCGTGAGGCGGGCGCACATGACGAACTCGCCGAGACCATCGATTACGGCGACCTCGCCACTCGGATCGTGAGCGCCGTCGAGCGCGATCCGGTCGACCTGATCGAGACGGTCGCCGAACGGGTCGCCGGGTTGGTCCTCGAGGACCCCCTCGCCATGATGGTTGAGGTCACCGTGCACAAGCCCAGCGCTCCCATCACGGTGCCGTTCGACGACGTGAGCGTGACGATCACCCGCGGGCGCGTCGCATGAGCGTCACCAAGCGGCTCATCGAGCAGCCCGCCGTCATCGCGCTCGGGGCGAACCTCGGCGACCGGCAAGCCACGCTGCTGGCCGCCGCGCGCGAGCTCGCCGAGGCCGACGGCGTCGAGCTGACCGGCGTCTCGCCGGTCATCGAGACAGCGGCCGTGCGCCCCTCGGGCGTCGACCATGCCGCGCCTGCCTACCTCAATGCCATCGCGCTGGTGACGACCACCTTGACGCCCGAGGCGCTGCTCGATCTGCTCGCGCGCATCGAGCAGGCGCACGGGCGCATCCGCGCCGAGCGGTGGGGCGACCGCACCCTCGACCTCGACATCGTGGATTTCGCCGGACTGGTCAGCAGCTCCGAGCGGCTGACCCTGCCGCATCCGCGTGCCTTCGAGCGCGATTTCGTGCTGAAGCCGTGGCTCGCCGTCGATCCGGATGCCGTGCTGCCCGGTCACGGCCGCGTCGCCGATCTGGTGGCCGGCCTCGACGCACGCGGCGGCGACGCACGCGAGGACGCAGAGGAGACGCCGTGACCCGCACGCGTCCGTCGACGCTCGTGCTGCTCGCCGTGATCGGCACGGTCGTCGGGTTCTTGCTGCAGATCGCGCTGGCAGCGGCGAGCGCCCCCAAGTTCCGGCCCGAGTTCACCTTCGGGGCCACGCTCGCCCTGATCGGGATCGTCGTCGTCGTGCTCGCCGTGCCGGTGTACCGGGCGACGCACGGGCCGCTGCGGCACCCTGTCGACTCGTTCTACGCCACGCGGGTGGTGGTGCTCGGCAAGGCCTCGGGACTGGCCGGAGCTCTGCTGTCGGGCCTCGGGCTCGGGCTCGTCATCGAACTGCTCATCCACTCCGGGACGACGACCACCGACACGGTGCTGCGGGTGCTCGCCGCGTTGGGCGGAGCCGTGCTGCTGCTGGCGGGCGGGCTGGTGGCGGAGTTCCTGTGCCGGGTGCCGCCGAGCGACGACGATGACGATCGCCCCGATCGCGGCCCCGAGCGCGTGCACCTGTGAGCGTCGCCGTGCGGGGCGATCGCAACCTCGTGCTCGCGGGTAGCGTGTCAGCGTGATCGACACGACCGACAGCCCTGCAGCGCCCCGCGGCGGCCTGGACCCCGTTCCGGGCGACTGGCGCCGCGTCTCGCCCCGCTACGTCTGGGTCGATCTGGTCGGCAGCATCGTCTCGGGACTGGTGACGACGGCGGCATCCACCATCCCGTTCTGGGTGGCGCAACTGCCGGTGCTCCTGGCGATCCCCGCGGTCGTGCTGGTGATCGCGATCGTTGTCGCCGCGTTCACCCCGCGCCGCGTGCGTGCGATCGGCTACCGGCTGCGCGACGACGACCTGCTCGTGCGTCGCGGGATCATGTTCCAGCGTTTCGCGGCGGTGCCCTACGGGCGCATGCAGCTGGTGGACATCAACCGCGGCCCGCTCGCCCGGGCGCTCGGCCTTGCCGAGCTGAGGCTCGTGACGGCCGCGTCCGCCAGCAACATCACGGTGCCCGGCCTGCCGATGGCCGACGCCGAGCAGCTGCGCGACCGACTCGTGGAGCTCGCCGAGAGCCGTCGGGCCGGTCTGTGAGCGAGCCCTCCGTCGCTGCGACCGCTCCGGCGGTCGACCTGGCCGATGGCGAGTGGCACCGGTTGCATCCGGCCACCCCGGTGCTGCGCGGGGGCTTCGCCTTCGTCGCCATCGCCGGATTCGTGCTCGCCAACCTTCGCGAGCGCATCCTGGGCCTCTTCCTCGGCGGTGGGCCGAACGACGTGCCGGGGGGCGATCCGATCGACCTGATCGTGCGGCGCGGCCTCATCCCGCTCGCCCTGGTGGTCGTGCTCGTCGTGCTGCTCGTGATCATCGCGATCTTCTGGCTGTCGTGGCGGGTGCACTCCTTCCGGATCACCGACGAACTGGTCGAGGTGCGCAGCGGCATCCTGTTCCGCACCAACCGGC
Organism: Pseudolysinimonas sp.; assembly: GCA_035721225.1. Taxonomy (GTDB): domain Bacteria; phylum Actinomycetota; class Actinomycetes; order Actinomycetales; family Microbacteriaceae; genus Lysinimonas. Next base: position 21,425 of record DASTNC010000024.1, read on the forward strand.
GCGGGCGCCTGGACCGCATCCAGGGCATCAACGTCGGTCGGCCCCTGTTCGCACGGCTGTTCGGCGCGGCGCGGCTCGACATCAACGTGGCGGGGCACGACGCGAACGTGCCGCTCGCCTATCTGTCAGGGCGCAACGCCGACGCCTTGCGCCGCCTCATCCTTCAGCGCGCGTCGGGCAGCCGGGAGGCCGGAGGCGCCGCGGCGCAGGTCGAGCACGACGGGTCGCTCGGCGGCATGGTGACGCAGCGGGCGCGCGAGTTCGTCGCGCCGGAGCTCGACCCGCAGCTTGCCCGGCCCGAGGCGGTGGTCGCGATGCATCCCGGTCGGCTTCTGGGGTCGACCGTGCTGCACGACCGCACGGTGGTGTTCGTGCTGCTGGTGATCGCGGCGGCCGTGCTGGCGAGTGCTGCGCACATGTTCTTCGTACTCTTCGGGGTCGTCCCGCTGCTGCTGGGCGTCGGCTCGCAGATCGTGCGGCGGTTCTCGCGCTCGCTGCGCTACTCGATCGCGGCCACGCCAGATGGCGTTCGGGTCGGCTACGGCCTGCTCTCGACCAACAACGAGACCATCCCGCCCGGGCGCATCCACTCGGTGGAGATCCGGCAGCCGCTGCTCTGGCGCCCGGCTGACTGGTGGGAGGCGCGCATCAACCTCGCGTCCCACTCCGACCGGCAAGAGGGGGGCAGGCGCACCAGCACGATCTTGCCCGTCGGTTCGCGCGCCGAGGTCTTCCGGGTGCTCGAGCTGGTGCTGCCGGGCATCGTCGGCGACGGCTCGCGCCAGCTGGTGGTGTCGGGCTTGGCCCGCGCGGCCGCCGGCGACGGCTACACCACGTCGCCCCGACGAGCCGCCGTGCTGCGCTGGTTCTCGTGGCGCCGCAACGGGTTCGCCCTCGAGCCGGAGGGCGTGCTGCTGCGCCGCGGCGCGATCTGGCGCTCCTTGGTGGTCGTCCCCACCGCGCGCATGCAGAGCGTGTCGCTGCGCCAGGGCCCGCTGCTCAGGATGCTGCGCCTGGCCGACGTCCACGTGCACACGGTCGCGGGGCCGATCCGTGCCACGCTCGACGATCTCGATGCCGCGGTCGCCGCCGGATTCTTCGGCGAGGTCGCCGCCACCGGCATTGCGTCGGCGCAGCGCGAGAACGTTGCGCACCGCGACAACCGCGTCAGCTGGCAGGGCATGAGCCGGTCGCATGAGTGAGTCCCGGGCCACGCGCAGCCCCAATCGCGACGGCCGCCTCGGCATCGGCGTGATCGGCGCCGGTCGGGTGGGCGCGGTGCTGGGCGCCGCGCTCGGTGGGGCCGGCCACGCGATCGTCGGCATCGCCACCGTGTCGGACAGCGGACGCGACCGTGCCGACGCCCTGCTGCCCGGCGTCCCGATTCTGACCGTGCCCGAAGTCGTCGAACGCAGCGAGCTCGTCCTGCTCGCCGTGCCGGAGCCCGAGCTCGCGGCCCTGGTCGCGGGGCTGGCGGCGACCGGGGCCTGGCAGCCCGGCCAACTGGTCGCGCACACGGCGCCCGGCCTGGGCACCGGCGTGCTGGCTCCCGCACTCGCCGCCGGGGCGATCCCGCTCGCGATCCATCCGGCGATGGATTTCACCGGCACCAGCATCGACCTGGCCCGCCTGCGCGACGCCTGGTTCGCGGTCACGGCGCCGACCCCCGTGCTGCCGATCGCCCAGGCGCTGGTTGTCGAGATGGGCTCCGAGCCGATCGTGGTCGCCGAAGCCGATCGGGCCGACTACGCAGAAGCCATCGCAACGGCTCGCGGTTTCTCGGCCGCGATCGTCGAGCAGGCCGCCGGAATGCTGCGCGACATCGGCGTCGGGCGACCGGGAGTGCTGCTCGGGCCGCTCGTCCGTTCGAGCGTCGAGAACGCGCTGGCGCACGCCGATGCCGGGGCCGATGCGGAGTCCATGCTGCCGACTACGATCGATCTGGCGCCATCCGCAGAGGAGGGTGCCGAGGAGGCACCGTGAATACCGCAGCACCCGATGGCGCGGGCCCATCCGCCGAGGGCCGCCCCGCCGTCATCGAGTCGATCCCCCTGCTGCGTGAGAAGCTCGCCGGCCGCACGGTGGCATTCGTCCCGACCATGGGCGCCCTGCACGAGGGCCACCTGGCCCTGGTCGACCGCGCGCGCCAGCTGGCCGACACGGTCGTGGTCTCGATCTTCGTGAACCCTCTCCAGTTCGGCGCCGACGAGGACCTCGACCGATACCCGCGCGACCTGAGCGCCGACCTCGAGGCGCTGAGTCAGCATCACGTGGATGTCGTCTTCGCGCCCACCGCCGCCGAGATGTACCCGGACGGCGGCACCGAGATCACCGTGACCGGCGGCGAGGTCGCCACCCTGTTCGAAGGGCGAGCACGCCCCGGGCATTTCGACGGCGTGCTCACCGTGGTCGCCAAGCTGCTCGGCATCGTGCGCCCCGAGCACGTGGTGTTCGGGCAGAAGGATGCTCAGCAGGTGTTCCTCGTGCAGCGCATGGTCGCCGACCTGAACTTCGCCACGCGGGTAGAGGTCGTTCCGACCGTGCGGGCGGATGACGGCCTCGCCCTCAGCAGCCGCAACCGCTACCTCACGGCCGACGAGCGCCGCGCGGCGGTGGCGTTGAGCCGGGCGCTCGAGGCCGCAGCATCCGCCGCCGATCGGGGCATCGACGCCGTGCTGGCCGCCGCCCAGTCGGTGTTCATGGATGAGCGGCTCGTTAAGCTGGAGTACCTCAAGGTCGTGAATCCGCGTACCTTCCTGCCCGTCGACGACGGCTACCGCGGACCGGCGCGGGTGCTGATCGCCGCGCAGGTCGGATCGACGCGGCTGATCGACAACGACGCCCTCTATCTGAACTGAGCCTGCATGAGCGACGACACGACAGCCGCCGACCCGACGATGGAAGACACCGCCGTCGAAGACATCGCCGAGCAGAAGGCCGTCCGCCTGGCCAAGCGGGAGCGGCTGATCGCCGCCGCCGAGAGTCGAGGAGCCGGCGCCTATCCGGTGTCGCTGCCGATCACGACCACGATCTCCGCGGTGCGCGCCGAGTACGGGCACCTCGTCGCCGACGACACCACGGGCGTCACCGTCGGACTGGCCGGGCGCGTGGTGTTCTTCCGCAACACCGGCAAGCTGTGCTTCGCCACCCTGCAGTCGGGCGACGGCGAGCGGATCCAGGCCATGGTGTCGCTGGCCGAGGTCGGCGAGGAGTCGCTCGACCGCTGGAAAGAGTACGTCGACCTGGGCGATCATGTCTTCGTGAGCGGCGAGGTCATCTCGTCGCGCAGGGGCGAGCTGAGCATCCTGGTGAAGGACTGGCAGATCGCGTCGAAGGCGATCCTGCCGCTGCCCAACCTGTATACCGAGCTGAGCGACGAGACCCGGGTGCGCCAGCGCTACCTCGACCTGATCACCCGCGACCAGGCCCGCGCGACCGTGCGCGCCCGTGCCGCCGCCGTCGCGTCGCTGCGCGCCACCTTCGCGGGGCACGGCTACCTCGAGGTCGAGACGCCGATGCTGCAGACCATCCACGGGGGTGCGTCTGCGCGCCCGTTCGCCACCCACTCGAACGCCTTCGACACCGAACTGTTCCTGCGGATCGCGCCGGAACTGTTTCTCAAGCGCGCCGTCGTCGGCGGCATCGAGCGGGTGTTCGAGATCAACCGCAACTTCCGCAACGAGGGCGCCGACTCCACGCACAGCCCCGAGTTCGCGATGCTCGAGGCCTACCAGGCCTACGGCGACTACGAGCAGATGGCCGACCTGACGCAGCAGCTGATCCAGGATGCCGCCGTGGCGGTCAGCGGATCGCACACCGTCACCTGGGCCGACGGCACCGAGTACGACTTGGGCGGCCAGTGGGACCGCATCAGCATGTACGGGTCGCTGAGCGCGGCATCCGGCGTCGAGGTGACCCCGCAGAGCACGGTCGCCGAGCTGAAGAAACTGGCCGACGCGAACGGGCTCGAGGTCGCGCTGGCCACCCACGGCAAGTACGTCGAAGAGCTTTGGGAGCACTTCGTCAAGAAAGACCTGGTGCGCCCGACCTTCGTCATGGACTTCCCGGTCGACACCAGCCCGTTGGTGCGCGACCACCGCTCGATCGCCGGCGTGGTGGAGAAGTGGGATCTCTACATCCGCGGCTTCGAGCTCGCGACGGGCTACTCGGAGCTGGTCGACCCGGTCATCCAGCGCGAGCGCTTCGTCGAGCAGGCGGCCCAGGCCGCCCGCGGCGACGACGAGGCGATGCGGCTCGACGAGGAGTTCCTGCGGGCGCTCGAACACGGGATGCCGCCGACCGGGGGCATGGGCATGGGCATCGACCGGCTGCTGATGGCGATCACCGGGCTGGGCATCCGCGAGACCATCCTGTTCCCGCTGGTGAAGTGATGAGCCTGCCTCCCGGCGGCGACCCGAACAAGCCGAAGCTCACCGCGACCCGGATCGTGATCTGGCTCGCGGTGGCCGGCGCCGGCCTGTACCTCGTGATCTCGGGGATCGTCGGCATCCTCGCCAAGGGCTGAGAGGGCCGGGGTCTGATGGATCGCCGCACCTCCCGCATCGTCGCGATCGCCGGCCTGGTGGTCATCCTGATCGCCATCGCGATCGCGTTCGCCCTGAACGCGCACTGAGCGCGGGCACAGGCACGACGGCTACCCTGAAGCCATGCCGACCGACTTCTGGGGTGGAATCGCCTGGGCCCTCGCGCCCACCATCGTGATCGGCCTGCTGTTCTGGTTCATCATGCGGTCGGTCATCCGCTCCGATCGCAACGAGCGGGCGACGTACGCGAAGATCGAGGCCGAGGAGCGCGCGCGGTTCGCGGCGAAGGCGCAGGTCGAGCCGGGCGATCACTGACGTCGCTAGTGATCGGGGTGGGGAACCTCGACGAGATCCAACTCGGTGATGCCGCTGAAGTCGGCAGCATTGCAGGTGTAGAGCGGAAGCCCGTTCGCGATGGCCGTCGCGGCGATCAGCGCGTCGTATGCTCGTGCGGCCGGCTTGCGGCCCGAGGCGCGCAGGGCGGCGGCGACCCGGCCGAATGCGCGTGCCGCGGCCGCGTCGAACGGGACCGGCTCGAAGTCGGCTTCCGCCTGCTGCAGGTGCGCCTGGCGGGCCACCCGATCAGGCGCGTTGGTTGCGACCAACGGGCCGACAGAGAGTTCGGCGAGGGTAATGGAGCTGATGAGAACCTCGTCGGGCAGATCGTCGGGCGAGATCCGGCCCAGCAAGATGACGGTCGAGGTGTCGAGCAGGCCCGGCAGTGGGTCGGCGCTCACAGCGTGGGGTCGATGACGGCGTCGATGTCTGCGCGGAGGCGATCGACATCCACAGCGGGGAGTCCGGCCCGACGTGCGATCAATTCGGTGGTGGCGGGAGATCGACGTCGCAGGGGGCGCAACTCGGCGACCTCGGCGCCATCGCGGGTCACGATGACAGCTTGGCCCCGAGCCACGCCGGTGAGCACTTCACCCCCGCGGTTGCGCAATTCGCGGACGCTGATCGCTTTCACCAGCGCAGTGTATCACCGGTGATACATCTCCGGCCGATCCGAGACGACGCCCGGTAAATCTCGCCCCTCTGCGCTGCCAGGATGGTCAGCGTGAGCACCTGCTCGCGCAACGGCCTGCTCCCGGGTATTACGGCATATGGGTGGTGGCTCATCGTGCTCATCGTGTTCGGTGTGTTCTTCATCGATCTGGCCGTGTTCATGACGATCGCCTACATGGGATTTGCCGGTCACGTCATCATCTCGGCCACTCAACGGCCGCCGGTGCTCTACGTCATGGCAGCGGTCTTCCTCGTGGCGGTGATGATGATCGGCGTCACCGGCTACGCCCTTCCGTTCCAGACGTGCCGGGAGCTCCGGGCCGGCTACTCGACATTGCCGTCGGCGACGCTTTCCGTCGATGTCCGAGATCCCCGGGATGGGCGCATCCTGCTGCCCGCGGGGGTGGGCCCGCGGAAGCGCACGATTCGGCTCGGGCCGTTGCGACGCGCGGCGACCGCCGTCGGCGATCGGCCCGTCACGCCACCCGTAGACGAACCGGCGCCTCTTCGAACTCTCGACGTCTCGGGGAAGGCCGGCGGACTTCCCTGGACCAGGCGCCGCCTCGAAGCGTTCGAGAGCGCGGTCGCGGAGGCCGTGCCGGATGCGCTCCTGATCGGCGCACTCCGCCATCCCCTGGCGGAGGCAGTCACCGCGCAATTCCGACCCGGGGTCCGCATCAACTACCTGTACCTCCTCGCCGTCCACTCGGCAGGCTTGCAACTCTGGCAGAACCCGCGCCATCCCTCGCTCATCCTCGAGATCCCACGGGACTCCATTGTCGAGGTGCTCGCGGAATACATTCAGAACGGCAGGGCCATGATCCTGGGCGTCTCGGTCGGAATCACCGCTCCGAACGGCATCGCCGTCGAGCTGCCGTTCCTCCCTCAGCGGCCGCGGCATCCCCTTCTCTTCGTGAAGAGCGACGACCTCGACGCGCTCATGAACTCGATGCGACGCATCTGGGGAATGCCGCTGCACGAGTGATCGAGGTGACTCTAGTCGCGGGGCCGCAGCCGCACGTTCGGAAGCTCGGGAGCAGGCAGGGCCCTCCCGTCGTAGCCGTCGACGTGACCGAAGCGGCCGTCGGCGTCCGTCCCGTCGATCACCTCGCTCTGCCACTGCCGGCGGAACGCCACGATCTCGTCGTGCGTGCGGCCCACGAAGTTCCACCACATGACGATCTGTTCGCCCAGCGGCGTGCCGCCGATGAGGAGGGCGCGCAGGGGATGGTCGCCCGCCTCCACGGTGAGCTCGGCGACCCCGGCAGGCACGACGCCGAGCTGGGCGGTGCCGACGTGCACGCCCTGCAGGGTGGGCTCGCCGGCATCCACGATCAGGCCGTGCTCGAACGCGGGATCGACCGCGATCGTCACCGCGCCGCCCGCCGGCAGATCGAGCTGGGCGCCGACGAGCTGGGTGAAGACGGTGACCGGCGAGGAGCGGCCGAGCAGCTCGCCGACGAAGACCCGAAGGGTGGCATCGCCGTGCGCGAACGGCTCGGGCACGAAGTGCTCGAAGAAGGGGCTCACGTTGCGCGAACGATCCGGCAGGGCGACCCAGAGCTGCACGCCGTGCAGAGTGGTGGTGGCATCGGTCGAGACCTCGGAATGCTGGATGCCGGCGCCCGCCGTCATCAGGTTGACCTGCCCCGGTTCGACCAGGGCGAAGCTGCCCGCGGAGTCTCGGTGCTCGATCTCGCCTGCGTAGAGCCAGCTCACCGTCTGCAGTCCGGTGTGCGGATGGGGCGGCACGTTCATCGCGCCGCGTCCGTTCACCGGATCGGGGCCGTAGCTGTCGACGAAGCACCAGGCGCCGACCAGGCTCCGCTTCTTCTGCGGCAGGGTGCGGCGCACCGTCATCGCGCGCGGGCCGCCGAGCGGCACCTCGCGCGGGTCGAGCCGTTCGACTCCGGTTTCGAGCAAGCCGGCGATCTCCTCGTCGGGCGCCGGTTCGGCGACCAGCAGTTCGCCCGGATCCTTCTCGAGGTTGCTCACGCGCGCTCGCTCAGCACGGCCGCCAATTCCGTCACCAGCCTCGTCGCGTCGGCATCGTCGAACACCAGCGGCGGCCGGATCTTGAGGCTGTGATTGTGCGGCCCCGACACGGCCAGCAGGATGCGGCGAGCGCGCAGCGCGTTCACCACGTCGAGGGCGAGCGGCTCGTCGGGGCGGCCCTCCGCGTCGATCAGGTCCACCCCGAGAAACAGGCCCGCGCCGCGCACCGCGCCGATGCGCGGGTCGTCGATGGCCCCCAAGGCCGCGAGCAGGCGACCGCCGACTGCTGCCGCGTGCTCCGGCAAACCCTCTTCGCGCAGCACGTCGAGCGTCGCCTGTGCCGCGGCGATCGACACGGCGTTGCCGCCGAAGGTGTTGAAGTAGCGCCCGCGCGCCGCGAAGTCGTCGACCAACTCGCGTCGGGCGACGACGCCGGCGATCGGATGCCCGTTTCCCATCGGCTTGCCGAGGCTCACCAGGTCGGGCTCGAGCGCGTGCCGGGCGAAGCCCCACAGCGATCCGCTCGGGTCGGATCGGCCCAACCGCCCGAACCCGGGCTGCACCTCGTCGGCGATGAAGATCCCGCCCGCGGCACGGATCGCGGCGACCGCGGCCGGCAGGCCGGCGGCATCCGGGAGCATGCCGTCGCTGGCGAAGATCGTGTCGACGATCAGGGCTGCGGGGCGGATGCCGGCTGCCGCCAGTGACTCGAGGGCGGCGACGACCTGCACCCCCAGGTCGACTCCGGGCGTCGGCGCGTCGATCATCCTCACCCACGGAGCCAGCGAGTCGACCCCGCCGAGCGACGGCGAGATCGCGGCGATCTCGGTCGTGACCCCGTGATACGCGTTGCGCGTCACGATGACGCCCTCGCCGCCGGTCGCCGCCTTCGCGATGCGCAGGGCGAGGTCGTTGGCCTCGGATCCGGTGCAGGTGAACATCACGTTCTGCAGATGCGCGGGAAAGGTGCTGAGCAGGTCCTCGGCATAGACGATCGTCGCCTCGTCGAGGTACCGGGTATGGGTGTTGAGGCGCGCCGCCTGTTCCGCAATGGCCGCGACGATCCGCGGATGCGCGTGTCCTGCCGACGGCACGTTGTTGTAGACGTCGAGGTATTCGACGCCGTCGCGGTCCCAGACGTGCGCGCCCCGACCGCGCGCCAGTTCGAGCGGCTCTCGGTAGAACAGCCGGTACGCAGAGCCGAGGGCGGCGGCCCGTCGGCGCACCAGGTCAGCCGTGCGCGGCGGGAGCTCGTCGGTGTCGACGGGGTTGAAATAGCTCGTCGGTCCTGCCATGGTCACCAGCCCTCCTGTCGTGCGATGTCGAATTGCGCCCGGGTGATCGCGAGGTTGCGACCGAGGTATGCGGTGTTGTCCGGCACCTCGCGACTGAGCCACGAGGCGAGCAGAAGTCGCTGCACCAGGCGGGCCAGCACCAGTCGCGGCAGCAGCCGACGCTCGTCGGGGTCGAGGGGCAGCACCCTCTCCCACCCGGCGACCAGCCCGTCGAGGGTGTCGGATGCCGAGTACTGGTCGTCGGCGGGCAGCAGATAGCTCGCCACCACCGCGAGGTCGAGCACGCGGGCCGTGCGGACGGCGTCGCCGAAGTCGAGCACGGCGACGACCCCCGTCGCGCGCTCGTCGACGAGCAGGTTGTCGAGATTGCCGTCGTTGTGGATGAACTGCTGTGGCAGAGCGGCCAGCCGCGGCGCCGTCTCGGCGAGGTGGCGGTCGAGCACGGCGGCGACGGGCACGGGATCGTCGAGCGCCTCGGTCAGTCCGACCAGCTCGGGCAGCCGCGCCACGTCCCAGGCGAGAGCCCGCGATTCGGCGGGATGCCGGAATCCGGCGAGCGCCGCCGTGAGGCGCGCGTGGGTGGCGCCGATCGAGTGGAGCAGCGACGCCTCGGGTGCGGCATCCCAGAGGGCGGCGCGCAGCGACTGGCCGGGCATCCAGGGGAACAGGCGCGCGACCCGGCCCGAGACCAGGGGCTGCAGAGTCGCGTCGACGGTGGGGATCGGCCTCGGCAGCGGCAGGCTCGGATCGTGTGACGCAGCCCATTCGATCGCGGAGGTCTGCAGGTCGATCACGGCGCGGTCGTCGGCGGGATGGGTGATCTTGAGCGCGTAACTGGCTTGAGAGGTTTCGAGCCGGAAGGTGTCGTCGCGCTCGGTGTCGACGCGATTCGCACGCGTGGGAGTGATGCCCCAGTGGCGCAGGGCAAGAGTGGCGGCTTCGGCATCGGTGACCCGCTCGAACGGCACAGACAACTCGGCGGCGAGAAGCGCGGAGACCTGCATACGCCGAGGCTACTCGTCGGGTCATTGTGAATGATTCGGGTTCGCGTGAATGATCGACGCCCCGTCAGTCCCCCACGACCAGCAACTCGCCGACCCCGCAGTCCAGCGCCTCGCAGATCGCCGTCAACGTCGAGAACCGGATGGCACGAGCCCGATCGTTCTTGAGCACAGACAGATTCACGATGCTGACGCCGACCAGCTCGCTCAAGCGCGTGAGGGTCATCCCTCGCGCGTCCAGCAGCTCGTCGAGCCGGCAGTGGACCCGCCCGACGTCACCCTCGTCGGCCGGAACCATCAGACCAGCCCCTCAGCGTCACGCTGCAGCCGCTCGCCCGCGCCGATCACATAGGCGAGCAACCCGAGCACGACGCTGACGGCCAGCAGGGGGAGGTTGGGCGTCAGGTCGTACCAGCCCAGCCCCCACCCGATCGGCGCGACCATCGGGTCACCCGTCGGATCGCTGTATGCGAAGACGATGGCCGAGTTACGGCCGACGTTCTCGAGCGTCTGGGCGATGATGGTTCCGAGGGCGAGCGCGATGGCCAACGACCAGGCTGCTCGCGTCACGGCCGGGATGAACAGCACACCGTGCCTGACTCGTCGTGCGAGGCCGCCTACGAAGAATGCAACGGTCGCGGTCGTGGCGTTCCACGCAAGGAAGGCTCCTGCATTGACCAATCTCAGGGGAAGCGGGAACTCGACGAAGGCTCCGGTCGCATTCGAACCGCCCGACGGCCACCAGACCTCTGGGCCGGCAATGGCGACGATCAGATACGCCACACCGGCTGTTGCGGCCAGGATGCTCACCATGACCGCGGCCGCTTGGATCGCCCGCAATGCGATCGCGCTCGCATTCGCGCGGCCCGGCCGCCGCGCCGTCGCTGATTCCGCCATGGAGTCTCCTTATCGACATTCGTTAACATAACGATCATCGATAAGGGACGCAAGCGACGACCGCCGAATTGAAGATTCGCGGCGCCGGCGTCGCCGTGACGCGATGCGTCGCCCCCAGCTCCCGCGCGCACGCCCACGGCGAACACGGGCGAATCGACGGCCCCCCGTGGCTACTCTCGAACTATCGGAACCGCCCCTGCTCGGTTCTGGAGGAGCAAAGAGACATGTTCGAACGGTTCACGGATCGCGCCCGTCGCGTGGTGGTGCTCGCCCAAGAAGAGGCGAAGATGCTCAACCACAACTACATCGGCACCGAGCACATCCTGCTCGGCCTCATTCATGAGGGCGAGGGTGTCGCCGCCAAGGCGCTCGAGTCGCTCGGCATCTCGCTCGACGCGGTGCGCGAGCAGGTCCAAGACATCATCGGCCAGGGTCAGCAGCAGCCCACCGGCCACATCCCCTTCACCCCGCGCGCCAAGAAGGTGCTCGAGCTGAGCCTGCGCGAGGCGCTGCAGCTCGGCCACAGCTACATCGGCACCGAGCACATCCTGCTCGGCCTGATCCGCGAGGGCGAGGGCGTCGCCGCCCAGGTGCTGGTCAAGCTGGGTGCCGACCTCAATCGCGTGCGCCAGCAGGTGATCCAGCTGCTCAGCGGCTACCAGGGCAAGGAGCAGGTCGCCGTCGGCGGCAATGACGCGACGCCCGACAAGGGTTCGCAGATCCTCGACCAGTTCGGCCGCAACCTCACGCAGGCCGCGCGCGACGGCAAGCTCGACCCGGTCATCGGGCGCGAGAAGGAGATGGAGCGGGTCATGCAGATCCTCTCCCGCCGGTCGAAGAACAACCCGGTGCTGATCGGCGAGCCCGGCGTCGGCAAGACCGCCGTCGTCGAGGGCCTCGCCCAGGCGATCGTGCGCGGCGACGTGCCCGAGACCCTCAAAGACAAGCAGCTCTACACGCTCGACCTCGGCTCGCTCATCGCCGGCAGCCGCTACCGCGGCGACTTCGAGGAGCGCCTCAAGAAGGTCACCAAAGAGATCCGCACCCGCGGCGACATCATCACCTTCATCGACGAGATCCACACCCTGGTGGGCGCGGGTGCCGCCGAGGGCGCGATCGATGCGGCCAGCATCCTGAAGCCGCTGCTGGCCCGCGGCGAGCTGCAGACGATCGGCGCGACCACGCTCGACGAGTACCGCAAGCACTTCGAGAAGGATGCCGCGCTCGAGCGCCGCTTCCAGCCGGTGCAGGTGCACGAGCCCACGCTGCCGCACACCATCAACATCCTCAAGGGACTCCGCGACAAGTACGAGGCGTTCCACAAGGTGTCGATCACCGATGGTGCGATCGTGGCCGCGGCGAACCTCGCCGACCGCTACGTGAGCGACCGCTTCCTGCCCGACAAGGCGATCGACCTGATCGACGAGGCGGGCGCCCGCCTGCGGCTGTCGATCCTGTCGGCCCCGCCGGAGCTGCGCGAGTTCGACGACAAGATCGCCGGAGTGCGCGCCAGCAAGGAGGCCGCCATCGAAGACCAGGACTTCGAGAAGGCCGCCAGCCTGCGCGACGAGGAGAAGAAGCTGCTCGGCGAGCGGCTGCGCCTCGAGAAGCAGTGGCGTGCCGGCGATGTCGCGGCATCCGGAACCGTGGATGAAGGCGTCATCGCCGAGGTGCTGGCGAACGCCACCGGCATCCCGGTCTTCAAGCTCACCGAGGAGGAGAGCTCGCGCCTGATCTTCATGGAGAAGGCCCTGCACGAGCGCGTCATCGGTCAGGAGGAGGCCATCTCGGTGCTCTCCAAGACGATCCGCCGCACGCGCGCCGGACTCAAGGACCCGAAGCGCCCCTCCGGCTCGTTCATCTTCGCCGGCCCCACCGGCGTTGGAAAGACCGAGCTGGCCAAGGCGCTCGCCGAGTTCCTGTTTGACGACGAAGACGCCCTGATCTCGCTCGACATGAGCGAGTACGGCGAGAAGCACACCGTCTCGCGGCTGTTCGGCGCCCCTCCCGGCTTCGTCGGCTTCGAAGAGGGCGGCCAGCTCACCGAGAAGGTGCGCCGCAAGCCGTTCAGCGTCGTCCTGTTCGACGAGATCGAGAAGGCGCACCCCGACATCTTCAACTCGCTGCTCCAGATCCTGGAGGAGGGACGTCTGACGGATGGCCAGGGCCGCGTCGTCGACTTCAAGAACACCGTGATCATCATGACGACCAACCTCGGCACGAAGGACATCACGGGCGGCCCGGTGGGCTTCACGCTCGAGGGCAGCTCCGAGAACTCGTACCGCGCGATGCGCGGCAAGGTGATTGAAGAGCTGAAGAAGCACTTCAAGCCCGAGTTCTTGAACCGCGTCGACGAGACGATCGTCTTCCCGCAGCTCAGCAAGCCGGAGCTGCTCCAGGTGGTCGGCCTGTTCATCAACCGGCTGTCGGAGCGCCTGCTCGACCGCGACATGACGATCGAGATCACCGACGGGGCCAAGTCGCGTCTGATCGAGCTCGGCTGGGACCCGACCCTCGGAGCCCGTCCGCTGCGCCGCGCGGTGCAGCACGAGGTCGAGGACGCGCTGAGCGAGAAGATCCTGCACGGCGAGCTGTCGGCGGGCGACCACGTCCACGTGGACTACGTGGCCGCGGTCGATGGGCTGGGCGAGTTCGTCTTCACGACCGGCCGTCAGCCGGGCCGCGACGACGCGCCGACCAAGGCGCTGCCCGAGAAGGTCGGCGCGGCCGAGGCCGAGTAGCTCAGCACATCAGGCTGACGACGGGGCGGTGGTTCTTCGGAACCGCCGCACTTCGTCGTTGCCGCCTGGCCGGCGGCGGGATCACAACTTGTAGGGTGGCACGGTGACGTCCGAACTGGCCGCGCCGTACAGGGTGCGCCGCGCCCGCACCCCCGACGTTCCGGCGATCGAGGCGCTCATCGAGCCGCTCGTGCACGACCGCATCCTGCTCGGCAAAGACCGGGTGGTCTTCTACGAGGCGGTGCAGGAGTTCCGCGTCGCCGAGACCGACGACGGCAGGCTGATCGGATGCGGCGCCCTGCACGTCATGTGGGAGGACATCGGCGAGGTGCGCACTCTGGCCGTGACCGCCGACCGGCGCAGCAAGGGCGTCGGGCACGCCCTGCTCGAGCGGCTCGAGGCGGACGCGCGCGAACTCGGCCTCACCCGCCTGTTCTGCCTGACCTTCGAGACGCGCTTCTTCGCGGGGCACGGGTACACCGAGATCGGCGAGGGCCTGGTGTCGCCGGATGTCTACGCCGAACTGGTGCGCTCGCCCGACGAGGGCGTCGCCGAGTTCCTCGATCTGGCACGCGTGAAGCCGAACACCCTGGGCAACTCGCGGATGCTCAAGCAGCTGTGATCCGATGATGACGCTGAGGCGACGATGACCGGTGCGCTCTCGCTCGGCCTAGCCGGTTCGGTCGATCACGGACTGCTCCGAGTGCTCGCGCCGCGGCTCGAAGCCGCCGGCTTCCACGCACTGTGGCTCAACGACACGGCGACCGGCGACGCCCTTGCCGGCTTGGCCGTGGTCGCCGAGGTCACGTCGACCCTGACCCTCGCGACCGGGGTGCTTCCGTTCGACCGGCGACCCGCCCACGAGATCGTCGCCTCTGTCGAGCAGCACCGGCTGCCCGTCGATCGCCTCGTGCTCGGTGTCGGCAGCGGCGGCGGTGCGCGGGTGGGCGCCGTGGCCCGGGGCATCGGGCAGCTGCAGGGGGCGCTGGACGCGACGATCGTGCTGGGCGCGTTGGGGCCGCAGATGCGGTCGCTCGGCGCGCGGATGGCGGCGGGCCTGCTGCTCAGCTGGCTGAGCCCCGAAGCCGCCGCGGACGCGGTCTCGGATTCTCGGCGAGCGGCTGAGGAAGTCGGGCGCACCTACCCCCGGACGATGCTCTATGCCCGCGCGGCGGTCGACTCCGCGGCCGTCGCCACCCTCGAGTCGGAGACCGCGGCATACGCCGGATACCGCAGCTACGCCGCCAACTTCGCACGCCTCGGTCTCTCTCCTGCCGACACCACGATCGGGCCGGATGAGGTGGGCGCCCGCGTCGACCGCTACCGGGCGGTCGTCGACGAGGTGGTGCTGCGGGCGATCTCGCCTTCGGGCGCTCTCGACGAGCTGCTGTGCTTCGTCGAGCATCCGGAACTGACCGAGCGCCTCCAGACCGGCTGATCGGGTGCGGCGGGTCAGCACCGAGCTGCGCGGTGCCGGCATTACCCTGGCCGCATGTCGACGATCAAGAATCCGGTCGGCCCGCAACCGCCGGCGGTCTACTGGCGCCGCCGCCTGCTCCTGCTGCTCCTGATCGTCGTCGTGATCGTCGTCGTCGTGCTGATCGTGGGGCGGCCGGGGACCAGCACGCCGAGTTCCCACCCGAGCGCGACGAACACCGCGTCGCACACCCCATCGGGCGCCGCGACCGCGGCCTCCAGCGCGACACCGTGCGACCCCTCGGTGATCACGCTCACGCCGATCACCGATGCGGCCAGCTATGCGGCCGATGTTCAGCCCCAGCTCTCGATGACGATCACCAACTCGGGCGCCACCGCGTGCACCTTCGATGTCGGAACCGATGCCCAGGTCTATCTGATCACCAGCGGTTCGGACCAGATTTGGAGCTCGAAGGACTGCCAGACCGCCCCCGCCGCCAACAAGCAGGTTCTCGAACCGGGCAAGCCCCTGTCGACCACGCCCTTCCCCTGGGACCGCACCCGCTCGTCGACCACCACCTGCTCGGGAGCCCGTCCGGCGGTGACGGCGGGAGGCGCCAGCTACCACCTGGCGGTGCAGGTCGGTGAGGCCAAGTCGACGGGCACCAAGCAGTTCGTGCTGCAGTAGGCGCTGAGATGGCTCCCGTCGTGCCGGTCGTCGTCGTCGGCTCGGTCAACATCGACCTGGTCGCCGCCGGCGGTCGGATGCCGCGGCGCGGCGAGACCGTGTCCATGCAGCGGTTCGCCGAGGTGCAGGGGGGCAAGGGCGGCAATCAGGCCGCGGCCGCCGCGGCACTCGGAGCTCAGGTGCACTTCATCGGCGCGGTCGGCTCCGATCACTGGGGTGATGCGGCCCGTGCCGACCTGGCCGGGCGCGGCATCGATGTGAGCGGGCTGGCAACGGTCGACGGGCCGACCGGGGTGGCGATCATCCTGGTGGATGACAGCGGCGAGAACTCGATCGCGATCGTCCCGGGGGCGAATGCCGCCGTCAGCCCGGCCATGGTGGATGCGGCGGTCGCCGCCGTCGCCGCGGCCGACGCCGTTCTGGTCGTCTGCCTCGAGATCCCGCTGGAGTCGGTCGTCGCCGCGGCCCGCGCCGCCGCAGCCCGCGGCTGGCGCATCGTGCTGAATCCTGCACCCGCGCGAGAACTGCCCGCCGAGCTGGTGGCTGCCGCGACGGTGATCACGCCCAACGCGACCGAGGTCGAGGCGCTGGGCGGCGTCGATGCGCTGCTCGACACCGGCGCGGGCGCCGTGGTCGTCACGCGCGGGGGCGACGGCGCCGAGCTCCACACCGCGGGTCGCGCCGCGTCCCACGTGGCCGCCACCCCGGCCCGGGTGGTCGACACGACCGGAGCCGGCGATGCCTTCACCGCCGCGCTGGCCGTCGCCTGGGCGAATGGCCGCGACCTCGAGGACGCTGTGGCCTGGGCATCGGCCGCCGGGGCGATCGCGACCGAAGGCTTCGGCGCGCGCGGCTCGTTGGCCACGGCGGCCCAGGTGGATGAGCGCCGACCGTCGTCTCGGCCAGCGGACTAGAACACCCGACTAGAACGCCGGAGTGTCGGCGTGTGCGGCTGTCGCGGTGGTCGCGAACGCCGCTTGGATGGCATCCTTCAGCGCCCCGGCATCCCCGTCGATGATCGTGGTGTAGCCGAGTCGTCGCGCCTCGGCCGCCCGCTGCTTCGCGGCGGCCACGGGGCGGATCTCGCCGGCCAGGCTGATCTCGCCGACCGCGGCCGTCGTGGCGGGCAGCGCCTGATCCTTCACGGCGCTGGCGACGGCCAGGGCGATGGCGAGGTCGGCGCCCGGTTCTGTGAGACGGATGCCGCCCACCGTCGACACGTAGACATCCGAGCCCGACAGTTTGAGTCCGCAGCGCCGTTCGAGCACCGCGAGCAGCATCGCCACCCGGGAGGCGTCGACCCCGTTCACCACCCGTCGTGGTTGCGGAGCCTGGGTCGCGACGATGAGCGCCTGCACCTCGACGGGCAGCGCGCGCCGGCCCTCGACCGCGACGGTGACGCAGGTGCCGCTCACCGGCGCGCCGCTGCGAGAGAGGAACAGCCCGCTCGGGTCGGAGACCTCGGCGATGCCGTCGCCGGTCATCTCGAAGCAGCCGACCTCGTCGGTCGGTCCGAAGCGGTTCTTGGTGGCCCGCACGAACCGCAGGGCGGTCTGCCGGTCGCCCTCGAAGGTGCAGACGACGTCGACCAGGTGCTCGAGCATCCTCGGCCCGGCGATGGAGCCGTCTTTGGTGACGTGCCCGATGAGCAGCACCGGCAGATTGCGCTCTTTGGCGATGCGGATGAGGGTGCCCGCGACCTCGCGCACCTGGGCGGGCTGGCCGGGAGCGCCCTCGGAGATCGCCGACGAAACCGTCTGCACCGAGTCGACGATCAGCAATCCGGGCCGCACGGCGTCGACGTGCCCGAGGATCGTCGCCAGGTCGGTCTCGGCGGCCAGGTAGAGCTCGTCGGCGCCCGAGTGGGCGAGTGCGCCGGTCCGTTCGGCCCGCATGCGCACTTGGCCGGCCGACTCCTCGGCGCTCACGTACAGCACCCGGGTGCCCTCGCGTGCGGCGCGCGAGGCGACCTCGAGCAGCAACGTCGATTTGCCGACCCCCGGCTCGCCGCTCAGCAGGATCGCGGCGCCCGGCACGACGCCGCCGCCGAGCACGCGGTCGAACTCGGCGATGCCGCTGGGCCAGTGCGAGACCGGCGCGGTGCTCAGATCGGTGATCGGCCGGGCCGCTCGGCCCTCGGGAACGACGCCGGCGCGAACGGCCGCTGCCGGCACCCCGCGCTCGACGACCGTGCCCCATGCCTGGCATTCGGCGCAGCGGCCGACCCATTTGACGCTCGTCCAGCCGCACTCGGTGCAGGCGAATGACGAGGTCGGGCGGGCCATGCGGTCAGCCTAGGCGGCACCGCCGTCAGCCCCGCGGTCGCCGCGCGCAGACGGCGAGGCCGAGCGGCGGCGGGCGGAGCGGCGGCCCGCCGAGCGCCGCTCGGGCGTCCACTCGGCACCGAATCGCACCGACGCGTCGAGTCCGCCTCCACCCCGATTGCGCACCGACACCTCCGCTCCGCTCGCGTGTGCGAGCTGGCGGACGATCGACAGGCCGAGTCCGCTCCCGCTGCCGTCGGACCGCCCCTGCCAGAAGCGGTCGAACGCCCGCTCGAGGCCCTCCGGCGACATCCCGGGGCCGCGGTCGAGCACGTGGACGGTGCTGGAATGGATGCTGTGCTCGAGCCGGACCTCGATCGTCTCGCCCGCGCCGCTGACGCTCATCGCGTTGTCGAGGTAGTTGTCGACGATCTGCTCCACCGCCGATGGGGCCGCGAGCACGATCGCCGCGTCCGGCCCCCGGTAGTCGAGCGCAAGCCCGCGCTCCTCGGCGAGCGGGCGCCACTGCTCGACCCGCTCGCGGGCGATCGCAGCGACATCCACCTGGCCGATCGAGGTGATCGAGCCTTCGTTGCGACTGAGCTGCAGCAGTCCTTCGACCAGGGTCTCGAGGCGGTCGGTCTCGGTCTCGGCCGCAGCGATCCGCTCCACGGCTTCGCCGGGTTCCACGCCGACCAGCTGCCGAGCCCGCTCGAGCCGGAGCCGCAGAGCCGTCAGCGGCGTGCGCAGCTGGTGCGAGGCGTCGGCGGCGAATCGTCGCTGCTGATCGAGAGCCGCCGTGAGCCGCTCCGCCATGGCGTTGAACGACCGGGAGAGCGAACGGAGTTCAGGCGCACCCGCACTCTCTTCCGCCCGCACCGCCAGATCCCCCTCGGCGAACCGTTCTGTGAGTTCGGTGAGCCGGCGCAGCGGCCGAGTCACGGACCGCGACAGGATCCACCCGATGGCGCCCGCGAGCAGCACGGTCGTGAGCGCAACGATGGCGAGGCCGCCGAGCTTGGCGGTCGAGGCATCCGTGACGACCTGAGCCGGGTAGGTGAGGCGCACCGCGCCGAGCACTCGGTCGCCGTTGAGCACCGGGACCGCCACGTAGAGCAGCTCGAGCGACAGGGTCTGGGAGTATCGCGTTCCACTGGCGGTCTGACCCTCGAGCGCGGTCGCGATCTCGGGGCGGGACAGATACGACGACCCCACGGCGACCGGGTCGTCGTCGCTGGTCACGATCGCCGTCCCGGTGCTGTCGACGATCACCACGCGGGCGCCCGCGCTCGCGTCTCGGTACTGGCGGGTCAGCTCGGTGATCGCCGCGGAGGCCGATGCGCTCGGGGTCGCCAGCGACGCCTCGGACCTGCCCGCGAGCACGAACGCGTCGCGCTCGAGCGCCGTGGTGATCCGGTCGTGCTCGCTCTGCGCGAGATAGCCGCTGATCGGGATGAGCAGCACAGCGAGCACGACCGCCGTCACCCCCATCAGGGCGAGCATGAATCGCCAGGTCATGCCGGGATCTCGAAGCGGAAGCCGACCGCACGCACCGACTCGATCCAGGCCGGCGATCCGAGCTTCTTGCGCAGGGCGGCCACATGCGCGTCGAGGGTCTTCGTGGCGCCGAACCACTCGGTCTGCCACACCTCGCGAAGAATGTCGGAGCGCGGGCGAACGGCGCCGGGCTCCTGCGACAGGAACAGCAGCAACTGGTATTCGGTCGTCGTCAGGTGCACCGGCACGTCGTCGACCCAGATCCGCTGACCGCGCAGATCGATCAGCAGCGGCCCGAGGCGTCGCTCGGTCGGCGCGGGGGCGGAGGCCTGCCCGTCACCCATCGTGCGGCGCGTCACCGCTCGGATCCGCGCGATCAGCTCGCGCACTCCGAACGGCTTGACCAGAAAATCGTCGGCGCCCATCTCGAGCGCGAGTACCCGATCGATCTCTTCGCTGCGTGCGCTGACGACGATGATCGGCACGGTGGACTCCGCGCGGATGGCGCGGCAGACGTCCGTGCCGTCCAGGTCGGGCAGGCCGAGGTCGAGCACGACCAGGTCGGGGGAGTCATCCCGCGCAGCCCGGATCCCGCCGGCGCCCGTGCTCTCGTGCCGCACCTCGTGCGCGGCTCCCGTCAGGGCATCGACGATGCCCGCGGCGACCGCGGGGTCGTCTTCGATCAGCAGCACGCGCATGGTCCATTGTGAGGGCACGACCCGGGATCGCCGCAGAGCGCCTTGCTCGATCTTGGCTGTTTCTTGGGTATCCGCGGGAGCGCTCTTCGGAGTCCGTTCCCTAACGTCGAAGGCATGAAGACACCGATCGTCATCGCCCTGTCCATCGTCGGAGTGCTCGGCACCGCCGGAGCCGCCATGGCCGTCAACGCGGGAACGCTGGCAAGCTTCAGCCAGACCAACCTCGGCACGGCGCCGACCGTCCTCGACCCCACGGCCACGCCGTCCGGGGAGCCCAGCTCGGACGACCCGACGTCGACCGCGACTCCTGAGCCGTCCGAGACCGCGGAGCCCGCCGAGCCCAGCACCGCCCCGAAGTCCGGCGACGACAGCGGCGAGCACAGCACCTCGTCGTCGCCCAGCCCCACTCACACCGAGTCGGGCGACGACGGCGGCTCCGACTCCGGCTCCGACGGCCACGGCTCGGATGACTAGTACTCACCCGGCGGCGGGCGCGCGCGCCCTGGTCGGAACCGCCACCGCGGTCGCCTTCGTCGGCATGATCGCGGGCTATCAGCTGACGGCGTCCGCGACGCCGGTGTCGGGGGCGGCCACTCCGGCTCCTGCGGCCGCCACGCCCTCGGCGACACCCAGTGCCACTGCGTCCAGCGCCCCGTCCGCGCCTCCTGCCGCCGTGCCGGCTCCGGCGCCCGCCCCGGTCGCACAGGCGCCGGCCGCGCCGGCTGCTCCCGTGGCTCCCCAGCCGGCTCCCGCTCCCGCTCCTCCCACCGCCTCGACCGGCGCGTCCGGCTGACAGCACCGCACAGTGATCGAGTCGAGGGGGATGTCCGCCATGGGCGGGCGGGCGACGATGACCGTCATCGATGCGCCCGGCGGTCTCCTCGACGAACTGGCAGAGGAGCTGGACCGGCTCGAGGGCCTCTGGTCCCGGTTCCTCCCCGACAGCGAGCTCAGCCGGCTCAATGCGGCGGGCGATGACGGCCTGGAGGTCGACAGTGCAACCGTGGGGCTGATCCAGGCGATGCAGCGCGGGTATATCGAGACGGCAGGCGCCTTCGACCCCACCCTGCTTCCGGCACTGGTCGGTGCCGGCTACCGAGAGTCCGTTGTCCACCCCGGCCGGGCAAGCGCGATCCCCTCGGGGACCGCCCCCGGCGGCAATCCGGCGGACATCGAGATCCGAGGTCGGTGGGTTCGTCTGCCGGCGGGGATGACCCTGGATGCCGGCGGAATCGGCAAGGGCCTCGCGACGGATCTGCTCGCGCAGCGCGCCCTGGAGCGCGGCGCATCCGGAGCCCTGATCGAGATCGGCGGCGACCTGGTGGCGGCCGGGGCCGGGCCGATCGACTGCGCCTGGACGGTCGGGATCGAGCACCCCGATGATCCGTCGACGCACCTCGACATCATCCGTATCGCCTCGGGAGCGGTCGCGACCTCGGGAACCCGGCGCCGAGCCTGGACGGTCGACGGCGAGACCCGCCATCACCTGCTCGACCCCCGCACGCTGATGCCCGCCCGCACCGGCCTGGCGACGGCGACCGTGATCGCGAATACCGGTGCCCGCGCCGAGGTCCTCACCAAAGCGGCGTTCGTTCCGCCCCCCGAGGGCTTTCTCGAGTGGCTGCCCACCCGAAACGCCGCGGGACTGGTCATCACCATATCCGGCGAACTCCGCAGCACGCGCAACTGGGAGGGCTACCGGTGAACGACCCGCACATCTGGTGGTACGTGACGCGCTCGAGCGCGATCATCGCCTGGGCGCTGATGTCGCTCTCGGTCGTCTGGGGCGTTCTGCTGTCGACCCGCATCTTCCGCAAGGTCGACAGCCCCGGCCATCTGCAAGACCTGCACCGCTACTTCGGCAGCCTGGCGCTGCTGGGCGTCGCCGTGCACATGGTTTCGCTCATGCTCGATGGCTGGCTGCACTTCACTCCGGGGCAGCTGCTCATCCCCGGCCACTCCCTCTATCGCACGATTCCGGTGGCGCTCGGCATCATCGCGTTCTACCTGCTGGTGGTCGTCTACGGCTCGTCGTTGCTGCGCGATCGGCTTCCCCCGCGGTTCTGGAAGGGCCTCCACTACGCCAATTATGGCGCGGTGCTCCTCATCGCGTTCCACGCCGGGCTATCGGGCACGGATGCCGGGCGATGGTGGTATCTGGCCGTCTCGGTGTTCATCATCTCGTTGACCGCGATCGCGATCGTGGTGCGGATCGTCATGGGCAGCCAGACGTCCTCACCGCCACCCGCCGGGGGAGCGGGCAGCGCGATCGTTGAGCGCACTCCGCCCAGGATCGAGGCGCCGGGCATGGCGCCCGGTGTGATGACCATGATCGTGGGCGGGATGGCATGGCTCGCCGACGGCGTGCGAGGTGTGCGGCTCGTGCCCCTGGGGGGCGCCGAGCTGCCGCCCTGGCACCCGGGATCCCACCTGACGTTGCAGCTGCCGGGCGGGGAGACCCGGCAGTACTCGCTCTGCGGCGATCCTGCGGAACGCGGGTTCTACGAGATCGCGGTGCTCAGGGACCGGCAGTCGCGAGGCGGCTCCGCCTGGGTGCACGACATCCTCAAGCCGGGCATGGTCGTCTCGGTGTGGGAACCCCGCAGTCACTTCCCGTTGGTGCATGCCACCCAGTACCTCTTCGTCGCGGGCGGCATCGGAATCACCCCGATCCGGTCGATGATCGAGTCGCTTCCCGCTCGTCGCGACTGGTGGCTGCTCTACCTCGGGCGCAGCAGGAGCACCATGGCCTACTTGGCTGAGCTGCTCGAGCAGTACCCGCAGCAGGTGCTCGTCTACGCCCGGGACGAGCATCCCGACCGCCTGGATGTCGCCTCGGTGGTGCGCCGACTGGGCGGCGAGGTGTATTGCTGCGGCCCGGAGACTCTGATCGAGGCCGTCCGGGCGGCCGCGGATCCGGCTCACTTCCACGCCGAGCACTTCGTCCCGGTGACGCGCCCGCCGATGATCGCGGGTCCGCTCGAGATCGAATGCTCGCGCAGCGGCGTGCGGTTGACGGTGCCCCCCGACCGCAGCGTGCTCGAGGTGCTCGAAGAGAACCGGATCCCGATGGTCGCCTCGTGCCGTCGGGGCGTCTGCGGCAGCTGCGAGACACGGGTGCTCGCGGGGGTTCCCGAACACCGCGACTCGGTGCTCGACGATGCCGACAAGGACGAACTGGGCGTCATGTTCCCCTGCGTCTCGCGCGGCAGCAGTAGCCTGACTCTCGACCTCTGAGCGCTGACCGCCGCAACCCAGACCACCGCATCCCCGGAGAGCTGAGACTCCGGGGATGCGGTCCTGACCCGGGTGCGCTCGCCCCTCGTGTGCGAACTGCCGCGTGGTCTGGTCTAAACTCGCTCCCGGTACCGTGTCCGAGCGGCCGAAGGAGCATGTCTCGAAAACATGTGATGGTGCAAGCCATCCGTGGGTTCAAATCCCACCGGTACCGCCACTGAAAAACCCCGGAATCTCAGCGATCTCCGGGGTTTTTTCTCGTGAGAACAGTGGTTTTGACAACAATTTGACAACACCCGAGGTGATCGAGCAGCCGTCGAGGTGATCGAAAGGGGGTCAATCGGTGTTGTCACGCCACACCACTGAGAGCCTTGGCGCGCGCTGCCTCGAGCGCATCGGCGACGCCGTCGAGGTCATCGTCGAAGAGGTCTGCGTAGATGTCGAGAGTCATGGCCGCTGACGCGTGTCCCAGCATCCGCTGGACAGCCTTCACGTTCGCGCCGGCCGCGACGCTGAGGCTGGCGGCGGTGTGGCGGAGCTCGTGCGGCGTCAGCCTGGGGAACGACTCATCTCGCGCCTGGACCCGTCTTACCGCTTGAGCGAACCACCCCTGTCGGGAGTGGGGCAGCGCGAGGTGACGTTCACCATCTCCAAAGAGGAGATTGTCGGGGCCTTTGTCCTGCATCTGGTCGGTTAGGAGCCGCGCGACAAACTTAGGGAACGGAACGCTACGCACCCGATGTGTCTTCGGGGATCCGACGACGATCTGACCCCCTACCGCGACTGCGTTGTCGACGATGCTGGCCCGCCGACGAATCAAGTCGACATCCCGGATCCGAAGTGCAGAAGCCTCACCCCAACGCATTCCCGTGTATGCAAGCAGGTACACCAGGGCGGCGAAGTCCCCAGCCTCCTCGGCGAGGAGTTCCACTTTTTCGTGGGACAAGTAGACCTTTCGAGCCCGTACTTTTCGGGGAAGCTTCACTCCCCGAGCAGGATTCGAGTGAATCCGGCGATCCAGAACCGCGCTGTCGAGGATGGATGCGAGCACACCGTAGGCACGCGCAGTGGTCGTCGCGCTTCTCTCGGCGCTGATGTCGCTGACCCAGGCCTTAACGTCGCTGTGCTTGATGCTCACAAGGGGCCATTTCCCCCAACGGGGGCCGACCCATGTGCGCCATGCGCTATCAATGGAGCGCCGAGCGGATGGCTTGAGGTGCGAAAGGCCGCGCATCCACTCCGTGCCGTATCGATCGATGGTGACTCGCCCGGCGGCGGGATCGATGTAGTCGCCTTGTGACTTGGAGACCTCGATCGTGGCGAGGTAGAGCTCCGCTTGCTTTTTCGTGCGGAAGCCCCGCTTGGTGCCCTGCGAGCGGTCGGGCTTTCGGTAGGCGACGCGATAGCGCCGGCCGTTAGTCGTCTCGTACGGATGGATTGTCCCCATCGGTCGCGCCGCGCGCTACACCTCCCAGCCGTCGGAGGCTAGGAACTTTTGCAGTCCGTCGATTCGGGAGCGCAACTGAGCGCGTTTCATCCGCGAGTCTTCGCGCAACGCTTCCGATTCATCGCCGAACTCTTCCATCCCTGCGATTGCCTCGAGCCGATAGAGCTCGCGCCGCGCGGTCTGAAGTTCACGCAGCGCTTGGAGCTCGGCTCGATCTGTCCGCTCTGCGGCGCTCCCTGCGGTGTAGGAAGCGTTGGGAATCGCACTCAGCCATGCGTCGAACTCGGAGGCGGTCATGTTCTTGAACGAGGCACCCAAGTTGGGGAGGTCGACGATGTCGCCAGGACGTGCCATAGGTGCGAGTAAGTAGCTCACCGGCACTTCGAGCGTCCTCGCGAGATTCAGCACATGGCTGATGTCGATATTGGCTCGACGATCCAACTCGATGTTTTGAAGTATCGACGCAGTCAATCCAGTGCCCTCCAAAGCCGCTGCCAGTTCCTTCAACGTGCGGTAGCCACGAGCACGCCGCGCTGCCGCAACGCGGGCTCCAAGGCTTCTCTCCGACGAATAGTGCGCCATTTTCACAGACTAAGGGTCGAAGACGCGCGAAAACTACAGAATGATGCTATACGTGATATTGACGCACCACAACCTATAAGAACGTCATATTTACGGAGGTATGGCAATGGACGACGATTTCATGACGCCGGCCGCAGTCGCGGAGTTGACGGGGATCTCTCTCGGCGCACTTGCGCAAATGCGCTACGACCGGATAGGTCCTCGATAGGGTCTGTCTGTTTTCTTGTGTAACTGGCATCGGCTAGTTGAGTCCTAGGCGGTCGCCGTAGGTCATTGCGAGTGTGTTCAGGATAGCTTTCCAGCCGGCGATTTCTCCGGTGGGGTTCGCCCGGTTGTGGCGTCTTTCGA
>DASTNC010000025.1:0-59485 GCA_035721225.1 Pseudolysinimonas sp.
GAGCGGGTGCTCGGCGCGTGACCGCGGCGGCGCATCCCGGCGGATCGGGGCCGACCGATCCGCGGGCGATCGCCGCCCTGCTGCCGGCCGGTTTCACGATCGGGGCGGGGACGGCGGCGATCCAGATCGAGGGCGCCGCCGCCGTGGACGGCCGCGGGCCCTCCACCTGGGACGAGTTCGCCGAGCAGCCGGGCCGGATCCTCGACGGGTCGACACCGCGCGTCACGACTGACCACTACCACCGGATGGCCGAAGACGTCGCGCTGTTGCGCGAACTGGGCGTCGACGCCTACCGCTTCTCGATCGCGTGGCCGCGGATCCAGCCGGACGGCTCCGGGCCGGCGAACCCGAAGGGCATCGCGTTCTACGACCGGCTGCTCGATGCCCTGCTGGAGGTGGGCATCCGGCCGACGGCGACCCTCTTCCACTGGGACACCCCGGCTCCGCTCGAGCGGCGCGGCGGCTGGCTGCGCCGCGACACCGCCGAGCGCTTCGCCGAGTTCGCCTCGATCGCGGGGGCGGCATTCGGCGACCGCGTGGCCGACTGGGTGACCATCAACGAGCCCGTGACCGTGACCCTCGACGGCTACGCCCTCGGCATCCACGCCCCGGGGCGCAGTCGGCTGTTCCGCGCGATCCCGGCGGCGCGGCAGCTGCTGCGCGCGCATGGCCTCGCGGTGCAGGCGCTGCGGGCGGTCCCGGTGCGCGGCCGCATCGGCATCACCAACGCCCACTCGCCGGTGTCGGCGGCGAGCGAGTCGCCAGACGATCGGGCGGTGGCCGGAGTGCTCGACTTCGTGCTCAACCGGCTGTTCGCCGATCCGGTGCTGCTCGGCCACCGGCCCGAGTTGCCCGCCGGTGTGCCGATCGCCGAGCGGCTGGCCATCCGCTGGCTCTCCCGGATGAGCCGCGCCGACCTGTCCACGATCGCCCAGCCGCTCGACTTCTACGGGCTCAACTACTACTTCCCCTCGCGCGTCGCGGCCGGCCCCGACCTCTCCGGATCGTCGCCGGACGGCGACGCCGAGGCGATGCGCTCCGTCCCCTTCCACCTCTCCCCATGGCCCGAATACCCGGTCACCGGATTCGGCTGGCCGGTAGCCCCCGACCAGCTCGCCGTGATGCTCGCCGAGCTTCACGAGCGCTACGGATCATCGCTGCCGCCGGTGGAGATCACCGAGGGCGGCGCCAGCTATCCGGATGCCGTCGGCGACGACGGCCAGGTCGACGACGGCGAGCGGGTGGCCTACCTCGCCGCGCACCTGACCGCGGCCGTGGGCTCCGAGGTCGACGTGCGGGGCTACTACGTCTGGTCGCTGCTCGACAACTGGGAGTGGGCGGCGGGATTCACGCAGAGGTTCGGCCTGGTGCACGTCGACTTCGACACCCTGACGCGAACGCCCAAGCGCTCGTTCGGCTGGCTGCGCGAAGTGCAGCGGATTCGTCGCGAGCCGGAGCCGCCCTGCTAGACCTGCTGCAGTGCGTGAAAGGGCACACCGCCGATCCGCGCGCGCCCGCTCAGGGCGCTGAGCTCCAGCACGACCGAGACCCCGGCGGCGACCAGCCCGGAATCGGCGAGCAGCCCGAGCGACGCCTCGATCGTGCCGCCGGTGGCCAGCACGTCGTCGACGAGCAGCACCCGGGTGCCCGCCGGCAGTTCGTCGCTGTGCAGTTCGAGCGTCGCCGTGCCGTATTCCAGGGCGTAATGACGGCTCACCGTCGGCCGCGGCAGTTTGCCCGCCTTGCGGATCATGACGACGCCGGTACCCGCCATCACGGCTGCTGCTGCTGCCAGCACGAATCCGCGGGCCTCCACGCCGGCGATCACCTCGAACGACCCGGCGAACGGGGCGATCAACTCGTCGATGACCAAGCGCAGCGCCGCGGCATCCGCGAACACGGGTGTCAGATCGCGGAACAGGATGCCCGGGCTCGGAAAGTCGGGCACAACCGCGGTCAGGCGGTCGAGGGCATCGGTGGCGGCGGTCACCGCTTCAGCATCCCATGGCGAGGTCCACCACCCGTGCTGACGCCTCACAGCAAGCATCGAGCCATTCCATAGGCTGCAGAACGCACGCCACCATAAGATGATCCGCATGGGTACCGCACTTGTCGTCATCGTCATCGTCATCGTCGCCCTCGTGGCGATCATCGGCATCTACCTGCTCGCCACCTACAACGGACTCGTCCGCTCCAACGTCCGCGTCGACGAGGCATGGAGCGACATCACCGTGCAACTCAAGCGGCGGGCCGACCTGATCCCCAACCTGATCGAGGCGGTCAAGGGCTACGCGGCGCACGAGAGCTCGGTCTTCGAGAACGTGACCCAGGCGCGTGCCGCGACGATCAACGCCACGACGCCCGCGCAGGCGTCCGCCGCCGAGAATCAACTGCAGGGCGCTCTGAAGAGCCTGTTCGCGGTCTCGGAGGCCTACCCGCAGCTGCAGGCGAACCAGAACTTCCTGCAGTTGCAGGCCGAGCTGGTCGACACCGAAGACAAGATCCAGGCGTCGCGCCGGTTCTACAACGGCGGGGTTCGCGATCTCAACACGAAGATCAAGACGTTCCCGAACACGCTGTTCGTGCGGGGGCTCGGCTTCAAGGAGCGCGACTTCTTCGAGGTCGATGACGCGTCGTCGGTGGCCGAGCCGCCGAAGGTGCAGTTCTAATCCAGTCGGCCGTGGCATCGCATGTATAGCGCGATCGCCGCGAACAAGCGCAACACCGTCTTCATCATCGCGATCTTCCTGATCGTGATCGGCGGGTTGGGCGTGCTCGTGGCCTGGATCTACAACAGTTGGACCATCGCCGTGGTCGTCTTCGCGATTGCCCTGGCCTACGCGATCTTCCAGTACTTCGTCGCGGGCTCCGAGACGCTGGCGCTCAGCGGCGCGCGGCAGATCCAGAAGGCCGACAACCCGCGGCTCTACCGGATCGTCGAGAACCTCGCGATCACCGACGGCCTGCCGATGCCCAAGGTCTACATCATCAACGATCCGGCGCCCAATGCCTTCGCGACCGGCCGCGACCCGGAGCACGCCGCGGTGTGCGCGACCTCCGGCCTGCTCGACCTGATGACCGATCGCGAGCTCGAGGGCGTGATGGCCCATGAGATGGGTCACGTCAAGAACTACGACATCCGGGTCTCACTCATCGTCTTCGGCCTGGTGGTCGCGATCGGCCTCATCTCAGACATCATCTTCCGGATGATCTTCTGGGGCGGGCGCAGCCGCAACAACAACCTGGGCGGCCCGGCCTTCCTGGTCGTGATCGCCATCGGACTCGTCGCCGCGATCCTCGCGCCCCTCACGGCCGCCGTGGTGCAGGCCGCCGTCTCGCGGCAGCGCGAGTATCTGGCCGACGCGACCAGCGCGCTGACGACCCGCGATCCCGAGGGCCTCGAGAGCGCGCTGGCCAAGCTGCAGACCAACTTCCAGCCGGTCACGCGCACCAACTCGAGCATGGCGCACATGTGGATCGCCGACCCGAATCGGCCGGGGGTCATGAGCCGCCTCTTCAGCACGCACCCGCCGATCCCCGACCGGATCGCGCGCCTCGAGAACAACGCGACCCGGCTCTAGCCCCGGGCGGTCGACAAGCCGCGTCCTCCCCCTACGACGGCCGAAGCCCCGCGGGTTGAGTCGTGGTCGTTCCGAGTGCTGCCGCCAGCGTGCGGGCCGCGTCGCCGCGATCCGTCACCTCGATCGCGTCGAGCCCCTGCCAGGCGGCGGTCTCGCGCAGCAGCGCAACCAGCCGCTCCTCCATGCCGGCCGGCGCGCCCGGTTCGTGCCAGGCGGACTGCACGCGCAGCACGCCGTTCTGCCGGTCCGACTTGAGGTCGATGCGGCCGACGAGGGCCTCGTCGACCAGCACGGGGAGCGTGTAGTAGCCGTAGACGCGCTTCGGCGCGGGCGTGTAGATCTCGATCCGGTAGTGGAAGCCGAACATCCGCAGCGCGCGATCCCGCTCCCAGACGACCGGGTCGAAGGGCGACAGCAGCGCGGCCGTCTCGATCCGCCGGGTCACGCGTGCCGCGGCATCCAAGTAGGCGGGCGCGTTCCAGCCCGGCACGGTCACGCGACGCACTTCGCCGGAGTCGACCAGCAGGTCGAGTGCGGCCGTGGCCTCGGCGTGGTAGAGGCGGTAGTAGTCGGCGACGTCGCCGACCGTGCCGATGCCGAGCGCGCGGATGCTGCGGCGCACCAGTTCGAGCAGCGCGACCTCTTTCTCGATCTGCACGTCGAGCAGAGCGCGAGGGAGCAGCTGCTCGGGCAGGGCGTAGACGCGCTCGAAGTTGCGCCGCCCCGCCGAGACGACGTCGCCCCACTCGAACAGGAACTCCAGGCCCTGCTTCACGTCGCTCCAGCCCCACCAGGGGCCCTTGCGCACGTTCTCGACATGCTCGAAGCGGCTGGCCGCCAGCGGACCCTTGTCGGCGAGCTCGGCCAGCAGCCAGTCGAGCATCTGGCGGTTGGCGAGGACCCAGGGATGCTGCGCGTACTTCGCGCGGATCCGCTGCTTGCGGAACCCGAACAACGGCAGATCGACCGTCGGGATGAAGGTGGCGACGTGCGCCAGGTATTCGGTGTACGGCCCGCTCCGCGCAAAGGTCAGCCGGTCGAGCAGCGCCTTGTCATAGCGCCCGAGCCGGGCGAACACCGGCAGATAGTGACTGCGCTCGAAGACGTTGACCGAGTCGATCTGCAGCAGGCCGAGCCGCTGGATCAGCTGGTTCAGCTGCCGGGTGCCGACGGCATCCGGTCGCGGTCGCCCGAACCCCTGAGCGGCGAGAGCGATGCGGCGCGCCGACGCAGGCGAGAGGGAGTCGGGCACACGTCGACTGTATGGCGGTCGACCGACGTCAGACCCGCGCCTCGTCGAGCTCCGGGATCTCGACGACCCCGTCGAGCACGTAGTCGTGCGGGTGGCGCTCCAGGTCGTCACGGCTCAGCGCTCCCGTCGTCACGCCCACGGCGATCGCGCCGGCGTTGCAGGCGGCTTGCAGGTCGACGATGGTGTCGCCCGCCGCCAGCACGCGACGCACGTCGTCGACCCCGGTCAGCTCCATGGCGTGATGGATGAGGTACGGCGCCGGCCGCCCGGCCCGCACCTGCGAGGTGGTGACCACCGCGTCGAGCAGCTCGTCGGGGCCGACCTTCCAGCCCAGCGAGTCGAGCAGCGGCAGGGCGACGGCGTCGTCGAATCCGGTGGTGAGGGCGATCCGCACGCCGCGGTCGCGCAGGATGGCGAAGGCGTCTTCGACCCCGGGCAGCGCGACCGGCGGAGACTCGAGATAGAACTCGTCGAGCAGGGCGCCGAAGCGGCGGAACGCCGCCGCCACCGCCTTCTCGTCGGCCGGCACTCGACCCAGCCGCATCAGGGCCGTGATGGCCTCGACCTTGTCGGTGCCCATCCAGTGCTGCAGGTCCTCGGTCGCCACGACGGCGCCGGTCTCTTCGACGCAGCGCCGCAAGGCCACGTAGACGGCCCCGCGGTCGTCGATGGTGGTTCCGGCCATGTCGAGGGCGACCAAGTCGATCATCAGGCGAGCATGACCCGGCGCGGCAACGGGACGGTGAACATCCGGCAACGAGGCGGCGATCACCGGGGGATCGGCTTGCCTGCCGGACGCGTCGCACGCGAGAGTGCCTGCGATGAACACCGCGCGCACCTCGGACGTCCTGGTCGTCGGGGCCGGAATCGCCGGCCTCTCGCACGCCATCGCGGCGGTCGAACGCGGCCTCAGCGTGACCGTGATCGAGCGGGATGCCCGAGCGGTCGGTGCGTCGATCCGCAACTTCGGGCACGCCTGCGTGACGGCGCAGACCGGCGAACTCGCCGAGCTCGCGCTCGTGGCGCGCGAGAAGTGGCTCAAGTACGGGCGGGCCGCGGGCCTGTTCGTGGTCGAGTCGGGGGCTCTCGCGATCGCCAGAACGGCCTCCGAGTCCGCGGTGCTCGACGAACTCGCCGGCTCCCGCGAGAGCGGGCAGGTGCAGCTGCTGACCGCCGACGACGCGCGGCGGCAGCTCGGCGCAGCGCCCGACCCGACGATCCGCGGCGGCGCCCTGCTGCGCGACGACCTGCGCGTCGACCCGCGCGAAGCGGTGGGCGCCCTTGCCGCGTGGCTGGCCGAACAGCCGGGCGTCGAGTTCTCGTGGCGCACCAGCTATCTCGGCGCCGACGACGGGGTGGTGCGCACCACGCGCGGCGACTTCCGCGCCGCGCGCACGATCCTCTGCGTCGGGCACGACCTCGACCTGCTCTCTCCCGACCTGGCCGAGCGGTACCGGGTCGAGCGGTGCGCGCTGCAGATGGCCAGGGTCGAGGCGCCCGGCGGGCTCGTCCTCGGCCCGGCCGTGCTGACCGGGACCTCGATGCTGCGCTATCCCGCGTTCGCCGAGACGGATGCCGCGGCCGCGCTGCGCGTCGAGATGGCCGCCCAGCATCCGGAGCTCGTCGACATCGTCGCGAACGTCATGTTCACCCAACGCCCGGACGGCACCCTCATCGTGGGCGACTCGCACCGCTACGGCACGACCCAGGACCCCTTCCTGGCCGAGACGGTCTCGACCACGCTGCTCGACGCGGTCGCGCAGATCCTCGGAGTCGCCCGACTGCGCGTCGTGGAGCGCTGGCAGGGCGTCTACGCCTCTAGCCCGCAGCAGCCTTTCGTGGTCGCCGATGCGGGGCCCGGCGTGACCGCGGCCATCGTGACGAGCGGTGTCGGCATGACGATCTCGCTGGGCCTGGCCGAGAAGACCTTCGCCGCGTTCTGACATCACACGGTCTTCTGAACGGCCCCGATCGTTCACCTGACTTTGCCCGCCGCGTTACCCGCGCCGCTCAGTCTGAGCCAGGATCGCCCCCGGGATCCGAGAGTCCGCCCCATAGCGCGGACGACCGAGGGCGAGTCCATGGGAAGGGAACACATTCCATGAAGACGCGTTACCTGGCCGGAGCAGCCGTTCTGGCCGCCGCGGCGCTCGCCCTCACCGCCTGCGCGGGCACGGCCGGCAGCGGCACGGGCAGCACCAAGACCCTCACCCTGGCCGAGGCCCAGAAGGCGACCAGCGTCGCCGACTTCGGCGGCATGGACGGACTCGTCGCCGCGGCGAACAAAGAGGGTCACCTCAACGTGATCACCCTTCCGCCGTCATGGGCCAACTACGGCCGGATCATCCAGGGCTTCGAGAAGAAGTACCCCGGCATCAAGATCAACTCGGAGAACCCCGACGGCTCCAGCGCCGACGAGGTCGCGGCCGCCAAGGCCCAGAAGGGCCAGTCGACCGCTCCGGACGTCTTCGACATCGGCACCGCGGTCATGGACCAGAACCTCGACCTGCTCGCGCCCTACAAGGTGCAGACCTGGGGCGACATCCCGGACGCCTACAAGGACGCCGACGGCCTCTGGTACTACGACTACACCGGTCTGATGTCGATCGGCTACGACACCAAGAAGTTCCCGAACGGCATCACGAAGATCGACGACCTGCTCGGGTCGGGCTTCAAGAACTCGGTCGCGATCAAGGGCGACCCGACCGCGGCCAACGAGGCCGCGTCGGCCGTCTACCTGGCGGCGCTGCAGTCCGGCGGTTCGGCGGACAACATCCAGCCCGGCATCGACTTCTTCCAGAAGCTGAAGCAGGCGGGCAACTTCCTCTCGACCCTGCCCACGCAGGCGACCGTTGCCTCGGGTGAGACCCCGGTCGTCATCCAGTGGAGCTTCAACAACGTGGCCTGGGGCCCGGCCGCCGGCTCGTCGGGCAACCCCAACTGGAAGACCGTGGTGCTCCCGGGCGCCGGACTCGGCAGCTACTACAACCAGACGATCAACGCCGACGCGCCCAACCCGGCCGCGGCGCGTCTGTGGGAGGAGTACCTCTACACCCCCGAGGTGCAGAACCTCTACCTCGCGGCAGGCGCCTACCCGGCTCAGCTCGCCGCCATGCAGAAGGCCAAGACCGTCGACGAGGCGACCCTGAACAAGGTCGGCGCCGCGCCGAAGAACTTCGTGCAGCTGACCGCCGACCAGGCCACCCAGGCCGCGACGCTGCTCAGCTCGAAGTGGGCTGCTGCGGTCGGTTGATGACTGCTCTCGCATCGAACCGCGGCGCCGGGGTCACCCCCCGGCGCCGCGGCGCGCGCTCCGGCACCGGATGGATCGGGCTGATCCCGTTCTCGGTGTACGCGATCCTCTTCCTCGGCATCCCCGCGGTGCTCGCCGTCGCCAGCGGCTTCTTCACCCCGGGCGGCGCGTTCACCCTCTCGAACTTCTCGGCGTTCGGCGACCCGGTCATCCTCAAAGACCTGGTGGGCTCGCTCGGACTCTCGGCCGCCAGCGCCATCCTCGGCGCCGTGATCGGCGCGTTGATCTGCTACGCCATGCTCGGCATGAACTCGGATGGCTGGCTGCGCACCATCGTCGACTCCGCGGCCAGTGTGCTGGCCCAGTTCGGAGGCGTCATGCTGGCCTTCGCCTTCATCGCGACGATCGGCAACCAGGGGCTGCTCATCCTCATCCTGAAGCAGCTGTTCGGCGAGAACTCGGTGTCGTCGCCGATCTACACGGTGCCCGGCCTGACCCTGGTCTATCTGTACTTCGAGATCCCGCTCATGGTGCTCACCTTCATGCCCGCGCTCGAGGGCCTCAAACCCGCGTGGGGCGAGGCCGTCGCGACCCTCGGCGGCAGCCGCTGGACCTACTGGCGCAAGGTCGGCTTCCCGATCCTCGCGCCGGCGTTCTTCGGCTGCATGATCCTGCTGTTCGCCAACGCCTTCTCGTCATTCGCCACCGCGGCCGCGCTGATCAGCCAGGGCGGGATCTGGCCCCTCGACATCCAGCGCGCGCTCACCAGCGAGACCGTGATCGGCCACGAGAACGAGGCGGGCGTGATCGCCCTCGGGATGATCGTGGTCATGGTCGTGCTGATGTCGGCCTACGGCGTGCTTCAGCGCCGCGCCGCGCGATGGGAGCGCTGAGATGACCGCGATCTCGACCCGCCCGGCGCCCGAGGAGTCCATGACTCCTGTGCAGGCGGGGCCGGCCGCCGAGCCGTTCATCGCCGCGCGGGCCGGGCGCTCGCCGCGCTACGGCGCGAAGCCCGCCCGGGCGACGAGTCTCGTCATCCTGATCGTGGTCGGCGTGGTGTTCCTGCTGCCGATCGCGGCCATGGCGATCTTCTCGTTCCGCTCGAACCAGGGCGGCTACACGGTCGGGCACTACCTCGACGTGTTCAACCCGGCGTCGGAGTACACCTACGACGGGTTGTTCGTCGGCATCCAGAACTCGCTCGGCCTGTGCGTCATCACGGTCGCGATCATTCTGCTTCTGCTGCTGCCGGTGATGATCCTGACCGAGCTGCGCTCCCCGAAACTGCGCCGCGTGCTCGAGTTCGTCTGTCTGCTGCCGATCACGATCCCCACGGTGGTGCTGGTCGTCGGCTTCATCCCGGTCTACTCGGTGCTCTCGCAACTGCTCGGATCGGATGCCTGGACCCTCGGCTTCGCCATCGGCGTCATCGCGCTGCCCTACGCCTACCGCCCGATCGCGGTGAACCTGGCCGGCGTGGATGTGGTCACGCTGACCGAGGCGGCCCGCTCCCTGGGTGCGGGCTGGCTGTCGGTGCTCTGGCGGGTGGTGATCCCGAACCTGCGACGCGGCATCCTGGCAGCCTGCTTCATCACCATCGCCGTGGTGCTCGGGGAGTACACGATCGCGTCGTTCCTGGGGCGCACCACCTTTCAGACGGCGCTCGTGCTGATCCAGCACACCGACCCCTACGTCGCGGTCATCTTCTCGTTGCTCGCCCTGCTGCTGGCGTTCGCGCTTCTGCTGGCCATCGGCCGGCTGGGTGCCATCCGCCCCCGATCCAAGGACTGACCCATGACCACCATCGACATCACGACCGACAGCATGGCGCAGTACGTGACGCACCCCGGGGCGACCGTCGAGCTCGTCGACGTCGTGAAGGACTACGGCAGCAGCCGCGCCCTCACCGGCGTCAACCTGACCATGAAGCCGGGGGAGTTCGTGGCCCTGCTCGGGCCGTCGGGCTGCGGCAAGACGACCGTGCTGCGCACGCTGTCGGGGCTCGAGCAGATCACTTCGGGCCGCATCCGTATCGACGGATAGGATGTCGCCTCGATCCCGGTCAACAAGCGCGACATCGGCATGGTGTTCCAGTCGTACTCGCTGTTCCCGCACATGACGACCGTCGAGAACGTGGAGTTCGGCCTCCGCATGCGCAAGGTCGCTCCGGCGGATCGCACCCGGCGCGCGCAGGAGGCCCTCGAGATGGTGGGCCTCGGCCACCTCGGGGGCCGCTACGCGCACCAGCTGTCGGGAGGTCAGCAACAGCGGGTCGCGCTGGCGCGCGCCCTGGTCACGCGTCCCCGCGTGCTGCTGCTCGACGAGCCGCTGTCGGCACTCGACGCCCAGGTGCGCGTGCAACTGCGCGACGAGATCCGCCGCATCCAGACTGAGCTCGGCATCACCACGCTGTTCGTCACCCACGACCAGGAGGAGGCGCTGGCGGTCGCCGACCGGGTCGCGGTGATGAGCAACGGCAACATCGAGCAGATCGGCACTCCCGAGCAGCTCTACCTGACGCCGTCGTCGCCGTTCGTCGCCGAGTTCGTCGGCCTCTCGAACAAGGTGACGGGCACGCTGACGGGCGGCGTGGTGTCGGTTCTCGGATCGAAGCTGGACCTGCTGGGAGAGCCCCAGGCCGATGGCCCCGTCTCGGCCTACATCCGTCCGGAGGACATCGTCTACGGCTCGGGCCCGATCAGCGGCACCGTCATCACGACGAGCTTCCTCGGGTCGCTGCGGCGCACCCGGGTGCTGCTCGACGACGGAACCCTGCTGAGCGTGCAGCACGACGTCTCGGACAAGCCAGAGCCCGGCAAGCCCGCCAAGCTCTCACTGCGGGGCCGCGCCGTCAGTGCGGAGCCGATCGCATCGTGACGTTCCGGCCGAAAGGGCTGATGAAGGGGCTCGTTCTGGCCGCCTAGACTGGCCCGGTGGCCACCCCTTCCCGCGACGATCCGCGCTCGGATGACCTGCGGGATCAGGTCGTCGAGAGGTCGTTGACGCCCGCCATCCGCATCGCAGCGGCATGGTCGTGGCGCATCCTCGTGGTGCTCGCCGTGCTCGGCGTCTTCGTGTTCCTGTTCATCCAGTTGCGCGACATCGTGATCCCGTTCATGATCGCGGTCCTGCTCGCCGCACTGCTCGTGCCCTTCTCGCAGTGGCTGCAACGGCGTCACCACTGGCCCAAGTGGGCGGCGGTCGCGGTCAGCGAGGTCGGCATCCTGGCGATCCTGGCCGGTCTTATCTACCTGGTCATCTCGTTCATCATCCGCGGTTACCCCGCGCTGCAGAAGCAGACGGTGGTGCGCTACGCCGACCTGCGGGACTTTCTGGCCGGCTCCTTCGGCCTGACCGACACAGACATCACGGCCTACGTCGACCAGGTCGTCGCGAGTCTTCAGAAGGACTCGTCCA
The DNA here is from genome assembly GCA_035721225.1 of Pseudolysinimonas sp. GTDB lineage: Bacteria > Actinomycetota > Actinomycetes > Actinomycetales > Microbacteriaceae > Lysinimonas. Next base: position 11,507 of record DASTNC010000025.1, read on the forward strand.
GTCTGCTGAGCGGCGCCCTCTCGGTCGGCAGCACCGCCGGGCACGTGCTCGCCGGATTCCTGATCGTGCTCTTCTCCACTCTCTTCCTGCTGATCGACGGACGCGGCATCTGGCAGTGGATCGTCCGTCTGTTCCCGGTGCGGGCTCGCGCGGCTCTGATCGGAGCAGGCGAGGCCGGGTGGATCACGCTGACCACGTTCGTCAAGGTTCAGATCTTCGTCGCTTTCGTGGATGCGGTGGGCATCGGCCTGGGCGCGTTCGTCCTCGGCCTCTTCACAGGCGGCTTCCCGCTGGTGATCCCGATCGCCATCGCGGTCTTCCTCGGATCGTTCATCCCGCTCGTCGGCGCCGTCGCCACCGGCGCGGTGGCCGTCTTCGTCGCACTGGTCTTCCTCGGCCCGATCCCGGCGGTGATCATGCTGGGCATCGTGATCCTGGTGCAGCAGCTCGAGGGGCACGTGCTGCAGCCCTTCGTCATGGGCAATGCCGTCCGGGTGCACCCGCTCGCGGTGGTGCTGGCGGTGGCGACCGGCGGCCTGATCGGCGGGATCCCCGGGGCGCTGTTCGCGGTCCCGGTGGCGGCCACCTTCAACGTGATGATCGGATACGTGAGCCGCGGCGATTGGCGCGAGAACCCGCATCCCCGTGTCAGTGATGTCATCCCGTCGACGAGAGGTGTCCGGCGTGCCCGCAGCAAAGCCACGTCCTGAGGTCGAGGCCGACACCGTTCCCGGGCCGAGTCTCGCGGCCATCCGGGAGGCCAGGGCGCGGGTCGCGGCGGTGGTGTCGACCACGCCGATGGAAGACTCGCGGTTCCTCTCCGAGACGCTCGGGCATCCGGTGCATCTCAAGGCCGAGAACCTGCAGCGCACCGGCTCGTACAAGATCCGCGGGGCCTACAACCTGCTCGCCCAGTTGAGCGACGCCGAGAAGGCTCGGGGCGTGGTCGCGGCCTCGGCCGGGAACCATGCGCAGGGCGTGGCGCTCGCCGCCCGCGAGCTCGGCATCGCGGCGACCATCTTCATGCCGCTGGGCGTCGCCCTGCCCAAGCTGCAGGCCACCCGCGGCTACGGCGCCGACGTCGTGCTGCACGGCTCGATCGTCGATGAGACCCTGCAGGCGGCCGCTGAGTTCGCGCAGCGCACCGGAGCCGTGCTGATCCCGCCGTTCGACCACCCCGAGATCGTGGCCGGCCAGGGAACACTGGCCCTCGAGATCCTCGATCAGGTGCCCGACGTGGCCAACGTCGTCGTACCGGTGGGAGGGGGCGGCCTGATCTCGGGCATCGCCACGGTCTTCGCCCAGCTCGCGCCCGAACTCGGCCGCCGGGTGCGCGTGATCGGAGTGCAGGCGCAGAACTCGGCCGCCTACCCGCCGTCGCTCGACGCGGGCGCCCCGTTGACCATCCCGACCCTGCCGACGATCGCCGACGGCATCGCCGTGGGCCGACCCGGATCGCTGAACTTCGACATCATCCGCCGCACGGTCGACGAGGTCGTCACCATCGAGGATGACGAGACCGCCAAGGCCATCGTCGTGCTCCTCGAGCGCGCCAAGCTCGTGGTCGAGCCGGCGGGAGCCGTCGGAGTCGCGGCCCTTCTCGCGGGCAAGCTCGATCTCGAAGGGCCCACCGTGGTGATCCTCAGCGGCGGCAACATCGATCCGATGATCATGGAGCGCATCATCAGCCGAGGGCTTGCCGCCTCGGCGCGCTACCTGATCGTCAGCATCCCGTTGCCCGACCGGCCGGGTCAGTTGGCGCGGATCGCCGAGATCATCGCGGAGGCGAACGCCAACGTGGTCGAGGTGCTGCACACCCGGCACGGCAGCGGACTCCAGATCAGCGAGGTCGAGATCGTTATCCACATGGAGACGCGCGGCGCCGAGCACGCCGAACTCGTGCTGCAGCACCTGCGTGACGAGGGCTACCGGCCGCAGGTCGAGCTCTAGCTCCGGCGCGGTGGCTGCTGGGGCCGTCTACCCGCGGTAGGTGTCGACCTTCGTCACCTTCACGGTGATCTCTTTGCCGCTCGGCGCCGTGTACTTGGTCGACTCGCCGACCTTGAGGCCGAGAATGGCCTGGCCGAGCGGGCTGGACGCCGGGTAGACCTCGATGTCGCTCGAGTCGTCGGCGATCTCGCGGCTGCCGAGCAGGAAGGTGCTGGAGTCTCCCGCGATGGTGGCGGTCACGACGGTGCCGACCTCGACCACGCCGTGGCTCTCGGGCGCTTCGCCGACGGTCGAGTTGCGCAGCAACTGCGTCAGTTGACGGATGCGGGCCTCGATCTTGCCCTGCTCGTCTTTGGCGGCGTGGTAGCCCCCGTTCTCTTTGAGGTCGCCCTCTTCGCGTGCCGCCTCGATCTTCTTGGCGATATCGGCGCGCGCCGGACCGCTGAGCTCCTCGAGCTCGGCGGACAGCCGGTCGAATGCCTCCTGGGTGAGCCAGGTGGTGACAACGGGATCGGACATGGATGTACTCCTCAAAAAGCGGGCGACTGCTCAGCCTAGGTCAGCCAGCACGAGCCGATCAACCCGCTCTCGGCTGGCGCGGAGGTGCGGAGCCGTTCGGTGACGACCCGATTGCGCTCACTGACCGGGGGGAGCTGCACGACCTTCCAGCCGACGATGGCGAACTTCGTGTCGAGGGCCTCGAAGCTGCAGGTCACCCGGGTGCCGGGATCCACGGTCACCTGTTCGCGCAGGTCGATGGTGCTGGCGTCGATGACGGTCGCCCCGATGTCCTGGGTCTCGATCGATGCGGTGCGTCCCAGGAGGCCGGCCCACAGCACCCACGCGATGACGACGACGGCAACCCCGCCGCCGACGATCACCGCGAGCCAGCGAGCGCGCATCCGACGCCCGGGGGTTCGTCCGTATCGTGCGTCAAGAGCGGTGGTCATCGGTCCTCGGGTTCGATGGAAGAGCGCGGGCAGTACCCTGGAAGCAAGGCTATTCGGTCGTTGCTGAAGACCGGGCCGGGATCGAGAGGCGCACCGTGCTCTGGCAGTTGCTCACCGCAGGACCGTTCACGTCCGAGCCGTCGCCCGCTCCGTCGCCGAACATCGACGCGAACCTCGTGACCCCCGGCGTCTGGGGCTTCGTCATCACGGTCGTGATCATGATCGCCGTGATCCTGCTGATCATCGACATGGTGCGCCGGATGCGCCGGGTCAACTACCGGGCGCAGATCCGTCAGCGGCTCGAAGACGAACGCGGCACGGCCGAGAGCGGCACAGCCGAGCGCGGCACAGCCGAGCGCGACAAGGCATAGAACAGGCGCCCTTCCGGCCTCCGCCGCGTCGCCGGCTCCGACGCCCGTCTCGGGCGCTGGTCACCTAGTAAGCGGGGTGCAGCACGAGCAGCAGGATCGCCGTCCAGTGGCACAGGAACGCCAGCACCGTGCAGGCGTGGAACAGTTCGTGGAACCCGAACACCCCGCGCTTCGGATTCGGCCGCTTGAACGCGTAGAACAGCGCGCCCACCGTGTACGAGAGCCCGCCGACCAGCACGAGCACCATGGTCGCGACGTTGGCGGCGACCAGATCGCCCAGGTACAAGATGGCGCCCCAGCCCAGCAGGATGTACAGCGCGACATAGAGCCACCGCGGCGCCTTCAGCCAGAAGATCCGGAACGCGATGCCGAGCACCGTGCCGCTCCAGATGATCGACAGCAGGATGACGTTCTTCGGGAACACGAGTGCCGTGACCGCGAGGGGCGTGTAGGTGCCGGCGATCAGCAGGAAGATGTTGGAGTGGTCGATCCGGCGGAAGACCGCCAGAGTCGACGGCTTCCAGTTGAAGCGGTGGTACACCGCCGAGATGCCGAACAGCAGCAACGAGGTCGCCACGAAGATCGCCGAGGCGGCCTTCGCCGCGCCGCCGTCGGCCAGGCAGATCAGCACGATCCCCGCGGCGATCGCGAGCGGGAACGTGCCCGCGTGGATCCAGCCGCGCCAGGTGGGCTTCACGTCGTAGGCGGCCGCGTCGTCGACCAGTGGGACGTGCGGCGGGGCGGCGCCCTCGTCGCCCTCGCGGGGAGGTTCGTGGCTCGGTGGTTCGGCGCCCGCTGAGCTCATGGCCCGATCCTAGGGCCCCAGGCTGGAGGACTAATCTGGGCGGGTGGCCCAACCTCAGAGCGCGAGTCGGCCCGGCCTGCTCTACGGTCTCTACTCGGCGCGGCTGAGGCGGCAGATCGCCGACGCCCCCCGCCCGCACCATGTCGCGATGATCATCGACGGCAACCGGCGCTGGGCTCGCGAACGGGCGCTCGAGACGGCGGCCCATGGCCACCGCGCCGGGGCCGAGAAGATGCGCGAGTTCCTCGGCTGGTGCGATGACCTCGGCATCCGCGTCGTCACGATCTACCTGCTCTCGGCCGACAACCTGATGGGCCGCTCCGAAGAGGAGCTCGATCAGCTCTTCGAGATCATCGGCGACCTCGCCACCGACCTGGCGGCCGGCGGGGGCGAGAACGGCGGCTGGCGCATCCAGCATGTCGGGACGACCGAGGGCCTGCCGATCGAGTTGGTCGATCGGTTGCAGGAGGCGCAGCGGGTGACCACCGGTCGCACCGGCCTGCACGTCAACCTCGCGGTCGGCTACGGCGGCCGGCGCGAGATCGCCGATGCCATGCGCAGCATCGTGCGCAGCCACGGCAAGGGCGGCGGAACCATCGACGATCTCGCCGAGATCCTCACGCCCGAGCTCATCGCCGAGCACCTCTACACCCAAGGGCAGCCCGATCCGGATCTGATCATCCGGACCTCCGGCGAGCAGCGGCTCAGCGACTTCATGCTCTGGCAGAGCGCGCACAGCGAGTTCTACTTCGTCGAGGCCCTCGGGCCCGATCTGCGCGAGGTCGACTTTCTGAGAGCCCTCCGCAACTATGCGACGAGGGACCGCCGCTACGGGCAATGATGGAGGCATGACCCCCTCGCCGAGCGCTGCGTCGATGCCCACCCCGTCGATGTCCGTCGACGAGTACGCGGCCCGCTTCGACGAGGAGCCCGGCTACCTCGACTTCTCGCGCGTCGGCCCGGTCGGTCGGACCGTGCAGGAGGAGCTCAACGCGCAGTACTCGGCCCTGGCGCGTGCGCGCTTCGGATCGCTCGACGGCGTGATGGATCAGGGCGCACGGGTGAACGCGGCGGTGGCGGCGCTCACCGGATTCCGCCCGGATCAGGTCGTCTTCCAGCCGAACACGAGCCAGGGCCTGATGCACGTGATGTTCGGCATCACGGGGGGAGTCGCCGTCTCGCCCGCCGAGTTCCCCAGCCTCACCTTCGCCGCCGTGCGCGCGGCCCAGTCGCTCGGCGTGCTCGCCCCGAACTGGCTCGAGACCGACCACGGCCGGGTGACTCCCGGCAACCTCCGCGAGCAGCTGACGGGTTCGATCGTCGCGGTCGGCGTCAGCCTGGTCGACTTCCGCACCGGGTATCTCGCCGACCTGGAGGGCATCCGCCAGGTGATCGGCGACCGCCTCCTGATCGTGGATGCGTCGCAGTGCTTCGGCGTCGTCGATGCCCCGTGGCACCTGGCCGACGCCGTGGTCGCGGGCGGGCAGAAGTGGCCGCGCGCCGGCTGGGGCACCGGATTCCTCGCCCTCAGCGATCGCGCCCGCGAGCACCTGACCCCGGTCTGGTCGGGGTTCAACGGAACGGACGTGGTGGGCACGCCGATGGACGAGGTGCCGGATCCGACGTCGACGGCCGCGGCCTTCCAGGTGAGCAACCCCGACCCGATGGCGCAGGCCCGGCTGGCGGCATCCCTCGAAGAGATCGCCGCGGTGGGCGTGCCGGCCATCAATGCGAGGATCGCCGAGCGCGTCTCGCGGATCATCGACATCGCCGACGAGTTCGCGATCCCGGTCGCGTCGCCGCGGGCCGAGGCCGAGCGCGCCGGGATCGTCGTTCTCGAGCCGGCGCCCGACCAGCTCACGGTGCTCGCCGCCTCGCTGCACAACCACGGCGTGACCGTGACCGCCCGCCAGAACCGGATGCGGCTCAGCGCCCACGTCTCGACCGACGACGAGACCTTCAGCATGCTGAGGGCCGCTCTCGTGTCGTTCGGCACGGCCACCAGCGTCTAGTTCATCTGCCCTTAACCCGCCTCGGGCGTGTCGCAGCCCGGGCGTCTCGCGACCGGGCTTAGCGTCGTCACATCGGGCACGGCGTCCGATCGGAGCGGCCACATAAGTTCGCCCGTCACACAACCTGGCCGTTCCGCCAACAGGATCCGGGTTGCACGCGTGCCACTCGGGGATGGAGTGGTAGTGCCAGCGCTCAACGAACACCTGCAGAAGTCCACCGGCTCCACGAGTCAGAAGCAGGGGGAGCGCACCTACGTGCTCGACACCTCTGTGCTGTTGAGCGATCCGAAGGCGATCTTCCGATTCGCGGAGCACGCCGTGGTACTTCCGGTGGTCGTGGTCAGCGAGTTGGAAGCCAAGCGCAACGACCCCGAGATCGGTTTCTTCGCGCGCCAGGCGCTGCGCAACCTCGACGAGCTGCGGGTGCAGCACGAGCGCCTCGACTTTCCGATCGCGGTCGGCGAGGCGGGCGGGTCGCTCCGGGTCGAGCTGAACCACTCCAACATGTCGGTGCTGCCCTCGGGGCTGCAGCTCGGCGACAACGACTCGCGCATTCTGGCCGTCGCCCTGAACCTGTCGAACGACGGACTCGACGTGGTCGTCGTCTCGAAAGACCTCCCGTTGCGGGTCAAGGCCGCCTCGATCGGGCTTGCCGCCCAGGAGTACCGCGCTGAGCTCGCCGTCGATTCGGGATGGGCCGGGCTGGCCGAAATCGACCTGTCCGGCGAGCAGATGGCCCAGCTGTACGACACCGAGACCATGTCGAGCCGCGCGGTGCAGGACCTGCCGATCAACACCAGTCTCGTCATCCATTCCGAGCGCGGATCGGCGCTCGGTCGCGTCATCAGCAAGGGCCGGTTCAAGGTGGTGCGCGGCGATCGTGACGTGTTCGGCCTGCACGGGCGCAGCGCCGAGCAGCGGCTTGCGATCGACCTGCTGCTCGACCCCGAGGTGGGGATCGTCTCGCTCGGCGGCCGCGCCGGAACCGGCAAGAGCGCCCTCGCCCTGTGCGCCGGACTGGAGGCCGTGCTCGAGAAGCAGCAGCACCGCAAGATCATGGTCTTCCGCCCGCTCTACGCGGTGGGCGGCCAGGAGCTCGGCTACCTGCCCGGCGATAAGGACGAGAAGATGAGCCCCTGGGGCCAGGCGGTGTTCGACACGCTGGGCGCCCTGGTGAGCGAGAACGTGCTCGACGAGGTCGTGGAGCGCGGCATCCTCGAGGTGCTGCCGCTCACCCACATCCGCGGACGTTCGCTGCACGACGCCTTCGTGATCGTCGACGAGGCCCAGTCGCTCGAGCGCAACGTGCTGCTCACCGTGCTCAGCCGCATCGGGCAGAACTCGCGGGTGGTGCTCACGCACGATGTCGCCCAGCGCGACAACCTGCGAGTCGGTCGCCACGACGGCGTCGCCAGTGTGATCGAGACGCTCAAGGGCCACCCGCTGTTCGCCCACATCACCCTCACCCGCTCGGAGCGCAGCGCCATTGCGGCTCTCGTCACCGAGCTGCTGGAGGGCAACGAGCCGGCGTAGCGCGACGCGCGTCAGCACCTGCGAAATCAAGGAAACGCGGCTCTTCTTCGCGCTTCTTGCCCGAATCGACGCTTGGGCGGCCCGCATTTCCTTGATTTCGCAGAGTGGCCCACCAGGGCGAGGGCGTCGTGCCCCTGGGTGTGCACTTCCCGCCACCCGAATGGATGCCGCCCGCTAGCGTCGGCGCGTGCGCGTCGTCGAGGTGCTGGTGTCGGTCGGGCTGGCCGTCGTTGCGTGGCTCGCCCTCGGACCGGTGCCCGCCATGATTCCGGCCCTCGCCGTCGCGGCCGTCACGCCGCCCCTGACGCGGGTCGATCTCGCCGAGCACCGGCTGCCGAACCGGCTGGTCGCTCCGGCGCTGCTCGCCGGCGTCGCCGGGTTGGGGCTGAGTGTGCTCGTCTCGGGCGCGCCGCTCGCCCCGGTTCTGGCGTCGGTGGCCTATGCCGGACTGTTGTTCGTCGTTGCGCTCTTCGGCGGTATGGGAATGGGCGACGTCAAGCTGGCGGCGGCGCTGGGGCTGGCCTCCCCGGTGCCGGTGATCGCCCTGGGCTCGGCGCTGCTCGCCTTTCTGCTGGGCGGAATCGCAGCCGTGATCGTGCTCATCCGCCGCGGGCGCCGCGCGCGGATCGCGTTCGGTCCGTTCCTGCTGACCGGCTACTTCGCAGCCCTGGGACTGTCAGCCCTGATCGGGCTCTAGCCCGGGTGCGTCATCGAGAGCACGTCGAGCGCCGCGTCGAGCTGCTCGAGCGTCAGCTCGCCGCGCTCGACGAAGCCGAGGTCGATCGCCGACTCGCGGATCGTCATGCCCTCGGCGACCGCGTGCTTGGCGATCTTCGCCGCGTTCTCGTAGCCGATGAACTTGTTGAGCGGGGTGACGATCGACGGCGATGATTCGGCCATCGCGCGGGCCCGGTCGAGGTTGGCGTGCAAGCCGTCGATCGTGGTGTCGGCGAGCAGCCGGGTCGAGTTCGCCAGCAGACGGATCGACTCGAGCAGCGCCGTGCCCATCACGGGGATCGCCACGTTCAGTTCGAAGTTGCCGCTCGCGCCCGCCCAGGCGATCGTCGAGTCGTTGCCCATGACCCGGGCGGCGACCATGATCACGGCCTCGGGCACGACCGGGTTGACCTTGCCGGGCATGATCGAGCTGCCGGGCTGCAGGTCGGGGATGTGGATCTCGTTGAGACCGGTGTTCGGCCCCGAGCCCATCCAGCGCAGGTCGTTGCAGATCTTGATGAGCGAGACGGCGAGCACCCGCAGGGCTCCGGATGCCTCGACCAGCCCGTCGCGCGCGCCCTGCGCCTCGAAGTGGTCGACCGCCTCGGTGATCGGCAGCTTGCTCGACTCGGCCAGGATCGCGATGACCTTCTGCGGAAAGCCGAGCGGCGTGTTGATGCCGGTGCCCACGGCCGTGCCGCCGAGCGGCACCTCGGCGACTCGTGGAAGCGCGGCCTGAATCCGCTCGATAGCGAGTCGGATCTGCCGGGCGTAGCCGCCGAATTCCTGCCCGAGGGTGACGGGAGTGGCATCCATCAGGTGCGTGCGCCCGGACTTCACCGCGCCCGCCCACTCCTTCGCCTTCTTCTCGAGCGAGACGGCGAGGTGGTCGAGCGCGGGGACGAGGTCGTTGATCAGCGCGCCGGTCACGGCGACGTGCACCGAGGTCGGGAAGACGTCGTTGCTCGACTGGGAGGCGTTGACGTGGTCGTTCGGGTGCACCGGCGAGCCGAGCTTGTGCGCGGCGATGCTGGCGAGCACCTCGTTGATGTTCATGTTCGAGCTGGTGCCCGAGCCGGTCTGGTAGGTGTCGATCGGGAACTGGTCGTGGTGCTGCCCGGCGATGATCTCGTCGGCGGCCGCGACGATGGCGTCGGCGATCGGGCCCGCGACGGTGCCCAGCTCTTTGTTCACCAGGGCAGCGGCGCGCTTGATGCGCGCGAGGGCGACGATCTGGCCGGGCTCGAGGCCCGATCCCGAGATGGGGAAGTTCTCGACGGCGCGCTGGGTCTGGGCGCCGTAGAGGGCATCCACCGGCACTTTCACCTCGCCCATGGTGTCGTGCTCGATCCGGAACTCCTGCGGGGCGCTGCTCACGTCGACGTGCCTTTCCCTTTCGATGCGATCAGGCGAGAGCCCCGATCATGACGTCGGGAACCACGCGGCCTTCTGCCAGCCGGTAGTTCGCGCCGACGACTGCCAGCGTACCCGCGGCGACGGCGGCGCTGATGAGCTCCGAGCGTTCGAGCAGCTCGCCGACGGTGTCGCGCAGATGCTCGCGACCGACCTCTGCGGGGTCGGGCAGCTCGCCGGGTGCCAGGCCCTCGGCATCGATCACGCGCCGCACGGCCGGGGCGATGGGTGCGATCAAGTGGGCGATGTGCGGAGGAAGCGGCGCGGCATCCGGCTGCGCCGCGTCGATGGCGGCGCGCACGGCTCCGCACGCGTCGTGGCCGAGCACAATCAGCAGCGGCACGTTCAGCACCGCGACCGCGTACTCGAGCGATCCGAGCACCGAGTCGGAGATGACCTGGCCGGCGTTGCGCACGACGAAGAGATCGCCCAGACCCTTGTCGAAGATGATCTCGGCGGCGAGGCGCGAGTCGCTGCAGCCGAACAGCGTGACGGTGGGGGCCTGGGAGCTGGCGAGCTCCTCGCGGCGCTCCACGTCTTGGCGGGGATGCAGCGGCTCACCGGCGATGAACCGCTCGTTGCCGCGCACCATGTCGGCCCACACCTGGGCTGGAGTCTGTGTCATCGTCATCCCAACTCTCCGGAGACCTCGGTGGCGAGTGTCGCGAACTCGCTGTCGGACGCAGTGCCGGCCAGCACGACGGTGCTGTCTCGGACCGTGGTCACCAGCGCGTAGGCGAGGTTGCCGGGGTGGTCATCGGAACGGTGGTCGTAGACCTGCCAGCGGAATCCGCCGAAGGTGGCATCGCCTGTCGGCTTCTTCTGCTGAAGCTGGCTCGAGGCCCACGTCGCATCGGCCTTGATGCCCTGCACCAAACCGATGTACTGGGTCGACGGGGTGATGAATCCGATCTGCCAACTGGCGATGCCGTCGGATGCCGACGCGGCGTCGACCAGCTCGGCGCGATTGGCCGACCAGGACGTCGGCAGCTGCGGAACCACGAGCTTCGTGGACACCGACGGCTGCGCATCTTTCGCGACCGAGACCCAGTCGACGACCTTCGCCGGGCCGGACTGGTCGGGCCGCACCACCACGACGACGATCAGGAAGACCACCAGCAAGGACGCCGCCAAGGCGATGACCAGGTTGAGAACCGTCTGGTTGTTGCGGTGTGCCGCGCTGGCCGCCGCCTTGCGCTCGGCGATCTCGTCGGCGGTCTCTGCGCGCCCGAGCTCGGCCACGATCGGGCGGCCCTGCTCGTCGTGCGTCGCCGGCTTGCGGTCGCTCACGAGTCGGCGGAGTTCGATGACGACGAGCTCACCGCGGCGTTGCGGGCGGCATCGAGACGTTCTTTCGCGCCGAGCAGCCACTGCTCGCAGCGCCGTGCGAGAGCCTCGCCGCGCTCCCAGAGTGCCAACGACTGCTCGAGGGTCGTGCTGCCCTGCTCGAGTTCGCCGACGACGCGCACGAGTTCGTCGCGGGCCTGCTCGTAGCTCAGCTCGGCAATGTCATCAGGGGTGCCCTCGGCGGATTCGGCCACCCGCTCAGTCTAGCCGCGGCCTGCGTCAGGCCTTTCGGGAGGCAGAGACGGTGGCATCGACCGTGCCGTCGGCGAGGGTGAGCGAGAAGGCTTCGCCCGTCTCGGCTTGAGCTGCGCGCAAAAGCGAGCCATCGGCGCGCTGGGCGATCGCGTAGCCGCGCTCGAGCGTGCGCTGGGGCGACAGCGCGCGCAGCTGACCGGTGAGTTCGGCGATCTGCAGACCCGCGCGTTCCAGTCGGTGATCGATCAGCTCGGCACCGCGCGCGACCCACCGGGTGAGCTCCTCGGCGCGCGAGTCGACCAGCCAACTCGGGTCGACGAGCGCCGGGCGGGAGCGGATGTGCCCGATCCGGTCGATCTCGGCCGTCACGACCCCGGTGACCCGGCTGAGCATCCGGGCGCGGGCCTGCTGCACGCGCGCCAGTTCCTCGGCGACGTCGGGAACCACCCGCTTCGCGGCATCGGTCGGCGTCGACGCGCGCAGGTCGGCGACCTCGTCGAGCAGCGGACGGTCGGCCTCGTGGCCGATGGCGCTGACCAGGGGCGTGACGCAGGCTGCCGCGGTGCGCACCAGGCCCTCGTCGCTGAAGGTCAGCAGGTTCTGAAAGTCGCCGCCGCCGCGCGCCACGATGATGACGTCGACCTCGGGGTCGGCGTCCAACTCGCGGATCGCCGCCGACACGTCGCCCGCCGCCCGGTCGCCCTGCACCGCGGCGTGCCGCACCCGGAACCGCACCTCGGGCCAGCGCAGCTGGGCGTTGCGCAGCACGTCTTTCTCGGCATCCGAATCCTTGCCGGTGATCAGCCCGATGCAGCCGGGCAGGAACGGCAGCCGCACCTTGCGGTCGAGATCGAACAGCCCCTCGTCGGCGAGTTGACGGCGCAGCCGCTCGAGTCGCTCGAGCAGGTCGCCGAGGCCGACGTGCCGCAGCTCGTAGACCTGCATGGTGAGCGTGCCGCCCTTGGGCCAGAAGTTCGGCTTGAGCAGCGCGATCACGCGATCGCCCTGCGCGAACTCCTCGGTGAACTTGGCCCGGGTCGACGACCAGACGTTGAACGACAGCGTCACGTCGTGCTGCAGGTCTTTGAGCTTGCCGTAGACGTTGCCCCCCGAGACGCCCCACTGGGTGATCTCGCCCTCGGCCCACACCGTGCCGAGCCGGTCGATATAGCCCTTGATCTTGGTGCTCAGCACGGCGACCGGCCAGGGCGCATCCGGCGTCGAGGGGGCGCTGCCGTCGGCCGTCGGAGCCGCCGCCATCGGGTCGGCGCTGGTGTCGCTCACGACGTCAGGCTACGGGATGCCGCGGACGCGGGCTCGGCCGCATCCCAGCCCCACCCCGATCCCGCCTCCTAGAATCGATGCGTGCCCGGAATCTCGAACGGCGCGCTCGGCGTGAGTGTGGAGTTGCCGCGACCCCCGGCGGTCCGCGGTCGCCTCGTCGACCGTCCGGTGCCGGGTGCGCGTGGCGAGAAGGTCGAGAAGCGCGTGCTGCTGGCTGCGCCGCGCGGCTATTGCGCGGGCGTCGACCGGGCCGTCATCGCGGTCGAGAAGGCGCTCGACCACTTCGGCTCGCCGGTCTACGTGCGCAAGCAGATCGTGCACAACGTGCACGTGGTGAGCGAGCTCGAGAAGCGCGGCGCGATCTTCGTGGATGACGTCGACGAGGTCCCCGAGGGGTCCCATCTGGTCTTCAGCGCGCATGGCGTCTCGCCGGCCGTCGTCGCGGCAGCGGCATCCCGCGAGCTGCAGGCCATCGACGCCACCTGCCCGCTGGTGACCAAGGTGCACCGCGAGGCGACCCGGTTCGCCGGGCAGAACAAGCACATCCTGCTCATCGGCCACGCCGGCCACGAAGAGGTCGAGGGCACGATGGGCCACGCGCCCGAGCAGACCACCCTGGTCACGAGTCCCGACGACGTCGACACGATCGAGCTCCCGAAGGGCGTGCTCGCGGGAACCACCGAACTGGTCTGGATCTCGCAGACCACGCTGAGCGTCGACGAGACGATGGAGACGGTCCGCCGGCTGCGCGAGCGCTTCCCGCAGTTGCAGGATCCGCCGAGCGACGACATCTGCTACGCCACCCAGAACCGCCAGGTCGCCATCAAGAAGGTCGCGAAGGATGCCGAGCTGGTGATCGTCGTCGGCTCGGCCAACAGCTCGAACAGCGTGCGCCTCGTCGAGGTCGCGCTGGAGCACGGAGCGAAGGCGGCCTTCCGGGTCGACTACGCCAGCGAGATCCAGCAGGAGTGGCTCGACGGCGTCAGCTCGGTCGGGGTCACCAGCGGGGCGTCGGTGCCCGAGGTGCTCGTCGAGGAGGTGCTCGCCGATCTGGCGGATGCCGGCTTCGGCACCGTGCAGGTCGTCAAGACCGCAGAAGAAGACCTGATGTTCTCACTCCCCAAAGAGCTGCGCGGCGACGACCGGGCCCTCGGGGGGCGGCGGGTCTAGTGGCTGACGGGGGCGACGTGCCTGATCTGCCTGCCGAGCCGGACTCGCCGCGACCGCGTCCGCGTTACGGCGAGTACGCAACGCCCGAGGAGGTCGCAGCAGCCCGAGGTCCGTCGCCGGCGGAGCCGACCGATCCGGTGTCGCGACTGGCGGCGCCGATCGCGAGCCGGCCGTCGGCGCGAGCCGCGGAACCGGTCAGGCGCCCATCACCGTCCTGGCGGTTGACGCCGCCGCCCGGTCGGCCGTTGGGGGCGCGGCATCCCCGTCCGGCAAACAACCTGATCACGGTGCTGCTGCTGGTGTTCGGCATCTGGAACACCGTCACCTCCATTCCGAGCTATCTCGACTTCGGCGCCGTGATGTCGCAGGCCGTCGAGCTCGGCGGGTACGGGCCGGTGACTTTCGGCCCGATCGCCCACACGGCGGGCATCGTGCTGCTCGTGATCTCACTGCTGCTGCTGATCGCCGCCGTCGGCTTCTCGCTGCGGCTCATGGGAAGCGGTCGCAGGTCGATCTGGGTGCCCGTCACCGCGGGGGCACTCTTCTTGATCGCATCGATCGTGGTCATGACGGTGGTCGTGGCGAACACGCCGGCCTTGCTGCAGGTGCTGCACAATCACTAGCAGCGGCCGCGCAGGGGCCGTCGAGAGGAGGCATCGTGCGGGTGCGTGTGCTGCCTCGGGATGTCGCGTCCGGCATCATCACCGGATCGGTCGCGTCGCTCGGCTGGGCGATCGGGGCCGCCACCCTCGTGCTCGGCGTCCCGATGGTGCTCGAGACGACGGCTCGCGCCGGCCGGCTCTCGGCCGCGATCCTGCCGAGCGGATTGCTGCTTCTCATGCTCGTCTGCCTCGGATTGGTCGTCTGGCGCGCCCGGGTCTGGGCCGTCGCCGCGTATCTCGTGGTCGGATTCGTGGCCAGCACCACCTACGAACTCACCCTGCTGACGGCTCTGCCCGGCTCCATAGACAGGCAGATCTACCTGCTCAATCGCCCGGCCGTCGCGCTGGTGCTGGTGGGTCTCGCCGCACGCTCGCCCCTTGCGGGCATCGCCTGGTCGGCGCTCGGACTCGGGGTGTCGACCGCCTCGACGTTGACCGTCTCGCTGCTGGGCGGCGTCCCGTTCCGGCCCGGCTACGAGCCGATCTCGGTCTTCGTGATCTCGCTGGCCGCCTATCTGACGCTCTGGGGAGTCCAAGTGGTGCAGCGCCGCCGCATCCCGAACATCGAAGAGCTCGAGGCGGAGAACGACCGTCTCGCCCACGGCGAAGACCTGGCCCGGCGCACCACCGCCGCGGTTCACGACACCCTGCTGAACGATCTCTCGATCGTGATCAACGCACCGGATGCGCTCGACGCGCGGGCGCGAAGGCGGCTTCGGGACGACCTCGAGACACTCCGAGGAGCCGAGTGGCTGGCCGCGTCGTCACAACTGACCATGGTCGACGACCAGGACAGCTCCCTGCGCAACGACATCATGCGGCTGATCAGCGGCTATCAGTGGCGGGGTCTCAGCGTGCACGTCACCGGATCGGGCGATGGCATCTACCAGCTCGATCCGGCGATCGCGACGACCGTGCTCGATGCCCTGGGGGCCGCGCTCGAGAACGTCGCCCGGCACTCCGGGGTCACGGTGGCCGAGGTGGAGCTGGTCTACGCCGCCTCCGAGATCACGATCATGGTCACCGACGAAGGCGTGGGCTTCGACCCCGCCAAGATCGCGGGTGATCGCCTCGGCATCCGCGCCTCGATCGACGGTCGCATCGCCGCAGTCGGCGGCACCGTGCAGGTCTGGAGTTCGCCGGGGTCCGGAACCTCGATCGTGATGACCGTTCCGGTGCGCTCGATCCTGCGCGAGCACGACGCGCCCCACCATCAGGAGCTGGGCTGATGGACCGCCGCTATCTCGCCGTCTCGGCGCAGCAGCTCGATCCGCTGAGCTGGTTCACCGGCCGCGTCGTGCCCCTGGTGTTCGCGGGATTGATCGTGCTCTACGGAGCCCTGCGCATTCCGACCTGGTTCACCACCGATGCGCCGTGGCTGCAGCCCGTCGCGGTCGTGCTCTGCGCCGGGGCGTGCGTGTTCGTCTTCTTCATGACCCGCCCGCTGCGCCCCGAGCCGGGTTGGGGGGTGGGGATCCTCACCGTCGTGATCGCAGGAGCCGGCGTCATCGTGTCGTCCATCAGCTATGCGGGTGCCCCGCTCTCGATCGAGCTCTGGTGGGGGCCCTTCGGGTTCGCGCTGGCGATCGCCAGCTTGGCTCCCTACCTCAGCGCGCGGCGGGTGCTGCTGCTCGGCGGCGTGTCGACCGTCATCGTCACCGTGCTGGCGTTCTCCCTCCTCGATCCGGATGTCACGGGCTGGGGTCCGCTGTCGTCGATGATCATCATCGCCGCCCCGATCGTGTGCGGGCTTCTCGCGGCCGTGACCTTCTCGTTCGTGCTGGTCAGCCGCACCATACCCGCCATCGAGCAGCGCTCGCGGCTGGTGCTCCCTCTGCGGACGACAGACGCCGAGGCGGAGCAGGTCGAGCGCCTGCGCCTTGCCAGGCTCAGCGCCCGGGCGGTGCCGTTCCTGGTCGGGATCGCCGATTCCGGGCAGATCAACGCGGCCGACCGCGCCCTGGCCGGCCAGCTCGCCAGACGCCTGCGCGACGACCTGGTGACCCAGTCGAACCTGACCTGGCTCGATTCGATCGCCGAGGATTCCCGGCTCGTCGTGATCGACCCGGAACATCGAGCGGCACGGATGCGCCCCGCCCAGCGCATCGCCCTTCGATCGCTGCTGCGCGCCGTGCTCGACACTCCGGGCGCCGACTCTCATTCCCTGCTGATCGAACTCCGCGGGCGCCCGGACGGCGCGACCGCCGTCGCCGTCAGCATGGACATCGAGCTGCCGGAGGGCCGGCGCATCATGCACCTGGCGCCGTACTACCTGACGCTGCGAACGGCGGTCAACGACCTCACCTGGGACGCGACGTCGCTGAGCTTCACGTCGCCCTGAGCGCCCTACTTGCGGGTGATCGAGTGCCCGGCTGACCCGAGCTGCTGGGTGGCTTCGACCACGCGCGCCGCCATCGCGGTCTCGGCGAGCTTGCCCCAGGCGCGCGGGTCGTAGATCTTCTTGTTGCCGACCTCGCCATCCACGCGCAGCACGCCGTCGTAGTTGGTGAACATGGTTCCGGCGATCGAGCGCGTGTAGGCGTACTGGGTGTCGGTGTCGATGTTCATCTTGACGACGCCGTTGGCGACCGCCTCGGCGATCTCGGCGTCCGACGAGCCGGATCCGCCGTGGAAGACCAGGTCGAGCGGGCGGGCGCCGGTGCCGAACTTCTCGGCGATGCCGCGCTGGATCTCGCCGAGCAGCTCGGGCTTCAGCACCACGTTGCCCGGCTTGTAGACGCCGTGCACGTTGCCGAAGGTGAGGGCGGCCATGTACCGGCCCTGCTCGCTCGTGCCGTCGCCGAGGCCGAGGGCCTCTACGGTCTGGATGGCATCCGCGAGGGTGGTGTACAGGTGCTCGTTGATCTCGTGGCTGACCCCGTCTTCCTCGCCGCCGACGACGCCGATCTCGACCTCCAGGATCGCGTGGATCGCCTTCAGCCGCGGCAGCAGAAGCTTGGCCTGCGCCAGGTTGTCGGCCAGCGGGATGGCCGAGCCATCGAACATGTGGGACTGGAAGATCGGGTTGCCGCCCGCCTTGACCTGCGCCTCGGATGCGGCGATCAAGGGCTCGACGAAGCCGGCCAGGGCATCCTGCGGGCAGTGGTCGGTGTGCAGCGCCACGGTGATCGGGTAGTTCTTGGCGACCTCGGTGGCGAAGGCGGCGAAGGCGAGGGCGCCTGAGGCGCGGGCCTTCACGGTCTGGCCGGCGAAGTAGTCGGCGCCGCCGGTCGTCACCTGGATGATCCCGTCGGACCCGGCCTCGCTCAGGCCCTGCAGCACCGCGTTGATCGTCGACGACGACGAGACGTTGACGGCCGGGAACGCGAAGCCCGTCGACTTGGCGGTGTCGAGCATCTCGGCGTACTGATCCGGGGTGGCAACAGGCATGGCGGAACTCCTTGGCAGCGAGGGTCGTGGTCCGTCGTCGAGTCTAGCGACCGGCCCCGGTAGGCTCGGGCGTGCGCTGGCCGCCACCTCGGCGCATCCCTCTCGTCTCTTCGATCGCGATTCAACAAGGATGCAATCCCTATGGTGAGCCCTGAAACCGGCACCCTCTTCCTCCAGCCCGACCGCAACCTCGCCCTCGAGCTCGTGCGGGCGACCGAGGCGGCCGCGATCCGTGCCGTGCCGTTCATCGGTCGGGGCGACAAGATCGCCGCCGACCGGGCGGCTGTGGATGCGATGCGCAAGTTCTTGGGCACGGTCAACTTCGCGGGAACGATCGTGATCGGCGAGGGCGAGAAAGACAAGGCGCCGATGCTCTTCAACGGCGAGGTGGTCGGCAACGGCCACGGCCCGGAGTGCGACATCGCGGTGGACCCGATCGACGGCACCTCGCTGACCGCGGCCGGGCGCCAGAACGCCATCTCGATGATCGCGGCGGCCGACCGCGGCGCGATGCTCGACGCCCACACGGTGTTCTACATGGACAAGATCGTGGCCGGGCCCGAGGCGGTCGGCGTCATCGACATCCGCAAGCCGATCGGTGAGAACATCCGCGCCCTGGCCCAGGCGAAGGGCAAGCCGATCGGCGAGATGTGGATCGGCGTGCTCGACCGTCCGCGCCACGAGCAGCTGATCGCCGACATCCGGGCGGCGGGCGCAGGCACCCGGCTGCTGCTCGACGGCGACGTCGCGGGCGGGATCAACGCCGCCAGCTACGAGGGCCGGCTCGACATGTGCGTCGGCATCGGCGGCAGCCCCGAGGGGGTGGCCACGGCCTGCGCGATCAAGGCGCTCGGCGGGGTCATCCAGACGATCCTGGCGCCCACGACCGACGACGAGATGCAGAAGGGCCTGGATGCCGGGCTCAAGTTCGACCACGTCTACGAGGCCGACGAACTCGTCACGGGCGACAACACCTTCTTCGTCGCGACCGGAGTCACCGACGGGCAACTGGTCAGCGGGGTGCGGCGCAAGGGGCCGATCATCCGCACCGAGAGCATCGTGCTGAGGGCGCGCTCCGGAACCGTGCGGCGGATCATCGCCGAGCACCGGGCCGAGAAGTGGCTCGGGGAGGACTACGGGGCGTAACGCGGCGCGCTTTTCAGGATGGCTGTTGCGCCGCGCCGCCTGCTCTCGCCCCGGTTCAGCCTGTCGGGCGGCCGGGCCTGAAGACTGCACGGTCCAGTTGCGGAGTGAGTGCTCACTCAGTTAGCATTCCCCGGTGACCACGGTTCCCCCCGACTTCGTCGTGGTGCGCACCCGCGCCCAGCCGATGTCGCCCGAGGAGCGCCGCGAGTCGATCATCGACGCCGTGGTCCCGCTGCTCAAGGAGCACGGGCGCGACGTGTCGAGCCGCCAGATCGCCGAGGCGGCGGGTGTGGCCGAGGGCACCATCTTCCGGGCGTTCGGCGACAAAGACACCCTGATCGCGGCGGCGATCGCGCGCTTCTTCGATCCGCAGCCGTTCCGCGACGCGCTGCGGGCGATCGACCCTGACGAGCCGACGGTCGACAAGATCACGCAGGTCGTGCAGTTGCTGCGCGACCGCTTTCACGGGGTCGTCGGGTTCATGTCGGCGCTGGGCATGCAGGGCGGACCGCCGCCCGGAACGCCGCAGGCGCCCGAGCAGCAGGAGTGGCTGAGCATCCTGGGTCAGGTCTTCCGCCCGGGAGAGCTCGCCGTGGCGCCGGACGTCTTCGGGCTCTACGTGCGGTTGCTCGCATTCGCGACCGCGGTCCCGCCCTTCAACGTTCCTTACCAGTTCGACGTCGACGAACTGGTCACCCTCATCACCCGCGGCGTTCTGCCACCGGATGCCGCATCCGCCTCCGCCACCACTCGAAAGAAGGACTGACATGCTCGGTCGCCTGCTCGTGCGCTTCGTGCGCCCGTACTGGCCGTTGCTGCTCGCCGTCGTCGTGTTCCAACTCGGTCAGTCGATCGCATCGCTGTACCTGCCGACACTGAACGCCGACATCATCAACAAGGGCGTGCTGACCGGCGACACCGGGTACATCATCAACACCGGCATCCTGATGCTGGCCATCACGCTCGGCCAGGTGATCTGCGCCATCATCGCGGTGTATTTCGGCGCGCGCCTGGCCATGGCATTTGGGCGCGATGTGCGCGGCGCGATCTTCCACCAGGTCGGGCAGTTCTCGGAGCGCGAGGTGTCGAAGTTCGGGGCGCCCTCGCTGATCACGCGCACCACTAACGACGTGCAGCAGGTGCAGATGCTGGTGCTGATGACCTGCACGCTGCTGGTGTCGGCGCCGATCCTGGCCATCGGCGGCGTGATCTTCGCGCTGCAGCAGGACGTGCCGTTGTCGGGCATCCTGGTCGTCGCGGTGCCGGTGCTGCTGATCGGCATCGGGCTGATCATCAGCAGGATGGTGCCGCAGTTCCGCAAGATGCAGACCCGCATCGACACCATCAACCGGGTGCTGCGCGAGCAGCTCACCGGCATCCGGGTAGTGCGCGCCTTCGTGCGCGAGCCGGTCGAGGTGGCGCGGTTCGCCGACGCGAACGCGGCGGTGACCGAGACGGCGCTGCGAGCCGGGCGCCTGTTCGCGCTGATGTTCCCGTTCGTGCTGCTCGTGATGAACGTGTCGAGTGTCGCGGTGCTGTGGTTCGGCGCCGGGCGGATCAACACCGGCGACCTGCAGGTCGGTTCGCTCGTCGCGTTCCTGAGCTACCTCATCCAGATCCTGATGGCCGTCATGATGGCCACCTTCATGGCGGTGCTGCTGCCGCGTGCGGCCGTGTCGGGCGACCGGATCGGCGAGGTGCTCGACACCGAGTCATCGGTCGTCGCACCGGTGGACCCGGTGACCGTGTTCCAGAGCGCCGGCGAGGTCGAACTGCGAGGCGCGACCTTCACGTACCCGGGTGCCGACCAGCCGGTGCTGCAGGACGTGAGCTTCACGGCCAAGCCCGGAACCACCACCGCCATCATCGGATCGACCGGCGCCGGCAAGACCACTCTGGTCAACCTGCTGCCGCGCCTGTTCGACGTGACCGGCGGAGCCGCCCTGGTCGATGGCGTCGATGTGCGCGAGGTCGATCCCGAGCTGCTCTGGGCGCGCATCGGGCTGATCCCGCAGCGCCCGTACCTGTTCTCGGGCACGGTCGCTTCGAACCTGCGGTACGGCAAGCCCGACGCCACAGACGACGAGCTCTGGCACGCGCTCGAGATCGCCCAGGCGAAGGACTTCGTCGAGGCCATGCCCGACAAGCTCGACGCCCCGATCGCCCAGGGCGGCACGAATGTCTCGGGCGGGCAACGACAACGGCTGGCGATCGCGAGAGCTCTGGTGAAGCGGCCGGAGATCTACGTGTTCGACGACTCGTTCTCTGCGCTGGATACGGCGACGGATGCGCGACTGCGCGCCGCGCTCGACCGTGAGGTGAGCGGCGCGACCCGCATCGTCGTGGCGCAGCGGGTCAGCACCATCCTGGACGCCGATCAGATCATCGTGCTCGACGACGGCCGCATCGTCGGCAGCGGAACCCATGACGACCTGCTGCTGAGCTCGCCGGAGTACGCCGAGATCGTGCAGAGCCAGCTCTCGATCGAGGAGGCAGCGTGAGCGCCCCGCGCACCTCCGTCGGGGCCGCCACGCCGGCCTCGAACCCCCGTCCCGATGGCCCGACCCCGGTTCGCCGCGGACCGGGCGGGGGCGGCCCCTTCGGTGCGATGCAAGGTCCTGCCGAGAAGGCGCTGAACTTCGGGCCGTCGGCCAAGCGCCTGCTCGGCAGGCTGGCGCCCGAGCGCGGCATGATCGTTCTGGTCGTGCTGCTCGGCGTCATCAGCGTGGTGCTCAGTGTGCTCGGCCCGAAGATCCTGGGTAATGGGACCACCTTGATCTTCAAGGCCGTCGTCACTCGGTCGCCCATCGACTTCGACGGGCTGAGGGTGATCCTCGGCATCGTGCTGCTGCTGTACGTCTTCGCCTCGATCTTCAGCTGGCTGCAGGCCTATCTGCTCAACGGGGTCACGCAACGCACGGTCTTCCGGTTGCGCGGCGACGTCGAGGCCAAGATCCACCGCCTGCCGCTGACCTACTTCGACAAGACGCCGCGCGGCGAGCTGCTCAGCCGGGTGACCAACGACATCGACAACATCTCGCAGAGCCTGCAGCAGACCATGAGTCAGCTCATCGTCTCGCTGCTGACCGTCATCGGGGTGCTGGTGATGATGTTCATCATCTCCCCCCTGCTCGCGGTCATCGCCCTGGTCACCGTGCCGATCACGCTCGGCATCACGGTCGCGATCGGCAAGCGCTCGCAGAAGCTGTTCGTTGCGCAGTGGACGCACACCGGCACGCTGAACGCTCAGATCGAGGAGGGCTACACCGGTCACTCGCTCGTGAAGGTCTTCGGCCGCCACCAGGAGGTCGAGCAGACCTTCTCAGAGAAGAACGAGGAGCTGTTCAGAGCCAGCTTCGGCGCTCAGTTCGTCAGCGGCTTGATCATGCCGTCGATGATGTTCGTCGGCAACCTGGTCTACGTCGCGATCGCGGTCGTCGGCGGACTGATGGTGGCCGCCGGCTCGATCAGCATCGGTGACGTGCAGGCCTTCATCCAGTACTCGCGGCAGTTCACCCAGCCGCTGTCGCAGCTCGGCTCGATGGCGAACCTGCTGCAGTCCGGCGTCGCCAGCGCCGAGCGCGTGTTCGAGCTGCTCGACGCGCCGGAGCAGAGTCCGGATGCCGACCCGGCCCAGTCACCGACTTCCCACACCGGCCGACTCGAGTTCGATCACGTGTCGTTCTCGTACGACCCCGAGAAGCCGTTGATCACCGACCTGTCGCTCGTGGCCGAACCCGGACAGACGGTCGCGGTCGTCGGCCCGACCGGCGCGGGCAAGACCACCTTGGTGAACCTGATCATGCGGTTCTACGAGCTGGACGGCGGACGGATCACGGTCGACGGCGTCGATATTTCGCAGATGACGCGCGCCGATCTGCGCTCGCGCACCGGCATGGTGCTGCAAGACACCTGGCTGTTCGGCGGCACGATCCGCGACAACATCGCGTACGGCCGCACCGACGCCACCGACGACGAGATCCAGGCGGCGGCGACGGCTGCCTACGTCGACCGCTTCGTGCACTCGCTGCCCGGCGGCTACGACACGGTGCTCGACGATGAGGGCGGCAACATCTCGGCCGGCGAGAAGCAGCTGATCACGATCGCCCGGGCGTTCCTGGCGCGGCCGAGCGTGCTCATTCTGGATGAGGCGACCAGCTCGGTCGACACCCGCACCGAGCTGCTCGTGCAGCGCGCCATGAGCGCGTTGCGCAAAGACCGCACCAGTTTCGTCATCGCGCACCGGTTGTCGACCATCCGCGACGCCGACCTCATCCTGGTCATGGAGAACGGCGCCATCGTCGAGCAGGGCACGCACGACGAGCTGCTCGTCACGCGAGGCGCGTACGCCCGGCTCTACGAGGCGCAGTTCGCCGCGCCGACCGACGACGAGCCGGATGCCGCCGGCCGCCAGCCCGCTCTGGTGGGTGCACCGCCGTCCACGGCCGAGATCGTGCGCGAGGCGCTCGCCGAGGATGCCGCGGACGGGGGCCCGCTCGACGGGGGCCGGCCCGACGGGAGCTAGGAGCCAGGCCCTCGCTCTTTCGTCGCAACGCAGCAGTTTCGAGCGAACGAACAGTCGAGACTGCGGCACGCGCTCGAAAGTGCGGGGACCTCACGCCGACTGCGGCCTGGCGACCTCCGCCATCGGCGGCGAGACGAGGCCCGGGTCCAACTCGGGGCGGGCCACGCCATCCAGGTTGTCGAGGGCGGTGAGTTCGGCGGTCAGGTCCGAGGAGGTCAACTGCCGCGTGTCGACCTCGATCTCGGCGAGATCGGGCAGCACCTTCGACTCGTCGAGCTGGCTCAACCGGCGCGCCGACGGGAGCACCTGGTGTTCGAGCGACCCGACGAAGGTGTTGTAGTCCTTGACGCTGCGCTCGATCGAGCGACCCAGCTTGTCGACGTGGGTCGCCATCGTGGTGAGCCGCGCATACAGCTCGCGGCTGACGTCGAACAGCGCCTTGGCCTCCTGCGTGACGACCTCGTGCCGCCAGCTCACGGCGACCGCCTTCAGGACCGAGAACAAGGTGACCGGTGAGGCCAGCGCCACGTGCTTCGAGAACGCGAACTCCATGATCGACGGGTCGGCTTCGAGCGCCGCCGACAGAAGCGACTCGCTCGGGATGAACGCGACGACCATCTCGGGGCTCGAGTCGAGCCCATCCCAATAGCTGCGCGCACCGAGTGCGGAGATGTGGTCGCGGAGGGCTTTGACGTGCTGCTTCAGCTTCGCGTCGCGCACGGCCAGTTCGGCCTCGGGCGCCGTCGGCGGGATGGCGGCCGCCTCGAGATAGGCGGTGAAGGGGACTTTCGCATCGACGGCGATGCTCTTGTCGCCCGGAAGCCGGATGATCATGTCCGGCCGCGCGGTCCGGTCGTCGACCTTGATGCTGGACTGCACATCGAAGTTGACGTTCTGCAGCATCCCGGCCGCCTCGACGACGGCGCGCAGCTGCGTCTCGCCCCAGACCCCGCGGGTGGAGTTGTTCTTCATCGCGGAGGCCAAAGACTCCGCCGTCGTGCGCAGGCGCTCGCCCGACTCGGCCGCGGCGCGCAGCTGCTGGGCGAGTTCGCCGTGCTGCTGACTGCGCTGACTCTCGAGCTCGGCGACCTTCTGCTGCATGGCTCCGAGCGAGTCTTTGACCGGGGCCAGCGCCTGCAGCACCTTGCTCTCGGCCTGCTCGGCCGCGGCCCGCTGCTGAGCGTCGAGGCGGGTACGGTCCATGAGCTCGCGATACTGCGCCTGAGCGTCGCCCAACTGCGCTCGAAGTCCGGACAGGGATGCCTGCGCGGCAGCCAGCTGAGCGCCGAGCTCCGCACGCGCCGAGGCCTCCTGCGAGCGCATTTCGGAGACGGCGGCGGCGTGACGGGCCTCCATGACGGCGGGGTCGGCATCCGCGGCGGTCGAGGCGCGCCTGCTGCGCACCACGAGCACCCCGAGGACGGCGCCGAGGATGACGCCCATCAGCAGGCCGAGAAGGAGAGCGAGGATCGGATCCATGCCGTCAGTGTCGCAGCGGGCACGGACATCGCGGAGGCGGCGCTCCGCGGAGGGGGCGCTTGCACGGGCCTCACGCCTGGCTGCCGGGCGCCCCCACTGCTCGCGCACGGGCTCCGAGCACCCGGGCCGCGACTCGGACCAGCGGCGCATCGACGAGCCCCGCCGCCCGCGCCGATCCGCGGCAGAGGGCGATGAAGGTGCGGCGGCCGAGCCGGGTGTGCGCCAGCACGCGATGCAGCGTTCGGGGAGCGCGTTCGAGCACGGTCAGCATCGCCGCGCCCGCCTGGATCTGAGGCGCCAGTTCGCGCTGCACCGCAGCGGCGTAGCCGTCGAGGGCCGCGTCGCGCAACGCGTCATCGCCCGCCCGCGCCGCCGTCGCGGCGGCAGCCCCCGCCATCGCCCCCGAGCGCAGCGCGAACGAGATGCCCTCGCGGGTCCACGGCTCGAGCAGCCCGGCGGCCTCGCCCGCCACCAGCACGGAGCCGCGCCGCAGCGGAGACCGGCGGGAGCGCCACCGGGTGAGATGGCCCGACTCGCGCACGCGGGCCGCACCCGCGAGACCGAGCTGCCGGAGCCAGAGCTCGAGGGAGGCGCGCGTGGCGTCCGGCAGGCCGATGCGCTGGATCACGCCGATCGTGAGGGTGTCGCGTTTCGGGAAGAGCCAGGCATATGCCCCGCGATCGGCGCCCCAGTCGAACAAAGCAGTGCCGGCCCAGTCATCAGTGGATGCTGCGAGCTCGACCTCGAGCCCGAGGTCCGTGCCGGCGAACTCGACGCCGGCGTAGCCGCTCGTCCGCCCGTTCGAGCCGTCGGCGCCGATCACCACTCGCGCCCGCAGCTGCTCGCCCTCCAGCCGGACGGTCACCCCGTCGTGCTCCTCCACCAGCCCGCGCACCGCGGTTCCGTCGCGAAAAACAGCCCCGGCGGCGACCGCGGCATCCACCAGCAGTTGGTCGAAGGTCTCACGCTGCACCATCCCGAGGAACGGCTCGTCGGCGTGCAGCATGACCCGGTCGCGGCCCGCACGGCTCAGCCCGAAATCGGTGATCTCGGCCTCGAAGGCCGAGCGCGCAGCATCCGGCATCGCCCGCACCGAGAACCCGGTGATGCCGCCTCCGCAGGTCTTGTAGCGCGGAAATCGCGCCCGGTCGAGCAGCAGCACCCGGGCGCCCGCCTCGGCGGCGACCCGTGCCGCGCTCGACCCGGCCGGACCGGCCCCGACGACGATGACGTCCCAGACCTCGAACATGAGCCCAGGTTACGTCGAGACGTCAGCTCGCGGCTGCCTCGATGACCGGCGCCGTGCTGCTGACCCGCACCCCGACGAGCGACGCCAGCTCGGGCAGATCGATCGCGCCCCAGCGCTCGGCCGCGTGGATCATGATCGCCGCGCACGCCTCCGAGTCGGCGACCGCGTCGTGGTGTGCGAAGTCTTCGAAGCCGGCGGCCATCGCGGCGACCGGCAGGCGGTAGGAGTCGAGGGTGTAGGTCTTGCGTGCCACCTGCAGGCTGCACATGTAGGAGTACGAGGGCGTCGCGATGCCCGTCGCCGCGCACGCCGACTTGATCACGCCCATGTCGAAGCCGGCGTTGTGGGCGACCAGGATGTCATCCTCGGCGAAGGCGATCAGGTCGAGCAGTTGCTCGGTCCAACTCGGGGCGCCCTTCACCATCTCGGGCGTGATGCCGTGGATGCGGATGTTCCAGTCGACGAAATGGTCGTGCCCGACCGGCGGCTGGATGAACCACCCGATCCGATCGACGACCTGGCCGTCGCGCACCTTCACCAGCCCGACCGAGCAGGCGCTGGCGGCGGAGCCGTTGGCCGTCTCGAAGTCGATGGCGGTGAAGTCGAGCGGCACGTCTTGACTCTCGCACGCGGGTCCGACAGTGAGCCGAGGCGCGCCGCGCGCGGCTGTTCGAGGCTGCGGTGCTGCTCTCGTCGCGCTCTGATTGTCAAGGACGGTCCTTGATATCCAGAGCGCGCGGGGTCGATGGTGCCCATCGGGCGCCTGATCGGATCGGCGACCCGCCCGGCGGCATCTCGGCGCGACTCGCCCCGGTACTCTTGACCCCCGTGGCTCTCACCATCGGCATCGTCGGCCTGCCCAACGTCGGCAAGTCCACCCTCTTCAACGCACTCACCAAGAACGACGTGCTCGCGGCGAACTACCCCTTCGCCACGATCGAGCCCAACGTCGGCGTCGTGAACCTGCCCGACCCGCGGCTCGACACGCTCGCCGAGCTCTTCTCCAGCGAGCGCATCGTGCCCGCCACCGTCAGCTTCGTCGACATCGCCGGCATCGTGAAGGGCGCGAGCGAGGGGGAGGGGCTGGGCAACCAGTTCCTCGCCAACATCCGCGAGGCCGACGCGATCGCCGAGGTCGTGCGCGGCTTCGCCGATTCGGATGTCGTGCACGTCGCCGGTGAGGTGAACCCGGCATCCGACCTCGAGACCATCACCACCGAGCTCGCGCTCGCCGACCTGCAGACCCTCGAGAAGGCGATCCCGCGCCTCGAGAAGGAGGTGCGCGGCAAGAAGACCGAGCACGCCGTGCTCGAGGCGGCGCTCGCCGCGCAGACCGCGCTCAACGCCGGCACGCCGCTGTCGGTCGCGAAGGGCGTCGACCTCGCCGCCCTCAAAGAGCTCGGGCTGCTCACCGCCAAGCCGATCATCTACGTCTTCAACGTCGACGAGGCGGTGCTGCGGGATGCCGCGCGCCTGGCCGAACTCGCCGCCCTGGTCGCCCCCGCTCACGCCGTGTTCCTCGACGCCAAGATCGAGTCGGAGCTCAAGGACCTCGACCCGGCCGACGCCGCCGAACTCCTGGAATCCACCGGCCAGACCGAGAGCGGCCTCGACCAGCTCGCGCGCATCGGCTTCGACACCCTCGGCCTGCAGACCTACCTGACGGCCGGCCCCAAGGAGTCGCGGGCCTGGACGATCCACAAGGGCGACAAGGCCCCGCAGGCGGCCGGCGTCATCCACACCGACTTCGAGCGCGGCTTCATCAAGGCCGAGATCGTCTCGTTCGACGACCTGGTCGCGACCGGCTCGATCGCCGAGGCCCGCGCCAAGGGCAAGGCCCGCATCGAGGGCAAGGACTACGTGATGCACGACGGCGATGTGGTGGAGTTCCGCTTCAACGTCTAGCGATACGAGTCTCTGCGGTGCGCGATCGTGACGATCTCGATCACGAGGATGTCGTCGACGATTCTGTATATGACCCGGTACTCGCCTCGCCGCGCCGAATACAACGGGAACAAGGGCGCCTTGAGCTGTTTGCCGACCCGCTGCGGGTTGTCGCGAAGAGCGCCCATGACGAACGCCCACACTGCTGTGGCTACCTTCTCGGGGAGTTCGATCGTGAGCGCTCGTTTCGCCGATCGCGTGAAGCGCACGTCGTAGGTCACCGAGGCAGCCGCCCGGCTTGGCCCATCGCCGTGGCCACGTCCTCTGCGCTCTCGGTCTCGCTGCGGTCCAGCTCGCCGAGACCTGCGCTGATCTCGGCGACCAGTTTCACGTCCCCGAGAATCGCGACCGTTTCCAAGAGTGCGTCGAAGTCGTCGGCGCCAAGCAGCACGGCCGCTCGACTGCCGTTCCTGGTCACTTCGAAGCGCTCATGAGTCGACGATGCGGACTCGATGATCTGAGAAAAGCGCGCCCGGGCCTCTGCAACCGACAGTGTCATCATGTACATAATTCTAGCGTTCTACCCGATGTGGTAGACGATGCCACGATTCTCACGCGCGACC
The DNA here is from genome assembly GCA_035721225.1 of Pseudolysinimonas sp. Classification (GTDB taxonomy): domain Bacteria; phylum Actinomycetota; class Actinomycetes; order Actinomycetales; family Microbacteriaceae; genus Lysinimonas. Next base: position 40,212 of record DASTNC010000025.1, read on the forward strand.
TTCTCTGTGAACTCGACGGCCGCCGCCAGGTACGAACTCACGTATTCGAAGTCGTCGTTCGGCCGGTCATCCGCACACCGACCACCGTTCTGGAAGTGGCATCGCACTGATCCTCCGTCACGGCCGCGAGTTCGGCAGCCACAGCCTGGACATGGTCGGGTGCGACGGCTCCTTGTCGGGCAGGGCCCAGAGCTGATGCGGAGATAGTCATCGGAGTCGATCGACACGGCGACATAGCGGATTCCCATGACTCATGATCGAAGATCGTCCGGTCAACAAGGCAAAGGTTTGCTGAGCTGGCCCAGGGATGAGTCCGTGCTTCAACTGGGGAGGAGACGATATCTCGCCACGGTTCCTGCTGACGTGGCATCCATCTGCACAAGAGCTATCGAGTCGAGATTCCTCGACTCACCCTGCCCGAGTTGGTTCGTATCCTGATCCGTCACATGGGGGCGATACCCCTCGTCGGCGTGTCCCTGCTCGACCAGAACGATGAGACCGTCGAGTTCTGCCAGCAGTTCCCGGTGAAGGAATTCTGCCTCGCCTCCCTCGACCAGCCGAACGCGAACGTCAGATTCAGCGCCGAAGAGAGCGACCGCGCCACCAGTCACGGTAATGGGATGACACCTCTCGGACACCGTCTTCACTGCTTGCTCTACGTGAAGTCGATCATGAGCAATGGCGAAGTTCGACATGACCGTGAGAGGCAATGGCCAGGTACTTCAATCGAAGCGTGCGGGCTACCGTTCAAGCGGCGCCACCACGACATAAAGAGGGGCGGGCGGCATGCCTCGACCCTGCCCGACAAGCGATACCACAGTGATACCATCACCCTCATGGCCATGACCCTCCGCCTCAACGAGCAGCAGGAGCGTGCGCTCGCCGCGCTCGCCGCGGCCGACGGCATCAGCAAGCAGGAGGCGGCGCTCCGCGCGATCACGGATGCCGCCGCGCGCCGCGGGCACGAGGCGCGCGTGCGTGAGGCCTCGGCATCCGGTCGCGAGCGCTACGCCGCGCTGCTCGACCGCCTCGCTCAATGACAGTCGAGTACCTCCAGCTCGAGGATCTGCTGCAACTCGCCTCCGACCTCGGCGATCTGGTCGTGCGCGACCTCGGATTGCTCGAGGCCGCGGTGCAGCGCCCGCAGACCACCCTCTACGGGAAGGAGGCGTACCCCGGCATCCCCGAGAAGGCTGCGGTGCTGCTCGAGTCGTTGACGCGCAATCACGCCCTCGTCGACGGGAACAAGGGCCTCGGCTGGCTCGCCGTGGTCGTCTTTCTCGATCTCAACGGACTGACACTCGAGGCGCCCGACGACGACGCATACGACCTCGTCATCGCAGCCTCGACAGGGGCACTGGACTACTCCCGCGTCGCGCGACGATTCGCCGGATGGCTCGCGCCGACCGCCGAGAGCTGAACCAAGAATTCACTTACCGCAGGGACACAACCGGAGCATGATCTTTTGTCAGAACCTGTCTCGGGTTGTCGACAGGTCCTTCCATCGTCGAACCAGAAGGAAGGCTGATCATGGCTGAATCCCCCACCGTTGTTCTCGTTCACGGCGCCTTCGCAGATGCCGGCAGCTGGGCAGGCGTCACCGCCATCCTGCAAGCCGCAGGCGTCACCGTGCTGGCCCCCGCCAATCCGCTGCGCGGCGTCACCAGCGACTCGGCATACATCGCGAGCGTCATCTCGCAGATCGACGGCCCGGTGCTGGCCGTCGGGCACTCCTACGGGGGAGCGGTGATCACCAACGCGGGCACCGCGGCGACCAACGTCGTCGGCCTGGTCTACATCTCGGCGTTCGCTCCCGACGAGGGCGAGAAGCTGAGTGACGTCACCGCGACCTCGGCCGACTCCATCCTCGGCGCGGCCCTGCAGCCGCGTCAGTTCCCGACCGGATCGGGCGGCCCGTCGAGCGGCGACTCGGCCGTCGAGCTCTACGTCGACCCCGCGAAGTTCCACGAGGTGTTCGCCGCCGACCTGCCTGTCGCGCAGTCCGCCGTGTTCGCGGCCTCGCAGCGCCCCGTCGCGGCTTCTGCGTTCGACGAGGTGAACGGAGTCCCCGCCTGGAAGACCCTGCCCTCGTGGGCGGTCGTCGGCACGGGCGACAAGGCGGCAGGCGCCGACGTCACCCGCGAGCACGCGCAGCGGGCGGGATCCCAGCTCACCGAACTCGACGGGTCGCACCTGGCCTTCGTCGCCCAGCCGCAGGCCGTGGCCGACGTCATCCTGACGGCGTGGAAGGCCGTCACGAAATGAGCGACGACGCCCTCGCGAGCAGGCTGAAGCGCACCGAGCTGCAGCACGAGCCGTCCTCCATTCCAGGGCGCGAGATCGTGCAGGTGCTCACCGAGATCCCGGTCGGCGTCGAATCGGGATGGCACACCCACCCCGGCGAGGAGGTCGGCTACATCCTGGCCGGCACGGTCGAGATGAAGATCCACGGGATGCCGAGCCTGCTGCTCAACGCCGGCGACCCGTTCCTCATGCCGCCCGGCACGCCGCACAACGCACTCGACCTCGGCCCGGACACCGGGATGATGCTCTCCACCTACATCGTGGAGGTGGGGGAGCCGCTGGCGACCTTCGTCGACGGCTGAGAGCGCCTGCGCTGCGGCGCGATCAGCACCATCGACAGGTAGGTGATGACGGCAAGCGCCAGGTGCATCCACACCAGGACCAGCACGGCCTGAGCCGACTGCCCCTGGAGGAGGATCCAGGCATCGGGAGCGAGGGCGGCGATCGTGACCAGCACGGCGAGCACCAGGTAGAGGCGGCGCGCCCGCGTCGAGACATAGCAGGCCGCGGGCCATCCGAGCGAGGCGATCACCACGCCGATCACCGTCAGCTTGGTGTAGTCGCCGAACTGGAAGTGCTCGTAGCCGACCGTCGAGGGAAAGACGCGGACGCCCACCGCGACCAACGCCGCGCACGCGGCGATCGACAGCGCGACCGCCAACACCGTGGCGACGACGAAGCGCCACGCCCGGGGCTGGGCCGTGCCGCGGGGAAAGTCCAGGCCGAAGCGCGCCGGGGTGCTGTTGGAAGCGGTGCTCAGGGGCTGATCGAGAGAGGGAGGGGGCTGATTCACGCTCCCACGTTAGGGAGCAAGCCTGAGTCCCGTGGTCGGCGCGAGCACGTGCCCGATGAGAGATGTCACATCCGGCGACGAGAGTTCCCGGGCGCCTTCGCCGGCTCCGGACCGTCGAGCCGGCGACCGTTCGCCCAACCTTTGCCTTCCCGTAGGCCACGCTGGGTAGCGTTCTGCTTCATGGACCAGCTGACCGCGACGCTCGACGCGCTCGCGGCGTCGCCCTGGGCCTACGTCGTGATGGCCGGCATCCTGATCATCGACGGCTTCTTCCCGTTCGTGCCCGGTGAAACCGGCGTCGTCACCCTGTCGGCGCTCGGCGCGACCGGCCACGGTCCGAACGTCTGGATCGTGCTGGGCGTCGCGGTGGCGGCGACGATGATCGGCGATGGGGTCGCCTTCGTGATCGGCCGCACGATCGGGCTGCGGCGATTCTCATGGATGCGTCGCCCGCGCGTCGAGCGCGCGTTCCAGTGGGCGGCCGCAGGTCTGGTGAAGCGTCCGACCCTGTTCCTCATGCTCGCCAAGTTCGTCCCCTTCGCCCGCGTCGCGGTCACCATGACGGCCGGAGCCGGGGGTTTGCGGGTGCGGCGCTACCTGCCGATCTCGTTCGCGGCGTCGACGGTGTACACGTCCTACCACGTGACCGTCGCCGTCCTCGCCGGTCAGGCTTTCGCGGCCAACCCGCTCATCGGGGTCGCGGTCGCGATCGGGATCGTGATCGTGCTGGGGGTCGTCTTCGAGCTGGTCGGCATGCGACCGCGCCGTCGGACGATGGCTCCCGACGAGCCCTGACCCCGACGAGCCCTGACTACGGAGTCGGCGTCGCGCTGTCGGCCGGTGCCGTCGCGCCGCTCGTCGGCTCGAATCCGCACTGCTTGCGCTCCTGCTCGACCTGGAGCGTCAGGCGCGACTTGCCCGCGGCGTGAGCCTCGGCGACGGTTCCCGAATAGATCTGGTTGTCCTTCGACTGCAGGTTCACGGCCGAGGCGGCGGCGCAGAGGTGGAAGACCTTGCCCTCCTTCGTCCAATAGACCAGGTTCGTGCCGCCGGTGGCATCCGTGACCGTCTGAGTCTCCGAGGTGTACTGCTCGGTCGACGGCGGGTTCACGCTGGCCCCGATGGTGCCCGACGCGCCCAGCAGCACGATCGCGATGACGCCCGCGATCGCCTTCTGCTGACCGGACATGTTCTTGTTGGTGAAGATCAGGATGATGAGCGGAATGAAGGCGATCGCCGAGATGATCACCCCGAGCTGGTTCTGCACGAAGAACCGGACCTTGTCGGACTTCGAGGCGGGGTCGAGCCGGTTCGACTGCTTCCAGAGCAGCGAGCCCCCGATGGCGAACGCGGCGATGACGACCAGCAGGATGATGAGCAGCACCATGTTGATCGGGTTCTGCTTGAGCACCCAGAAGATGGCGAACACTTCGGTGCCGATCGCCAGCAGCCACAGCACGATCGCGATGAGGCGGAAGGTGGTGGCCTTCTTCTTCGCCTCGGGGGTCGGAGTCCAGGTCGCTCCGGTCGCCGCCCCACTCGCCGCAGCGGAGTCTGCCGCCTTCTCGGCCGGCGTCTGGTCGACTCGGACGACCTTCTTGTGAGGTGCGTCGGACATGCTGTTCCCCTTGCTTCGCGGACCGTTGGTGCGAGCATAGTGGCTTCATGAGACTCCCAGATTGACCATGTGCGAGGCTCTTGGCATGTCTCAGGACGCCCCGTGACGGATGCCGCGGCAGACGCCCGCGCCGCCCTCGAGTCGGCGGTCGCCCGCCTCTCGGCGGCGAACGCGCGCACTGAATCCCTGGCCGAGCTGCGCACCCCTCGCGGCATCGGGCCGTTCCGCCGCGCGCCGAGATTCGTCCCGATCGCTGAGGTGTGGCGCCTCGGGGTTCTGCTGCTGGCGGCCGAACCAGACGGCACCGGACGGGTGTTCGCCACCGGCGCGGTGACGCGGGCGCGCGAGCCGCGGCATCCCAACTTCACCTCGGTCTCGGCCGAGGAGCGCCGCGAGCTGCGCGAGGCGGCTCGCCGCGCGGGATTCGCCGCGGGCCAGACCGTCGACTACGACGCCCAGCCGCTGCCGCTCGATGACACCCTCGGACGCGTCGGTCCGCTCGTGCTGCGCGACGGCATGCTCTTCGTCAGCTGGAACGCCACCCGCGCCCCCGACTCGCTGACCCCGTTCGCGAGCTATCTCGCCGAGCGGGTCGACTTGCTGGTCGAGCCGCCGCCGGGAGCGTGAGCCGGGGATGGCCGCGCCGATGCCCGACCGTCGTGCGAGCCGGATCGCTACGCTGAAGCCATGAGCGCAGCATCCTGGTGGCCGCAACTCGACCCCGAGACCCAGCACTGGCTGAAGCACCACCACAACGAGGCCCTGACCGAGGAGATCCTGGATGCGGTGGTCGCCGCCGGGGGCGAGCCCGAGGGCGAGTTCACGCCGGGCGTCGGCCAGCAGGCGCCCGACCGCTACGACCTCAGCCAGGACGACTGGCACTGGATCCGCGAGAACGGGTGACACCGGTGCTGAGCGGCGACCGATGAGCGAGATCGTCGAACTGCCGATGTTCCCGCTCGGGTCCGTTCTGTTCCCGGCGATGCCGCTGACCCTCCGGGTGTTCGAGGAGCGCTACCTGGCGATGCTGGCGACCGTTCTGGCAGAGGAGCCGTCGGAGTTCGGCGTCGTGCTCATCGAACGCGGCCAGGAGGTCGGCGGCGGGGAGCACCGCTTCGATGTCGGGACGATCGCGCAGATCCGCGAGCTCGACGGCGCCGAGGGCTTCGTCGTCCTGATCGCACGGGGAACGCGCCGCCTCCGCGTCATCGAATGGCTGCCTGACGATCCGTACCCGCGCGCCCTCGTCGAAGTCCTCGACGACTTCGCCTGGGATGAGACGCTCGCTGCCGAGCGCGACCGCGTCGAGCAGGTGGTGCGCCGCACGCTCGCGGTGGGAGCCGAGTTCGGCAACGAGACGAGCCCCGTCGAGTACTCGGCGACGGTCGAGCTGGATGCCGATCCGGTGGATGCGGCCTGGCAGTTGGCCGGGATCACCCCGCTCAACGAACTCGACCAGATGCGGTTGCTGGGGGCGGAGTCGCTGAGCGAACTGCTCGCCACTCTGGAACCCCTGGCCGAAGAGGCCGCCGCGACCTTCAGCGCGGTTGCCGACGACGACGAGCCCTTCCCCGCTTAGGCTCCTGGTTGTGACCGTGACCGAGCCCGCCGTCCGTTCGCCCGATGTGAAGCGATGGACGGGCATCGCGGCCATCGGCGTCGCGGCCCTGCTCATCACCGAGTTCATCCTGCATCAGGTCGTCGGGCCGCGGCCCGAGCTCGACCAGTCGGCCGATCTCGCCGACTTCTTCGTGGCGCATCACAACATGCTGCTCACCATCGTGCTGATCGACACCGTGCTGATGGCCAACATCATCGTGTTCCTCGGCGGGTTCCGGCAGATCATCACCCACGCCCGCCACGACCTGCAGTGGATCGCCGACATCACCTTCGGCGCGGGCCTGGTCTTCGTGGCGATCACCATGGCGGGCGACGCCATGGAGGCGGGGTCGGCGCTGGATGTCGTGGGCCTCACTCCCGACCCGTCGGCGATCCGTGCGCTCACCGAAGGCCACGCGGTGATGTTCGGGGCGACCGGCTGCGTCCTCCTGGCCGTGATCTCGGGCTCATCCGCCTACACCGTGCTCGCCTCGCGCGCCCTGCCCAGGTGGACGGGCGTGGTGGCCTGGGTGGTCGCCGGGCTTCAGATCTTCGGGCTCGCCACCATCTTCGGCGGCACCAGCGACCGTTTCTGGTTCTCGTCGGGCGGGGTCGGCGTCACGTTGATGGCCACGTTCCCCTGGGTGGCGTGGGTGATCACGGTCGGGATCGTCACGATCCAGGGCCACAGCGGGTTCCGGTGGAGCAGGCGGGTCCCGCAGCGATCGGATGCCGTCGAGGCGACGAGCGCGTAGGTCGGGAAGCCGCCGCCGCCGTTGTAGCCCGCGGTTGCTAGGCTGGCCGCGCAGGATCGCACTCATAACCGAATACCGGGCCGCACGCCATGCGGGAGAGCCGACACAGCCGATCAGGCTCGGTCGGCACCGAAGGAGCAAGCCTCCCCGCCAATCTCTCAGGTACGTGTACCGCATCGACTAGGCCACTCTGAAGAGAGACTTCCCGCGCACCACGGAGAAGTCCGCCCACGGTGAAAGCCCGCTCGCGCGGTCGAAGCTCTCAGGCACCATGACAGAGGGGGAGTTCACCGCAGCCATCGCACGCGCTCAGGAGAGAACTCGCCGCCATGTCAGACACGCCTCTCGATCCAGGTCGGCAGCCCGCTCCGCCCTCGACGCAGCCTGCGCCCGGCACCCCTGAGGCCGCAGACGCGCCGTTCGACGAACTGCTCAGCCCGCTGCACGAGGTGCACGTCGAGGCCGGCGCGCTGTTCACCGACTTCGCCGGCTGGCAGATGCCGGTCCGCTACAGCTCCGACCTCGCCGAGCACCGCGCGGTTCGCACGGCTGCCGGTCTGTTCGACCTGAGCCACATGGGCGAGATCGTCGTCGTCGGCCCCGAAGCGGCGCAGGCGCTCGACTACGCGCTGGCCGGCAAGCTGTCGGACATCGCCGAGGGGCAGGCCAAGTACTCGCTGCTGCTGGCCCGCGACGGCGGCATCCTGGATGACCTGGTCGTCTACCGCACCGGCGCCGACCGCTATCTGGTGGTCGCCAACGCGTCGAACCGAGCGCTGGTCGCCGACGAGCTGCGCGATCGGTGCTCGATCTTCGACTGCCTCGTCGAAGACGAATCAGACGACATCGCGCTGCTCGCGCTGCAGGGTCCGATCGCCGAAGAGATCCTGCGCAATGTCGAGGGCTTCGACCTGCCGGGCTTGGACGGGTTGAGGTACTACCACTCGATCGCGGCCGACTTCCGCGGGCATCCCGTGCTGGTGGGCCGCACCGGCTACACCGGAGAAGACGGCTTCGAGTTCTACCTCGCCCCCGAGCGAGCGCCTGAGCTCTGGGAGGCGCTCCTCGAGACCGGAGGCGGCTCGGGCCTGGTGCCCGCAGGCCTCGCCGCGCGCGACACCCTGCGCCTCGAAGCCGGGATGCCGCTCTACGGCCACGAACTCAACACCTCGATCCTTCCGGTCCAGGCCGGGCTCGGCCGGGTCGTCGCGCTCTCGAAGGAGGGCGACTTCGTGGGTCGCGCCGCCATCGAAGGGGGCCCGGCAGCCGACGCCCGCGTGCTGGTCGGCCTGATCGCCGAGGGCAAGCGCGCCGGTCGGGCCGGCTATCCGATCGTGCTGCCCGATAGCGCACACGTGGTCGGCGAGATCACCTCCGGGGCGCTGTCGCCGACTCTCGGGGTGCCGATCTCGATGGCGTACGTCGACCCGGATTACGCGGCGCTCGGCACCGCACTGCATCTCGATGTGCGCGGAACGCGCGTTCCGGCATCCATCGTCGCCCTGCCCTTCTACAAGCGAGAGAAGAAATCATGACCCAGCCGACCGCCGACCTCAAGTACACCGCAGACCATGAGTGGGTCGCCGTCGACGGCGACATCGCCACCGTCGGCATCACCGCATACGCGGCCGAGAAACTGGGCGACGTGGTCTACGTCGACCTGCCCAAGGTCGGCTCGACGGTCACCGGCGGCACCGTGGTCGGCGAGATCGAGTCGACCAAGTCGGTCGGCGAGCTGTTCGCGCCGGTCGCCGGCGAGGTCGTCGAGATCAACCAGGCGATCATCGACCAGCCCGATCTGGTGAACGCCGATCCGTTCGGAGGCGCCTGGATGATCAAGGTGCGCTTCACCGACCTGCCCCCTCTTCTCACGGCGGCCGAGTACGCCGCGATCACCGCCTGAGGACTTCATGACCGACCAGTTCGCCGACCGTCATATCGGCACGGATTCCGTCGCGCAACTCGCCATGCTCGACGCCGTCGGGTACGACAGCGTCGATGCACTGATGGATGCCGCGGTGCCCACCGCGATCCGCCTCGCCGAGGGCGGGCCGAGCACGATCCCCGCTCCGGCCACCGAGCGCGAGGCCCTCGCCGAGCTGCGAGCCCTCGCCGCCCACAACACCGTGCGGCGCTCGTTGCTCGGCCTGGGGTACTACGACACGATCACGCCGGCGGTCATTCAGCGCAACGTGCTCGAGAACCCGAGCTGGTACACCGCATACACGCCGTACCAGCCCGAGATCTCGCAGGGCAGGCTCGAGGCGCTGATCAACTTCCAGACGATGGTGACCGACCTCACCGGCATGCACACCGCGACCGCGTCGATGCTCGACGAGGGAACGGCCGTCGTCGAGGGGATGCTGCTGGCCCGCCGGGCGTCCGGCTCCGCGTCGCACGTCTTCGTGATCGACGCCGAGCTGTTCCCGCAGACGAAGGCGCTGCTGCGCGGTCGCGCCGAGGCGCTCGGCATCGACCTCGTGGAGCTGCCACTGGCCACCACCGACCCTGCCGGGCTGCCCGAGAGCTTCGGGGTGGCGATCCAGTACCCCGGCGCATCGGGCCGACTGTGGAACCCGGCGGCCGTCGTCGAGGCGTCGCACGCGCACGGCGGCCTTGCGGTCGTCGCCGCGGACCTGCTCGCCCTCACCCTCGTCACCGCCCCCGGCGAGTTCGGCGCCGACGTCGCGGTCGGCACCACGCAGCGCTTCGGCGTGCCGATGGGATTCGGCGGCCCGCACGCCGGCTACCTCGCGGTGCGCGAGGGCCTGGAGCGCCAGCTCCCCGGGCGACTGGTCGGCGTCTCGGTCGACGCCGAGGGCTACCCGGCGTACCGGCTGACCCTGCAGACCCGCGAGCAGCACATCCGCCGCGAGAAGGCGACGAGCAACATCTGCACCGCGCAGGTGCTGCTGGCCGTGATGGCGTCGATGTACGCGGTCTACCACGGCCCGGGCGGCCTGACCCGGATCGCGCGGGAGGTCGCGCAGCAGGCCGCGGGCTACGCGTCGAAGCTGCGGGCGGCCGACATCCCCGTCGAGCACGACGACTTCTTCGACACGCTCACGGTGCACGTTCCGGGACGCGCGGCGGAGGTCGTCGCGGCGGCGCGAGAGCGCGGCATCCTGCTGCACTCGGTCGACCGCGACCGCGTGTCGCTCAGTTTCGACGAGGTCAGCGCCGAGCGCACCACCAGCGGGGCGCTGCCGCCGATCGAGGTCGACCTCGACTCGGTGTTCGGCATCGAGCGGCTCGCGAGCGCTCACCGGTCGCCCAGCGCGATGCGGGAACCTGCGGTTCCCGCCGAGCTCCGCCGCACCAGCGACTTCCTCACCCACCCGGTCTTCACGACGCACCACAGCGAGACCGGGATGATGCGCTACCTCACGTACCTCGCCGACAAGGACTACGCGCTCGACCGCGGCATGATCCCGCTCGGCTCGTGCACCATGAAGCTCAACGCGGCCACCGAGATGGCCGCGGTCACCTGGCCCGAGTTCGCGAACATCCACCCCTTCGCTCCCGGCGCCGATGTCGAGGGCTACCTGGTGATGATCTCGCACCTCGAGACCTGGCTGGCCGAGGTCACCGGCTACGACACGGTGTCGCTGCAGCCCAACGCCGGAAGCCAGGGCGAACTGGCCGGGCTGCTCGCGATCCGCGGCTACCACCGCGCGCGCGGCGACGAACACCGCACCACCTGCCTGATCCCGTCGAGCGCCCACGGCACGAACGCGGCGAGCGCCGTGCTGGCCGGCATGAAGGTGGTCGTGGTCGCCTGCGACGAGCTCGGCAACGTCGACCTGGGCGACCTGCGCGCGAAGGTGGACGAGCACGCGGGCGATCTCGCCGCGCTGATGGTCACCTACCCGAGCACGCACGGGGTGTACGAGCACGAGATCCGCGCGATCACCGACGCGGTGCACGAGGCGGGCGGCCAGGTCTACGTCGACGGGGCCAACCTGAACGCGCTTCTCGGCTACGCGCGCTTCGGCGACTTCGGCGGCGATGTGTCGCATCTCAACTTGCACAAGACCTTCTGCATCCCGCACGGAGGAGGAGGCCCCGGCGTCGGCCCGGTCGCCGCGAAGGCGCACCTGGCGCCGTACTTGCCGGGGCATCCGCTGGCGCAGAGCGTGCAGCACCCGGCCTTCGACCTGGCGACCGGCACCGCGGGACGGTACGAGCATCTCGGCGCCCCGGTCTCGGCCGCCCCCTACGGGTCGCCCGCGATCCTGCCGATCAGCTGGGCCTACGTGCGCATGATGGGAACCGACGGACTGCGCCGCGCCACCGGAGCCGCCGTCCTCTCGGCGAACTACATCGCGGCGAAACTGCGCGAGCACTTTCCGGTGCTCTACGCGGGCGAGAACGGCCTGGTCGCGCACGAGTGCATCCTCGACCTGCGTCCGCTGCGCGACGCCACCGGCGTGACCGTGGATGACGTGGCCAAGCGACTGATCGACTACGGCTTCCACGCGCCGACCATGTCGTTCCCCGTCGCGGGCACGCTGATGGTCGAGCCGACCGAGAGCGAAGATCTCGGCGAGCTCGACCGGTTCATCGAGGCGATGATCGCCATCAAGGCCGAGGCGGATGCCGTGGCATCCGGAGTCTGGCCTGCCGACGACAACCCGCTCGTCCACGCGCCGCACACGGCCGCCGCCACCATCGTCGGCGAGTGGACGCATGCCTACACCCGCGAGCAGGCCGTGTACCCGCTGCCGCGGTTGCAGCACCGAAAGTACTGGCCGCCGGTGCGCCGCATCGACCAGGCCTACGGCGACCGCAACCTGATGTGCGAGTGCCCGCCGATTTCTGCGTTCGCCTAGCGAACGCAGAAATCGCCGCTCGCTGGCGTGCCGCCGCTCCTGCGGCGCGCATTCCGCCGAACGCGCCGACGCGGTAGCCGCGTTCGGCGGGCTGTTCGCCCTGCGCGTGCGCCGGTCAGGCCGGGGGCGCGAAGGCGAACGCGGTGCCCGATGGGGCCGGGAAGAGCCGCAGGAGCTGCTCGCGGATCTCGGCGGCCTTGCGGTAGCTGAAGCCGACCGTCGCCACGTGCTTCCAGCGGATGATCCCGTCGCCGTCGATGATGAAGATCGCGCGGCGCAGCATGCCGCCGAGCGCGACCCCGTATGACCGGCCGACCCCGTCGCGATGGTCGGCGAGCAGCGGGAAGGTGAGGCCGTTCTTGAGCGCGAACTCCTCGTGGCTCTCGACCCCTTGCAGGCTGATGCCCCAGATCTCGGCGCCCAGTTCTGCGAAGCCCTCGAAGTCATCCTGGTATGAGCACATCTGCTCGGTGCAGACCTTGCTCTGATCGAGGGGGTAGAACGCGAGAACCACGGGTCGCCCGCGCCAGTCGGACAGCGAGTACTCGTCGCGCTCGAAGCGCCCGTCCACGGCGACGCTGTCGACCATGCGGATGCCGGGAAGCCGGAACTCCGGCGCGCGATCACCGACCTCGAGTGCCCCCATGGGGCCCATCATAAGCGGCGCGCAAGGCCGGCCAGAACGACCTGTCTACTCGGCCGCGCCGATGGGTCCTCGAACTCGCCGGCGGGGGAGCGCGTCATCCGACTCGCGGCCGTCGCGCGCGACCAGCGCGACCGTTCCCGCCACCGCGAGAACCAGCAGGCCTCCGATCAGGGCCTTCGGCTGGTGGAAGTCGACGATGAGGTTGAGCAGCACGACGCTCGCCAGGAACACCGGCACCGAGACCTGGGCGATCGCCAGCACCAGTCCGGTGATCACCAGCGCGATCGGCGGCACGCGGTAGTAGTCGGAATCGACGGGGTCGAGGAACAACCGGATCGCGCACGACGCGAGCGGCACGAGCCAGATCGCCGCGGTGCGCCTCCGCAGCAGCAGGGCAGCCGCCGCCCCGCCACCGAGGGACAGCGCCGCCTGCACCATCCGCATCGGCCAACTGAAGGTCGTCGCATCGGGAAACAGCAGCTGGGCGAGCGTACCCGGATAGATGAGCCAGTGGAACGAGAACATCTCGAAGGGCCCGAGCAGCACGAAGGGCAGGAAGATGAACGCGATCGGCACCAGCACCCCGACCGCGGAGCGCCACAGCATCCGCAGATCGATGCGCGGCGCGAGCAGCAGCACCGCGGCTCCCAGCACTCCCCAGAGTTCCCATCCGGTCGAGAGGCCCAGCAGCACGGCAGCGGTGAACGGCTTGTCGCGGCGAGCGAGCATCCCCGATCCCAGCCACAGCAACGGCACGGCGATCTCGGCGGGATGCCCCGAGCTGACCGAGGTGGTCAGCATCGCCGTGACGGCCCCGAGGAATGTCGCGCCGGCAGCAAGTACGGGGCTCCACACCGGCGTGATCGGTCGCAGGATGCGTTCGACGAGCACCCCGAACACGACGCCCGCCACCGCCGAACCGATCACCACGAAGATCTGCCACTGCAGGGCGGTCTGCACGTGCAGCAGCTCGGCGATCCCCCAGAACGCGAGCTCGAACGGCCCGGCTTGGATGAAGGAATCGGAGAAGATCGCTGCCCACTGGCCTTGGAGCAGTGCGGCTCCTGCCGGAGCGAAGACGCCGACGTCGACCGGCTGCGGGAAGGCATCCGAGATGCTCGCGATGGCGACCAGGGTGAGCGCGACGGCGGTGAGCGCGAGGAACCCAGCCGTGAGGGGCCAGCGCCACGAGAGCGGGGGCGGCCGAAGCGGGAGCCGGGAGACCGTCATGGGCTCATTGTCGCGGGGCGGCGCGCGATCAGGCCTTCACCACCCCGAACAGATCGGGGAAGGTCGCCACAGCCCAGGGGTATCCCACGAAGATCGCCCCGTCGATGATCGCGTGCGCGATCACGAAGGGGAGCACGCGTCTGCTGCGCGAATAGAGGAAGCCGAACAGCATCCCCATCAAGAAGTTGCCGACGAAGGCGCCGAAGCCCTGATACAGGTGGTAGCTGCCGCGCAACAGCGCCGCAGCCACGATGATGCGCCAGCGGCCCCAGCCGAGCTGCCCGAGCCGCTCGAAGAGGTAGCCCAGCACGATGACCTCCTCTTGGAGGCCGGCGCGCAAGGCCGAGAGCAGCAGGATCGGGATCGTCCACCAGTGCGGGTTCAGCCCCGCGGCATCCACCGTGACGCTGATGCCGAGCGCCTTGCCGCCCAGATACAGCGCGATGCCCGGGATGCCGATCGCCAGCGCCAGCACCAGCCCGAGCCCCGCGTCGCCGAGCGGGCGTGCCGCGTCGATCCCCAGTCGCGACAGGTGCGGACGCGCGCGGCTCCACAGCAGGTAGCAGACCAGGGCAACGGGCACCAGATCGAAGAAGAGCGCCAGCAGCTGGTAGATGAGGTCGAAGACCTCCCGGTTGCTGAGAGTCGGGTTGAGCGTCGCGGTCTGCTGCGAGAGCGGGGTCGGCCGCGTGAGGCTGTCGGCCAGCGAGACGATGGCGTAGATCGCGGACTGCCCGAGCGAGACGCCGAGCACGAGCGCGACCTCCCACCAGATGCGGCGGCGCGCGAAGGAATCGAGCGGCGCCTCTGAGCCCTCAGTCACGAGGCAACGCGCAGGCGGGAGTGCCGCCTGGGAGGAGGTGGCGATAGCGGGCGACGAAGCGATAGCCGAGGGCGGCCGCCTGGGAGAAGGGGGGAATGGCCATCAGCTGCCCGGCGAAGCGCAGCCCGAGCCGCGGCTGGCTGCGCAGCAATGCCGAGAAGGCGAGGTGGCCGCCGTACTGATGCGTCGGAGTCAGGTACCAGGCGTAGTGCTGCACGTCATCGAGGGTCAGGCCCAGCGCGTCGAGGTCCGCCCATTGATAGGGAGTCGTCTGGGGAAAGCGCGGAAGCACCGCCTGCAGGCGGTGCACCCAGGTCGTGCAGAATGCGCAGTCCCCGTCGAATACCAGGAGCCCGGCGCGAGTCGGGGCAGAGCGAACGGAGCTTGCCACCCTTCCGATGCTACGCCGCGTACGCGAGGCGGTGCGCGCGGCAGGAATCATCGGATAATCGTGCACCGAACCGGAGAGGTGCGCAGGATTCTGCAGAATTGAGCCGAATCCGTGCGAAGTTTCGGGCACCTACGCAACTTTCTGTTGACCTCGTTTCCGCCGTGTAACGATTGCGTTGATGGTTTCGGGAAGCCCGATCCCCCCATTAGGGTCTGTGTGTACCGCTGATGTTGCACACGCGACTCGCACCTGCCCCCGAGAGGAGCTCTTGTCGATGAAGGCCTCGATGACGCTGCCTCGCACAGGATCGCGCTAGGGGCTCCCATGTCATTGCTGCCACCCGGAGAGTTCGCCGCAGAGGTCAACACCTCCGACCCTGAACTCGACACCCCGGACGAAACCCTTCCCGAGCGGCTCGTCCCGGCTGGCGTGCGCAGCCGGACGCCCGCCGCACTCGCCTGGAATCGCTTCCGCTCAGACCGCAAGACCCTGGCCGGCGGTGTCATCGTTGCGATCTATGTGATCCTCGCCGTCCTGGCGCCGTTCCTCGTCGCCGCCGGGGTGCTCGACCCGTACACCACCCACCAGAACCTCATCAATGACAGCGGCCTGCCCGCCGGGGGCGTCGGAGGCATCAGCTGGGCGCACCCGCTGGGCGTCGAGCCCGGCATCGGTCGCGACACGTTGAGCCGCATCTGGCTCGGTCTCGCCCTCTCGCTGGCCATCTCGGCCGCGGCCGCTCTCTTCGCCGTGGTGGTCGGAGTCATCCTCGGCATCGTCGCCGGGATGAGCCGCCGCTGGGCCGACACGCTGATCGGGCGTCTCGTCGACCTGGTTCTCTGCTTCCCGCAGACCCTGATGCTGCTGGCCCTCTCGGGTGTGCTGATCGGCTGGCTCACCGGAACACTGCACATCCCGCGCGGAGACCCTGCGCAGGCGACCTACGTGATCCTCGTCCTCGGGATCTTCGGCTGGCCCTCGGTCACCCGCATCATCCGCGGGCAGGTGCTCAGCCTTCGTGAGCGCGAGTTCATCGATGCCGCACGCCTGCTGGGAGCGGGCAACGGCCGGCTCTACTTCAAAGAGGTGCTGCCCAACCTGTGGGCGCCGATCCTCGTGCAGTTCACCCTGATCCTGCCGGCCTACGTGTCGGCCGAGGCAGCCCTTTCGTACCTGGGCATCTCGGTGCAGCCGCCGACTCCCACGCTGGGCAACATCCTCAAGGGATCGCTCGGCTATGCGTCCGGGGACTTCCTGTTCTTCATCGCTCCCGCCTTCCTGCTCGTGCTCATCGTCGTCTCGTTCAACCTCCTCGGCGATGGTCTGCGCGACGCCCTGGACCCGAGGTCGAGCCGATGACCGGCGCACCCACCCCATCTCAGCCTCCGCGGCGCACAGTCGCGGATCGGACGCGCGAACAGCACGTCAAAACCAACACCAAGGAGAATCTGACAATGACCAAAAAGTTGTTGTCGCGAGTCGGAGTGATCGCCGTTACCGGCGTCCTCGCGGCCGCGCTCGCAGCATGCTCGAACGGCGGAGCAACACCGCCGCCCACGTCGACCGGGCAGAAGGGCGGCACGCTGACCTCGCTCGACGTGGCCGGCGAATACGAGGCCACCGACCCGGTGGGCGTCTACCTCGGCGTCGAGATCGCGAACTTCCGTCGCATCGTCTACCGCGGTCTGACCGCGCTGCCGATCACGGCGGACAAGAACCCCAAGGTGATCCCGGACCTGGCGACCGACACCGGAACCACCAAGGACGAGGGCAAGACCTGGAGCTTCACCCTGAAGAAGGGTGTCAAGTGGCAGGACGGAACGGCGATCACGTGCGCCGACCTCCAGTACGGCCTGTCGCGCTCCTATGACGCCAGCCTGGTTGCCGGCGGTGGCGGTGTCGGCCTCACCTACTTCGGGAGCGGCGGCTACAACCTGATCGACCCGTCCGACCCGAGCTACGACCTCTCGAGCGAGTACAAGGGTCCGCTGACGGGAACCCCCGAGGCGCAGGCGCACTTCGACAAGGCGGCATCCTGCTCGGGCGACACGATCACGTACCACTTCCAGAACGCCTGGGCGGACTTCCCGTACGCCGCGGCCGCGCTGTTCTCGACCGACCCGTACGAGAAGTCGTTCGACAAGGGCACTGCGAACCTGTTCACGATCAACTCGAACGGCCCGTACAAGCTGCAGGGAACGACGTTCGACCAGAACGCCGGCGGCACGTTCGTGCGCAACCCCGAGTACGACCCGGCGACCGACAGCAAGGAGGCGCGTGAGGCGTTCCCGGATGTCATCAAGTTCGAGTTCGTTGACAGCCCCGAGACGATCACCGAGCGGCTCCTCGCCGACTCGGGGACCGACAAGGCCGCCTACAGCCCGCTGAACATCCCCTCGGACAAGTACTCCGAGATCACGCCTGACCTCTCGAGCCGCACGAAGACGACGACCTCGCCGTACACGCGCTTCCTCGAGATCAACTCGAACACGCTCACGGACCCCACGGTCCGCACCGCGCTGATCACCGCCACCGACAAGGCCGGCGTGATCAAGGCGGAGGGTGGATCGAAGTGGGGTACCCCGAACGGCACCATCGTTTCGTCGGCCATCCCGGGCTTCCAGGACACCGCGCTGAACAAGATCAACCCCGCCGGTGACCCGGCCGCGGCCAAGAAGCTGCTCAACGGCAAGACGCCCGAGATCCGCTTCGCGTTCTCGGACAGCTCGACGGTCATCGAGCAGGTCGCTGCCGTCCTCCAGCAGAGCTGGGAGAAGGCTGGTTTCAAGGTGACGCTCGTCCCGATCGCGAAGGATGCCAAGCCTGGCTACTACGCGCAGGTCGGATCCGACCCGAAGCCGATCGACGTGTTCTTCGCCGGGTGGGCCGCTGACTGGCCGTCGCTGTTCGCGGTCATTCCGCCGATCCTCCAGTCGAACCCGAAGGACGCCACGTTCGGTGTCGGATTCAACTACGGGTTCTACAGCAACTCGAAGGTGGACGACCTGATCAAGCAGGCGAACTCGTCGACCGACACGGCCACTCAGCAGAAGCTGCTGAACCAGGCCAACGAGACGGCTGCGGCGGACGGAGCATACGTGCCCCTGGCCAACCAGAACAACTACTTCATCTACGGGTCGAAGATCGGTGGGTTCCTGCCGGACATCGCGTCCAGCTACTACCCCGACCTCGGCGGAATCTACGTCAAGAAGTAGTAGCAGCATCTGAAAACGGGTGGGCGCCCCCCGGGGCGCCCACCCCCTTCACTGACTGAGAGAAACCAGTACCCCCACGTGATCGCCTTCGCCATTCGCCGCATTCTCGTCGGCATCGTCCTGCTGCTGTCGATGGTTCTCGTGGTCTTCGTGCTGTTCTTCGCGGCGGGCAACCCGGCGAGGGACATCTGCGGCAAGTACTGCACGCCTGACAAGCTCAAGAACATCACCCAGGTCTACGGCTATGACCAGCCGATCAGCTACCAGTTCGGTCAGTTCGTCAAGGGTCTCGTGGTGGGTCGTGATTACCCGGTCGATGACGCGTACCGCGCGGCGCTCCAGAAGACCAATCCCGAGCTGGTCATCCACTGCCCGGCGCCGTGCCTCGGGTACTCGCAGCACACCGCGGCAACGGTCAACGCCGACATCCTCAAGTTCGCGCCCGTGACCATCTCGCTCGCCGTCTATGCCTTCGTCATCTGGATCCTGTTCGGCGTGTTCTTCGGGGTGATCGCCGCCGTCTTCAAGGGCAAATGGCTCGACCGCATCATCGTCGGCGTGACGCTGGTGGTCTATGCGTTACCCACCTTCTTCATCGGCACCTTCTTGCTTCAGTTCGTCGCCATCCGATGGCGGCTCGTGCCCTACCCCCGCTACGTCTCGATCGCCGACGGCGGAGTGCTCAACTGGCTCATCAGTCTCACCCTTCCCGCACTCACCCTGGCGCTGTTCTACATGGCTGCCTACGTGCGCATCACGCGCGCCTTCGTGCTCGAATCCCTGTCCGAGGACTACATCCGGACGGCACGCGCGAAAGGCCTTTCGGAGCGGGTCGTGCTCTTCAAACACGGTTTGCGCGCGGCGTTGACGCCGCTGCTCTCCATGGCCGGTCTGGACTTCGCATCGCTGCTGGCCGGCGCGGTCATCACCGAAGCCGTGTTCACCTACCAGGGCCTCGGATTCCTCGCGGTCACCTCGAACCAGAACTCCGATCTCCCCGTCTTGATCGGCCTCGTCATCGTGGCGGGGTCCGCAGTCATTGTCGCGAACATCGTCGTCGACATCCTC
>DASTNC010000026.1:0-16013 GCA_035721225.1 Pseudolysinimonas sp.
CGCGGGCAACTGGAAGATGAATCTCGACCACCTGCAGTCGATCGCGTTCGTGCAGAAGCTGGCGTGGACGCTGAAGGATGCCCGTCACGACTCCGCCAAGGTCGAGGTGGCGGTCTTCCCGCCCTTCACCGACCTGCGCTCGGTCCAGACCCTGGTGAACGCCGATGACCTGCCGATCGTCTTCGGCGGTCAAGACCTGTCGGAGCACGACAGCGGCGCGTACACGGGCGAGATCTCCGGCGCGTTCCTCAAGGCGCTCGATTCCACCTACGTGATCATCGGGCACTCGGAGCGGCGGCAGTACCACGGCGAGTCCGACGAGCAGGTCGCGGCGAAGGTCACGGCTGCGCACCGCAACGAGCTCGTGCCGATCATCTGCGTCGGAGAGACGGCCGACGACCTCGAGGCACATGGCCCCAGCGCCGTGCCCGTCGCGCAGTTGCGCATCGCCCTCGGCGGCGCGGCGAAAGGCAAGCAGGTCGTCGTCGCCTACGAGCCCGTCTGGGCGATCGGCTCGGGCCAGGCGGCGACCAGCGAGCAGGCTCAGCAGGTCTGTGCGGCCCTCAGGGCGGTGATCGGCGACGAGCTGGGGGAAGAGGCCGCCGCGGCGACCCGCATCCTCTATGGCGGTTCTGTGAAGTCGTCGAACATCGCCGGTTTCATGCGCGAACAGGACATCGACGGCGCCCTGGTGGGCGGCGCGAGTCTGCTGCTCGACGAGTTCTCGTCGATCGTGCGATACCAGCAGCACGTCGGCACGTAGACTGTTCAGGCAGCTCCGAGCCAGATAGGGACAGTCGTGGATATTCTTCAGGTCATCGTGCAGGTGATCCTCGGGGTCACCAGCTTGTTGCTGACCCTGCTGATCCTGTTGCACCGTGGACGCGGGGGCGGCCTCTCCGACATGTTCGGAGGCGGGGTGACGTCGAACCTCGGTGCCTCGGGCGTCGCCGAGCGCAACTTGAACCGCATCACGGTGATTCTCGGCCTGATCTGGATCTCCAGCATCGTGGTGCTGGGGCTCATCGTGAAGTTCGCCGGCTGAAGCCTGCGATCACCAAGCACACCGCACGCTGAAGGAAGACAATGGCATCAGGTGGCAGCGCGATCCGAGGATCGCGAGTCGGATCCGGTCCGATGGGAGAGCAGGACCGCGGCTATCACGCCGAGCGGGTGAGCATCTCCTACTGGGACGCGCTCGGAAACGAGACGGTGCGGCATTTCGCCGCCAATCTGCCCGATGAAGAGATCCCCGACATCATCGACAGCCCCAACTCCGGCCTGCCGGCCGGTCGCGACAAAGACAACCCGCCGCAGCTCGCCAAGATGGAGCCCTACAAGACGCACCTGGCCTACGTGAAGGAGCGTCGTTCCGAGAAAGAGGCGGAGCAGCTCCTCGACGAGGCCCTCGACCAGCTCCGTGCTCGCCGCGGCGCCCCGAGCTCGAAGTAACTACTCCGAGCGGTCGTCGGCCGACGTCCAGTAGTACGACGGCGCGATCAGGTTCTCAGAAACCTCGGCCGCGGCGTCCTGATCCACGAAGAAGACCGTGCGCTTGCGGCCTTGGGCGCCCGCAGCGGGCACATCGTTGATGTTCGCGCCCGCCAGCGCCAGGCCGAGAGCCGACGCCTTGTCGGCGCCGGCCAGGACCAACCAGATCCGATCAGACGAGTTGATCACCGGGAGCGTCAGGCTCAACCGCTCCGGCGGCGGCTTGGGGGAGTCGGTCTCCGCAACCACGACCCGTTCGGTCTCGTGCACCGCGGCATGGTCGGGGAAGAGCGAGGCGATGTGCCCATCCGGGCCGACGCCGAGAAAGGTGATGTCGAATCGGGGATAACGGGCACCGTCGCCTGCGGCATCTGCGAGCTCCTGCTCGTAGTACCGGGCCGCGTGCTCGATGTCGGGCTGATCCCCGGGTGCGGGCAGCGACTTGATCTGCGCGGCATCCAGTTGCAGATGATCCAGCAAGGCCGCACGCGACTGGGTGTCGTTGCGGTCAGGGTCGCCCATCGGCAGGTAGCGCTCGTCGCCCCACCAGAAGGTCATGCGGCTCCAATCGACGCTGTCGCGTGCCGGGGACTCATTGATGGCGGCAAGAACGGCCGCCCCCATGGTGCCCCCGGTCAGGCAGACGTTCGCCTCGCCGAGGTCGTCGAGCACGTCGACGATCTTGGTGATGAATCGCGCCGCGACACTGGCCGCCAGGGTCTGCTTGTCGGGATGGACGAGCACGCGCCGTTCGTTGCTCACGACGCGACCTTCTCCGGGCGGGACTTCGCACGGCGCGGGGCCGGAGCATCCAGCTGCGGAACCCCGCGCTGCACGACTTCGCCGAACAGATCGTCGGGATCGAGCCTGCGCAACTCTTCGGCCAGGCAATCGCGCAGGTTGCGCCGGGGCAGGGAGATGTCATGCGTTGGCTGGTTGGGCTGCACCAGGGTGGCGACGGCCGGCGTGACGCGCTCGAGGTCGATGACGCCCGACGCGCGTTCAAGACGGACCCCGTGGATGCCGCTGGATCCGTGCACCGGGCTGGTGATCTCCATCGTCACCTGCACCTCGAGGGCCAGCTGCAGCCAGGCCGCCAGCAGCTCGGTCGACGGCGAATCGGACGACCCGCTCACCGTAATGGTCGTCACCGGCTCGAAGGGCGGCTGGTCGAGGACCGCGGCGAGCTGGGCGCGCCAGAGAGTCAGCCGGGTCCAGGCGAAGTCCGTGTCGCCCGGCGCGTAGTGGGTGCCGAGGTTCTTGAGGGCCTGCACGGGATTGGGCGCCTCCGCGGCATCCGTGATCCGCCGTTGAGCGATCCTGCCCAGCGGCGAGGTGCTGGGCTCTGCCGGCCCATGGCTCGGCCACCAGACCACGACGGGCGCGTCCGGCAGCAGCAGGCTGGTGACGAGGCCTTCCTCGTCGGAGGCCGTGGGCCCGTACGCGCGCAGAACGATAACCTCACTCGCTCCCGCATCGCCGCCGACCCGGATCTGCGCGTCGAGCCGAGGATCCTCCTGGGCCTCGGGATCCGGGTTCTTCGAGAGCACGATGACCCGCATCGGATGCTCGCGTGACGCGTCGTTCGCCGCCTCGATGGCCTCTTCCTCTTCGCCCAAGGGCGTGGCGATCACCAGGGTGAGGACGCGGCCGAGGGCTACCGCTCCGCCTTCTTCGCGGATCTTCACCAGCGCTTTCGACACCGCACTCGTCGTCGTGTCGGGCAGATCAACGATCACGGCCTTCTCCAAACGCGGCCGTCGCGCTCCAGGAGCTCGTCGGCGGATTTCGGGCCCCAGGTGCCCGGCTTGTACTGCTCCGGCTGCCCGAGCGTCGACCAGTACTCCTCGACCGGGTCGAGGATCTTCCAGCTCAGCTCCACCTCCTGGTGGCGCGGGAACAGCGGCGGGTCGCCGAGCAGCACGTCGAGGATCAGTCGTTCGTACGCCTCGGGGCTCGCCTCGGTGAAGGCGTGGCCGTAGCCGAAGTCCATCGTGACGTCGCGCACCTGCATTCCGGCACCCGGCACCTTCGACCCGAAGCGGATGGTGACGCCCTCGTCGGGCTGCACCCGGATCACCAAGGCGTTCTGACCGAGCGCCGAGGTCTGCGAGGCCGCGAACAGGTACTGCGGGGCGCGCTTGAAGACGACCGCGATCTCGGTGACGCGGCGGCCGAGGCGCTTGCCCGCTCGCAGGTAGAACGGCACTCCCGACCACCGGCGGGTGTCGATCTCGAGCTTGATCGCCGCGTAGGTCTCGGTGGTCGAGGTCGGGCTCATGCCGTCCTCTTGCAGGAACCCGAGCACCTTCTGACCGCCTTGCCAGCCGGCCGAGTACTGGCCGCGGGCGGTGTCCATCGAGAGGTCGGCGACGTGAGCGACCGACAGCACCTTCTCCTTCTCGGCGCGCAGGTCGGCGGCGTCGAATGACGCGGGTTCTTCCATGGCCGTGAGCGCGAGCAGCTGAAGCAGGTGGTTCTGGATGACGTCACGCGCGGCGCCGATGCCGTCGTAGTAGCCGGCCCGGCCGCCCACCCCGATGTCCTCGGCCATGGTGATCTGCACGTGATCCACGTAGTTGGCATTCCAGATCGGTTCGTAGAGCTGGTTGGCGAACCGCAGTGCCAGGATGTTCTGAACCGTCTCCTTGCCGAGGTAGTGATCGATCCGGAAGACAGCGTCGGGCGGGAACACAGATTCGACGACGTCGTTGAGCTCCCGCGCGGTCTTCAGGTCGGAGCCGAAGGGCTTCTCGATGACGACGCGACGCCACTGGCCGGGCTGCGGGTCGGCAAGTCCCGAGCGCTTGAGCTGCTCGGTGACCAAGGGGAACGACTTGGGCGGGATCGACAGGTAGAACGCGTGGTTGCCCATCGTGCCCCGCACCTCGTCGAGCTCCTCAAGGGTCTCTTTGAGCCGGTCGAAGGCCGCGTCGTCGTCGAACTCGCCCTGGACGAAGCGGATGCCCACTTTGAGCTGGTTCCAGACGTCGTCGTCGAAGGGCGTGCGGGCATGCGCCTTCACGTTCTCGTAGACGACCTGCTCGAAGTCCTCGTCCTCCCAGTCCCGGCGCGCGAAGCCGACGAGCGCGAATCCCGGAGGAAGCAGTCCGCGGTTGGCGAGGTCGTACACCGCCGGCATCAGCTTCTTGCGAGACAGGTCGCCGGTCACTCCGAAGATGACGATGGCGCTGGGGCCTGCGATCCGGTTGAGCCGTCGATCCGACGCCGACCGCAGCGGATTGAAGTCTTTGGTGATCTGAACGGGCATGACCGTACGGTTAGCCGATGGCCGCGGTGATCGCTGCGGCGCCGGCTTCGACGTCGCGGAGGGTGAGCGTGAGCACCGGGCGGCCACGGTCGGCCAGCACGCTCGCGTCACCCGCCGCCTGTGCCTGGATGAACTGTCCGAAGGTGAACGGCCGGCCGGGGATCGCCAGATCGTGGGCGTCGTCGTAGTCGGCGGTGATCTGCAGGAAGACGCCGATGGCCGGACCGCCCTTGTGGAACTGCCCGGTGGAGTGCAAAAAGCGCGGCCCCCACCCGAACGTCACCGGTCGCTTCGATTTCGCCGCGACGACGTCGCGCAGGCCCGCGAACTCGGGATGATTCACCCGGTCGAGGTAGGCCTGCACCGCGACGTAGCCGGTCGGCCCGAGCTCGGTGAGCAGGGCATCGATCGCGCCTGCGAGCGTGTGCTCGCTGATCGTCAGGCCGCCGCTCGCCCGCACCTCGATGCCGTCATCCGTGACGAACAGCGGCTCGACCGGCGCAGGACGATCGTCGAGCAGGGCTCGCGATGCGACCTTGGCGGCTTCGACGTCGGGCTGGTCGAAGGGATCGATCCCCAGCAGGATGCCGGCGACCGCGATCGCATACTCCCAGACCAGCATCTGGCCACCCAGGCTGCCCGAGATCTCGATCTCACCCTCGCGGACGTGTCGGGTCTCGGACTCCTCGGCGACCAGTCGGATGATCTGGAGATCGGGCAGGTTCTCGCTGAGCTCGGGGGAGTGCAGGTCGAGCACGACGGGCAGCAGGCCCTTGCCGAGTTTGCCGGTCGACTCGGCGACCAGCTGCTCGGCCCAGTCGGCGAAGCCGACGATCGGGGTGGTGTCAGCGACGATGCCCAGCTTGTTCTTGAGCGGGGAGGTTCCGGCGATGGCCGCGCCGAGGATCAGCCCCGGATTGTCGGCCTTGTCGAAGACCAGCGCGAAGGTCTCGGCCTGCGCCTCGTCGAGCAGGTTGCCGATATCGGCCCCCGCCAGGCCGCTCGGCACCAGGCCGAACGCCGTCAGGGCCGAGTAACGGCCCCCGACGTTCGGGTCGGCGTTGAAGACCTGATACCCGTCGGCGCGCGCCGACACGTCGAGCGGCGAGCCGGGATCGGTGACCACGACGATGCGTTCCGTCGGATCGATGCCGGCGTTGCGGAAGTACTCCTCGTAGATCCGCTTCTGGCTGTCGGTCTCGAGCGTCGATCCCGACTTGGACGAGATGATCACCGCCGTCTCGGCCAACCGGTCGCTGAGCGCCGCCCGCATTTGGCCGGGGTCGGTCGAGTCGAGAACGGTCAGGGCGACGCCGTAGGTCTGGGTGATGACCTCGGGCGCCAGCGAGGAGCCGCCCATACCGCCCAGCACGAAGTGGGTGACGCCCGCCGCGAGCAGCTTCTCGCGCAGAGCGGTGATCGGCTCGACCAGAGGCCGCGAGATGGCGACGGCCTCGACCCAACCGAGGCGGATCGCCGCTTCGGACTCGGCATCCGGACCCCACAGGGTGGCGTCTTGCGTGGTGATGTTGCTCGCCACGGAATCCGCGACGAGTCGCGGAACCCAGGCCGCGACCGCGTCGCCCGCGGCGCCGGTGGCGTGCACCCGAAGGGTCACTTCGCGGCCTCCAGCGCGGCTGTCACGGTATCGAGCAGCTCGCCCCAGGAGACCAGGAACTTGTCGACGCCCTCTTTCTCGAGCAGCGCGGTCACGTCGTCGTAGTCGACGCCGACGGCGGCCAACTGGTCGAGCACCGACTGAGCGTCGGCGTACGAGCCGGTCACGGCATCCCCGTGCAGGGGTGCGTGATCGAAGGTCGCTTCGAGGGTCTTCTCGGGCATCGTGTTGACGACGCCCGCGACCGCGAGCTCGGTGACGTAGAGGGTGTCGGGCAGGGCCGGGTCTTTGACCCCCGTCGATGCCCAGAGCGGGCGCTGCTTGTTGGCGCCCGCGGCCAGCAGCGTCTGGGCTCGCTCGGTGGCGAACTGCTGCTCGAACAGCTGGTAGGCGAGTTGGGCGTTGGCGACCCCGGCACGGCTCTTGAGCGCGAGGGCCTCATCGGTGCCGATGGCCTCCAGACGCTTGTCGATCTCGGTGTCGACACGCGAGACGAAGAACGACGCGACCGACTGGATGGTCGACAGGTCGATGCCGGCCGCGTGGGCCTTCTCGAGGCCGGCCAGATAGGCGTCGATGACCGCCTTGTGGCGCTCGAGGCTGAAGATCAGGGTCACGTTCACGCTGATGCCGACGGCCGTGGCGGCCGTGATCGCTTCAAGGCCCTCGACGGTCGCGGGGATCTTGATCATGACGTTGGGCTTGCCGACCTTCTCCCAGAGCTGCTTCGCCTGAGCGATGGTTCCGGCTGCGTCGTGCGCCAAGCCCGGCTCGACCTCGATCGAGACGCGGCCATCGACGTGACCGCTGCGCTCGTAGACCGGCGCGAAGATGTCGCAGGCCGCTGCCACGTCGCTCGTGATGATCTCGAACACGGCCGGCGTCACCGCTGTACCCGCGGCAGCCAGCTCGGCCACCTTGCTGTCGTAGCCGTTGCCCTTGGCGAGAGCGGTCGCGAAGATGGTCGGGTTCGTGGTCACGCCGACGACGTTGCGGTCATCGATCAGCTGCTGCAGACCACCCGAGACGATCCGATCGCGAGAGAGATCGTCGAGCCAGATGCTGACGCCGATCGCCGAGAGTTCTGCTGTCTTGCTGTCTGCCATGGTCCTGGTTCCTCGTTCTGTCGCTGGCTGCTGTGCGTACTGGTGTCTGGAGCGATCAGGCCGTCGCCGCGGCGATCGACTCTTTCGCCGCCGAAACGGCGTGCTCCGCGGTGAGGCCGAACTTCTCGTACAGCGTCTTGTAGTCCGCCGATGCGCCGTAGTGCTCGATGGAGACGCTGCGACCGGCGTCACCGAGGTAGGGAGCCCAGGTGAGCGCGATTCCCGCCTCGACCGACACCCGGGCCTTGACGGCCTTCGGAAGAACGGATTCGCGGTACGCATCGCTCTGCTCCGCGAACCACTCCTGGCACGGCACGGAGACGACCCGGGCGTTGATGCCCTCGGCCTTGAGCTTCTCGCGGGCGTCCACGGCGATCTGCACCTCGGAACCCGTGGCGAGGAAGATCACGTCGGGTGCTCCATTCGGCGCTTCGGCCAGGATGTATGCGCCCTTCGAGACGTTCTTCGCCGAGGCGAAGGTGTCGCCCTGAGCGTCTCCGTCGCCGCGCGCGAACACCGGCAGGTTCTGCCTGCTGAGCGCAAGGCCTGCGGGGCCCACGCGGCGCTCGAGGATGGTCTTCCAGGCGTAACCGACCTCGTTCGCATCGGCCGGACGCACGATGTCGAGCTGGGGGATGGCGCGCAAGGCGGTCAGGTGCTCGATCGGCTGGTGCGTGGGTCCGTCTTCACCCAGAGCGACCGAGTCGTGGGTCCAGACGTAGATCGCCGGCGCCTTCATCAGAGCGGCAAGACGCACGGCGCCGCGCATGTAGTCGCTGAACGTGAGGAAGGTGCCGCCGAATGCCCGGGTGTTGCCGTGCAGCACGATCCCGCTGAGGATCGCACCCATGGCGTGCTCGCGGATGCCGAAGTGCAGCACGCGCCCGTAGGGATTGCCCGGCCATTCATGCGTCGAGCGCCCCGTCGGGATGAAAGAGGCCGCCCCCTCGATGGTCGTCAGGTTGGACTCGGCCAGATCGGCGGATCCGCCCCACAGCTCGGGCATGAGCGGGGCGATCGCGTTGATCACCTTGCCGCTCGCCGCGCGGGTTGACACGTCTTTGCCCGGCTCGAAGACCGGCAGAGCCTCTTCGATGCCGGCCGGCAGCTGCTGGGCCTGGATCCGGTCGAACAGGGCCTTGCGCTCGGGGTTGGCAGCGGCCCAGGCATCGAAGCTCTTCTGCCACTCGGCGTGGGCAGCAGCCCCGCGGTCGACGGCTTTGCGGGTGTGCGCGATGACCTCCGGCGCCACGTCGAAAGTCTTCTCGGGGTCGAACCCGAGCACCTCCTTCAGGCCGCGCAGCTCGTCGGCGCCGAGCGCCGATCCGTGGATCTTGCCGGAGTTCTGCTTGGTCGGGCTCGGCCATCCGATGACCGTCTTCACGATGATGAGCGAGGGCTTGTCGGTGACGGCCTTGGCGGCCTCGACCGCGTCGAAGAGGGCGTGCGGGTCTTCGATGTACTGGCCGGTCTTCTTGAAATCGACCACCTGCACGTGCCAGCCGTACGCCTCGTACCGCGCCTTCACGTCCTCGTCGAGCGCGATGTCGGTGTCGTCCTCGATCGAGATCTGGTTGCTGTCGTAGAACGCGATCAGGTTGCCGAGTTCCTGCACGCCGGCCAGCGAGCCCGCCTCGCTCGAGATTCCCTCTTCGATGTCGCCATCGCCGGCGATCGTGTAGATGAAGTGGTCGAAGGGGCTGGTGCCGGGCTCGGCATCCGGATCGAACAGTCCGCGCTCGTAGCGGGCGGCGTAGGCGAAGCCGACCGCCGACGAGATGCCCTGGCCCAGGGGACCCGTGGTGATCTCGACGCCGTCGGTGTGGCCGTATTCGGGGTGACCAGGGGTCTTCGAGCCCCAGGTGCGCAGCGCCTCGAGGTCGCTCAACTCCAGCCCGTAGCCGCCGAAGTAGAGCTGGATGTACAGGGTCAGCGAGCTGTGTCCCGCCGAGAGGATGAAGCGGTCGCGACCGATCCACTCGTTGTCGTGCGGATCGCGGCGCATCACCTTCTGGAACAGCAGGTATCCGAGCGGAGCAAGGCTGATCGCCGTCCCCGGATGCCCGTTCCCGACTTTCTCGACGGCGTCGGCCGCCAGGATCTTGACCGTCTTCACGGCCTGGTCGTCGAGGTCATCCCAGGAGAGTGTTGCCACGTGCGTATCGCCCTTTCGAAAGCTTGGCAGGGGCGAGACAGCCCCGGCAGGAAGCCGCTCACCGATTCGACGTCATCGGCTCACCGCGGGCAGCCCGAACGATCAGCAAGGGGAGCGATCGAGGGAATGCGGCCGCGGTCGGCGAGCCCGTCAAGCATAGCGACGACGGCCGTACCCCTGCTTGTCCCCCTGCTCGCCTGCCAGGTGACACCCAGACCTCCGGATGCGTTCCTCCGCGGGGATGAAATGGCCTCCGCCGGGCGCGCATAGACTTTCCTTGTCACCCGAACCGTCTGAGGAGCCATGCAGGGAGCTGTCGACACCCCCGCCGCACCTGCCGTTGCGCAGAGTCCGGCTCTCGGCAGCCGTATCGCCCGCAAGGCGGGCGCCTACCTCGCGCTGACGAAGCCGCGGGTCATCGAGCTCCTTCTGGTCACTACGGCACCGGTCATGGTGCTGGCGGCCCACGGCATCCCGAATCTCTGGCTGGTGCTGGGCACCCTCGTGGGCGGAAGCCTGAGCGCCGCGTCCGCCAACGCCTTCAACTGCTACATCGACCGGGACATCGACCGGGTGATGAAGCGCACCCAGAAGCGACCGCTCGTGACCGGTGCGCTGAAAGACGGCGAGGCACTCGCGTTCGCCTGGATCACGGGCGTGGTGTCGATCGCCTGGCTGTGGTTCTTCACGACTCCACTGGCCGCGGTGCTCTCCGCAGCGGCGATCGCGTTCTACGTGCTGATCTATACGCTGATCCTCAAGCGCCGCACCCCCCAGAACATCGTCTGGGGCGGCGCCGCGGGATGCATGCCCGTTCTGATCGGCTGGGCGGCCGTCACCGGTTCGCTGAACTGGGCGCCGGTGATCCTGTTCGGCATCGTGTTCCTGTGGACCCCGCCGCACTACTGGCCGCTCTCGATGCGCTACAAGGAGGACTACGCCTCGGTCAACGTGCCGATGCTTGCGGTGGTGCGCGGTCGCACGACCGTCGGCCTGCAGGTCGTGCTGTACGCCTGGGCGACGATCGCGTGCTCGCTGCTGCTGATCCCCATCGCGTCGATGGGCGTGCTCTACGCGGTCGTAGCCGTGCTGTCCGGCGCGTGGTTCCTGCTCGAGTCGCACCGGTTGTACGCGGCGGCGATCCGCGTCGGCGAGGTGAAGCCGATGCGCGTGTTCCACGCGAGCATCACCTACCTGACCCTGGTGTTCCTGGCCATCGGGCTCGACCCGCTGCTTCACCTGCCGATCCTGTTCTGAGCGCCATCCCGTGACGACTCCCTTCACCTGGCTCGCCCAGCGCGTCACACTCGGCCCGCGCGCGCTGCGCTGGGCCACCACTGCGGCGCTGGTCGTCAGCATCCTGGTGGTGCTCGGCGGGGGAGTGGTCCGTGTCACCGGTTCCGGCCTCGGATGCCCGACCTGGCCGACCTGCGAAGGCTCGTCGGTTACGCCGATTCCCGAACTGGGCATTCACGGACTCATCGAGTTCGGCAACCGGCTCGTCACGGTCCTGCTCATCTTCGCCGTCGGCTGGGCGATCATCGCGGCGCGGCTCCAGGCTCACCGAGACCTGATGCTGACCCGCCTGGCCTGGTCGATGTTCTGGTTGGTCGTCGTGAACGCCGTGGCGGGCGGCATCACCGTGTGGGTCGGACTGAATCCCTGGGTGGTGGCCCTGCACTTCGTGCTGGCGATGGGGCTGCTGGCCACGGCGACGCTGACCTGGCACCGCGCGCGATGGCGCGGAACACGCGGGAGCACGGCTCCCGAGCTTCCCCGCGTGGTGGCACGAATCCTGCTCGCCGTCACCGCCGCGCTCGTCGTCGTGGGAACGATCGTCTCGGGCGCGGGCCCGCACTCCGGCGACAGCCGCGATGTGCCGCGGATCGGGGGCTCGCAGAGCACCGACGTCTGGTCGTGGGTGGTTCTCGTGCACGCCGGTCTCGCCGTGGCGACGATCCTGCTGGCGATTGCTCTGTACGTCGTGCTCCGTCGCCGGTCGGACGACGCCATCGTGCGCCGCACGACCCTGACGTTTCTGGTGGTGCTCGTCGCGCAGGGCGGGATCGGCGGTGTCCAGTCGCTGATCGGGATTCCGGCTGTGCTCGTCGCCCTGCACCTGTTGGGCGCGGCGCTCGTGTGGGTCGGTGCGATCCGGGTTCTGCTCGATGTCGAGCCGGAGCTGTTCGCGTTGCAGCCACTCCCCGAATCCTCGGCGTCCGCCCGCCAGCGCCTGTAGACTCAGGAGCAGATTTCCACGCAACGGCGCGTGCCCACCGTGCTGGATCCACAGCACAATGCCGGTCCGAGCGGAATGGTTCGCAGCGGCAGAGAGAAGGTAGCCCATGTCCGACGTGCTGATCGATCGACCAGAACTCTCGAACCTCGGTCAATATGAGTTCGGCTGGTCCGACTCCGACACCGCGGGCGCGTCCGCCCGGCGCGGTGTGTCCGACGAGGTCGTCACCGATATCTCGAAGCTGAAGAACGAGCCCGAGTGGATGCTCAAGAACCGACTCAAGGCGCTCAAGGTCTTCGGCATGAAGCCGATGCCCACCTGGGGCGCCGACCTGAGCGGCATCGACTTCGACAACATCAAGTACTTCGTGCGTTCCACCGAGAAGCAGGCGGCCACCTGGGACGACCTCCCGGATGACATCAAAGAGACCTACGAGAAGCTCGGCATCCCAGAAGCAGAGCGTCAGCGACTGGTCGGCGGAGTCGCCGCGCAATACGAGTCCGAGGTGGTCTACCACCAGATCCGCGAAGACCTCGAGTCTCAGGGCGTGATCTTCATGGACACCGACACGGCGCTGCGCGAGCACCCCGAGGTCTTCCAGGAGTACTTCGGCACCGTCATCCCGGCCGGCGACAACAAGTTCGCCGCGCTCAACACGGCGGTGTGGTCGGGCGGCTCGTTCGTCTACGTGCCGCCGGGTGTGCACGTCGACATCCCGCTGCAGGCCTACTTCCGGATCAACACCGAGAACATGGGCCAGTTCGAGCGCACGCTGATCATCGCCGACGAAGGCAGCTACGTGCACTACATCGAGGGCTGCACGGCCCCGATCTACAAGAGCGACTCGCTGCACTCAGCCGTGGTCGAGATCATCGTGAAGAAGAGCGCGCGCGTTCGGTACACGACGATCCAGAACTGGTCGAACAACGTCTACAACCTGGTCACCAAGCGCGCGATCGCGCACGAGGGCGCCACGATGGAGTGGATCGACGGCAACATCGGCTCCAAGGTCACCATGAAGTACCCGTCGATCTACCTGGTGGGGGAGCACGCCAAGGGCGAGACGCTTTCGGTGGCCTTCGCCGGCCCGGGGCAGCACCAGGATGCCGGCGCCAAAATGATCCACATGGCGCCGTACACGACGTCGTCGATCGTCTCGAAGTCGATCGCCCGCGGAGGCGGACGCGCCGGCTACCGGGGCGAAGTACGCGTCGCCGAGAACGCGCACCATTCGGCGAACACCGTGCGCTGCGATGCTCTGCTGGTCGACACCAAGTCGCGCTCCGACACCTACCCGGCGATCGACATCCGGGTGGATGACGTGCAGCTCGGCCACGAGGCCACCGTCTCGCGGGTCAGCGAGGAGCAGCTCTTCTACCTCATGTCGCGAGGGATGCCCGAAGACGAGGCGATGGCCATGATCGTCCGCGGGTTCATCGAACCGATCGCGCGCGAACTCCCGATGGAATACGCCCTCGAGCTCAACAAGCTGATCGAGATGAGCATGGAAGGCTCGGTCGGCTAGTGGCATCCGCACCCACCGACGCCGCCGAGCGTCTGGGTATCCGCGCGCACGGTGACGGACCCGTCATCCCCGTGCAGACCCGATCCGAGCGGTTCACGTCGTTCGCTCACGATGACTTCCCGGCGGTCACCGGCTTCGAGGCGGAATGGAAGCTCACGCCGGTGGATCGCATTCGCTCACTGATCGACGGGGAGCTCGACGGGTCGCCGTACCCGATCCTGTATCCCGATGTCAAGGGCGCCTCTGTCGAATGGCTGCCCCGCAGCGACACGCGGATCGGGTCGGCAGGCATGCCCGAGGAGCGCGCGTCGGCAAACGCCTGGACGCACTTCGAGCACGCTCTGCACATCGGCATCCAGGGTGACGTCGAGACCGCTCTGACGGTCACCCGTCGCGACCTCGGCGACGCCCCGCGCGCCGCGCACACGATCGTCACCGCCGCACCGAACAGTCGCGGGCTGGTCGTTCTCGACAGCCAGGGCGCCGCCACCCTGACCGAGAACCTCGAGATCGTGGTCGGCGACGGAGCCCAGCTGACGGTCGTCAGCCTGCAGGAGTGGGACGCCCCCGCTCTGCACCTGGCCAGCCAGTTCGCCCGGGTGGGCCGCAACGCCCAGCTGAAGCACGTCGTGGTGTCGCTCGGCGGCAGCATCGTGCGGGTCAACCCCTCGGCTCACCTGGCCGAAGACGGCGCAGAGGCCGAGCTGTTCGGCGTCTACTTCGCCGACGCCGGTCAGCACCTCGAGCAGCGCGTCTACGTGCACCACGACGCGCCGCACACGCGCAGCCGCGTCACATACAAGGGCGCGCTGAACGGCGAGGGAGCCCGTACCGTTTGGGTCGGCGACGTGCTGATCGCCCCGACCGCACCCGGCACCGACAGCTACGAGCAGAACCGCAACCTGGTGCTCAGCGAGGGAACCCGCGCCGACAGCATCCCGAACCTCGAGATCGAGACCGGCGACATCGTCGGAGCCGGTCACGCCAGTGCGACGGGCCGTTTCGACGACGAGCACCTGTTCTACCTGCAGTCCCGCGGGATCACCGAAGAAGAGGCGCGCCGCCTGGTCGTGCTCGGCTTCCTCAGCGAGATCGTGCAGAAGATCGGCGAACCCGTGCTCGAGGCACGGCTGCTGAGCGCGCTCGAAGACGAACTGGGCGCGGTCGCGTCGGGAGGAGCACAGTGAGCGGCGAGAAGGTGTTCCCGCTCGACGAGCTCGAGCCGGGCACAGCCAGGCGGGTCGTGCTCGGCGGCATCCCGATCGCGGTGGTGCGCGACTCGGCGGGCGATGTGCACGCCCTCGGCGACACCTGCACCCACGGCGAGATCTCGCTGAGCGAGGGCTTCGTCGAAGACGACGCCATCGAGTGCTGGGCGCACGGCTCGGCCTTCGGACTGGCCGACGGCCAGCCCCGCAACCTGCCGGCCTACGAGCCGGTGCCCGTCTTCGCGGTCGAGGTCATCGACGGCGACATCTACGTCGACCCGAGCACGCGGCTCGCGGTTTAGGAGAGCAGCTATGAGCACACTGAAGATCACCGACCTCAAGGTCAGCATCGAGACCGACCAGGGCACCAAGCACATCCTCAAGGGCGTCGACCTGACGATCAATGAGGGTGAGGTGCACGCGGTCATGGGCCCGAACGGCTCCGGCAAGTCGACCCTGGCGTACACGATCGCCGGTCACCCGCGCTACAAGGTCGAGGGCGGTTCCATCACCCTCGACGGTGAGGACGTGCTCGCCATGACGGTCGACGCGCGTGCCCGCGCCGGGTTGTTCCTCGCCATGCAGTACCCGGTCGAGATCCCGGGCGTGACGGTGTCGAACTTCCTCCGCACCGCCAAGACGGCGATCGACGGCGAGGCCCCGGCGATCCGCGGCTGGACCACGACCGTGCGCGACGCCATGAAGAACCTGCGAATGGACAAGGAGTTCGCCTCCCGCAACGTCAACGAGGGCTTCTCGGGCGGCGAGAAGAAGCGCCACGAGATCCTGCAGCTCGAGCTGCTGAAGCCGAAGTTCGCGGTGCTCGACGAGACCGACTCTGGCCTGGATGTCGACGCGCTCAAGATCGTGTCGGAAGGCGTGAACCGCGCTCACGACACTACCGGGCTCGGCATCCTGCTGATCACGCACTACACGCGGATCCTGCGCTACATCACCCCCGATTTCGTCCACGTGTTCGTCGACGGACGCGTCGCAGAAGAGGGCGGGCCCGAACTGGCCGAGCGACTCGAGAACGAGGGCTACGACCGCTTCCTGACCGACGGTGTCAGCGAGGCCCCCGAGCCTGCCGCCGCGCAGGGCTAAGCGTACCCTGAGATCATGCCCGTCGCTCTCGAACCGCAGCTCTTCGACAAGATCGAAGAGAGCCTCAAGGACGTCATCGACCCCGAGCTCGGCGTCAACATCGTCGACCTCGGGCTGATCTACGACCTCGCGTGGGACGACGAGAACGACGCGCTCATCATCTCGATGACCCTGACCAGTGCCGGCTGCCCTCTCACCGACGTGATCGAGGAGCAGACCGGTCAGGCGCTCGACGG
The DNA here is from genome assembly GCA_035721225.1 of Pseudolysinimonas sp. Classification (GTDB taxonomy): domain Bacteria; phylum Actinomycetota; class Actinomycetes; order Actinomycetales; family Microbacteriaceae; genus Lysinimonas. The sequence continues at coordinate 15,954 of DASTNC010000026.1, forward strand.
GGTTGTCGACCGCTTCCGGATGAACTGGGTCTGGATGCCGCCGTGGGGTCCTGAGCGCAT
>DASTNC010000027.1:0-16089 GCA_035721225.1 Pseudolysinimonas sp.
GACTGCGGCAGGACGCGCCATCCGTTAATAAAAACAATTCTGCCGCTTAAATGATTTATTTCGGATAATAGGCACATTTGTTCCGATTGAAATGTTAGCGTGGGGTCTCAGGGCGGCAGCGGCAAGGCCCTCATCGATCAAGGGGCAACAGGATGCCGGTGACGAGGACGACAGAGGAGTGGCAGCGTGCCCTCGGCATGTGGCTGCGCGAGACGCGACTGGCCAGAGGACTTGATCAGAACACGGTCGCGGTGCTCGCCGACATTTCGACGCGTTCCCTGCGCAACCTCGAATCCGGTGACGGGTCGTCGCTCGCCAGCCTGATCAAGACCGTGCGCGCCCTCGGCCGTGAGGACTGGCTCGAGCAGCTCGACGAGGGGATCGGCGAGCCCAGCCCGCTCGAACTGCTGCGGGAGTCGCGCAACCGGCCGATGCGACCGCAGCGCGCGCCACGCAGGCGGCAGGTCTGATGGCTTTCGTCCCGGCGAGCGTGGTCGAGGTGCGTGCGTGGGGCCGCACGGTCGGGGCCGTGGCCCGGAGCGCGGCCGGGGCGTTCGCCTTCGAGTTCGATCCCGGGTGGGTGCGCTCCGGCATTCAGATCTCGCCTCTGCATCTGCCCCTCGCCGTGAGGCAGATCTACCGCTTTCCGAATCTGAATCGAGAGACCTGGCATGGCCTGCCGCCCGCCATCGCCGATTCGCTGCCCGACCTGTTCGGCAACGCCATCATCGACGCCGAGTTCGCCCGCCGGGGTGCGGAACCCGGCGAAGCGACCGCTCTCGATCGTCTCGTCTACACGGGTGCACGCGCGATGGGCGCTCTCGAGTTCCTGCCCGACGGCGGCCCGAAAAGCCCGCCGCCGACCATGCTCGACATCGGCCGTTTGGTCACCGTCGCCCGTGACGTCGTCGCGGGCCGGCTCGGCGATGAGCGGGAGTCCGCGTCGGCACTCGAGCAGATCCTCTCCATCGGGACCAGCGCAGGAGGGGCCTGCGCGAAGGCGGTCGTCAACCTCGATCCGGTTTCGCACGAGGTGCGTCCCGGGCAGTCTCCCCAAGAGGGATACGAAGGCTGGCTGCTGAAGTTCGACGGAGTCGGCGTGGACAACGAACTCGGCACCCCCGACGACTACGGACGAACGGAGTACGCGTATTCCCTCATGGCGCGCGCCGCGGGCATCGACATGACGCCGACCCGCCTGCTCGAAGAGGGCGGGCGCGCCCACTTCATGACCCGTCGGTTCGACCGGCCGGGAGGCGCGCGCCGCCTGCACTCGCAGACATTGTGCGCGCTCAGCATCTTGGACTACAACCAACGCGAGACGCACGACTACGCTCAACTGTTCCAGGCCATCGACGCCCTCGACCTGGACGATGCGGCGCGGAATCAGGCCTTTCGGCGACTCGTCTTCAACTGGATGGCGGCGAACTGCGACGACCACACCAAGAACCACTCCTTCCTGATGGATGAGCAGGGCAGGTGGTCGCTCAGCCCCGCATACGACCTCACCCACGCCTACAACCCCCGGGGCGAGTGGACATACCAGCACCTGATGTCGGTGAACGGCAAGTTCATCGGCCTGACCCGGTCGGATCTCATCGAGTTCGCGGAACGCCACCGTGTGCTCGGCGCCGGAGCGGTCATCGACGACGTCGCCGAATCCGTCGCGACCTGGCCGGATCATGCGGCCGCCGCGGGATTGTCGCCTCGGCTCCTGGCGCGGATCCGCGACGACTTCCAGCTGGAGGCCCTCACGCGCCGCTGATCCAGCGCGCCGTCAGGTCCCCTCAAGCTCCCGGCCTGCGCGTTCGTTAGGGTGAAACACCGCCACTCGCCGGGCGGTGATTCGTGGGAGGGGAGCAGCATGCAGCGCACGCCGTCTTCTCCGCCCGACATCGACGGCTACGTCGTCGACCGGCTGATCGGCTCCGGCGGCTTCTCGGACGTCTTCCTCTACGAGCAGCAGCTGCCGCGCCGCAAGGTCGCCGTGAAGGTGCTGCTGAGCCACGATCTGACGCCGAGCGCCCGCGCCGCGTTCACCACCGAGGCTGACCTGATGGCGCGCCTCTCGACGCATCCGTACATCGTCACGATCTATCAGGCGGGGGTGGCGCGCGACGGGCGTCCGTATCTGGTGATGGAGTACTGCTCGCGCCCCAGCCTGTCCGAGCGCTACAAGCGGCAGCCGCTCTCGGTGGTCGACGCCCTGCGCACCGGCATCCGGCTGTCGGGCGCAGTGGCGACCGCGCATGCGGCGGGGATCCTGCACCGCGACATCAAGCCGGCGAACGTGCTGACCAACGACTACGGCTGGCCGGCCCTGACCGATTTCGGCATCGCATCCGACTTCGCCGAGGGCGGTGGCCTGCCTGCGCTCGACGGCACGGCAGGCGGATCGGATGCCGAGGCCAGCATCGGCATGAGCGTTCCGTGGAGCCCGCCCGAGTCGTTCGACGACGTGCCCACCCCCGATGTGCGCAGCGACATCTTCTCGCTGGCGGCCACGATCCACACGGTGCTCGCCGGCCGCACGCCGTTCGAGGTGCCCGGCGGCCCGAACGGCACGCTCGATCTGGTCGCCCGCATCGAGCGCGGCGAGGTGACTCCGCTGCAGCGCGACGACGTGCCGCCCGCCCTGTCGGCGGTTCTCGCCAAGGGGATGGCCCCGCGGCGCGAGAACCGCTATGCGACCGTCATCGAGTTCGCGCGGGCTCTGCAGCGGATCGAGTTGGAGCTCGGCTATGCACCGACCACGATCGAGGTGCCGGTCACCGACGAGGAACCGACGGCTCAGCACGACGGCGGTGATGAGACGCGCGTGCGCTCCGTGCAGGAGGTCCAGGCGCAGCCGATTGCGACCGCCGGGCCTGTGCCGGGCGCGCGCCCTGCGGCCGAGGCGTTCGCACCCGCATCGCGCAGGCGCATCCTGATCACCGCCGTGATCGGCGCACTCGCCGGCCTGGCGATTCTTGCCATCGTGCTGGCCATCCTGTTCGGCGCGGATGCTGTGCGGCCCTCGACGAGCGCATCGCCGAGTTCGTCCGGGGATTCGGCGATCGTCGGCCCCAGCGTGCCGCAGGCCGTCAACGGGTCGGCCCAACCGAGCGCAGACGGCACCTCGGTGGTGTTCACCTGGAGCAACCCGCATCCCCAGAAGGGCGACGTCTCCTACTGGGCCCGCTCCGAGACCCCGGCGGATCGCGTGGCGACCCCCGACCCCACGGCCACGGTCACCGGCGTCGTGCCCGGCAGCAAGGTCTGCATCAACGTCGAGATCGGCCGCAGCGGGGCCACCGGTGACCCGTTGGTGATCTGCACGTCCTGACCCCCGCTGTCCGCAGCGGTGGAATTCGTCGTTTGCACAAAGAAGTCTCATGTTATTTTGAGGTTTCTCGATCTCAGCCTGCGACGCATGGGGGACCCGCGTGACGCTCGTCTCCGCCATCGCTCGTCATCGCAAGACGGTGGCGTCCGCGGCGGTGATCGCGGTGCTGGCCGCGATCCCGGTGAGCTTCGCGCTGCTGCATCAGGGCTTCCCCGAGACCGACGTGCACCTCGACGCCCGAGACGTCTGGGTGACGAACGGCCATGCCCTGCTCGGAGGTCGCCTGAATCGGCAGATCGAAGAGCTCGATGGGGCCGTCAGCGGGCAGGCCAACGATCTCGATGTGGTGCAGAACGGCGAACGCGTCTTTCTCATCGAATCGGCAGAGGGGCGCCTCGCGCGCGTCGACCCGGCATACACGAACCTGGTCGAGCCGGCCACGATCCCGAAGGGATCGACGGTGGTGCTCGGCGGCACGACCCTCGCGATCCTCTCGCCGAGCGGGTCGCTCTGGGCGGTGAACGTCGTCAACGGGCTCACCTTCGATCCCGAGAGCCCGCCCACTGCTCAGCTCGGCTCGGGCGCGCAGGCGGTCGTCACCTCGGCGGGAGTGGTGCTCGCCACCAGCCTCAGCCATCAGCAGCTGGTGCGGGTGGATGCTCCGGGCGCACCCGCCACGACGCATCCGTTCTCCGTTCCGCGCGACGGCCAACTCGCGGCGGCCGGCGACCGGGCCGTGCTGCTGGATGCGGCGACGCACCGGTTGCTGCGCGACGACGGTTCGACCGTCAGTCTCCCGGCGTCGGTGACCGGCGACGCCAAGCTGCAGCAGTCGGGTGACGACGGCGACGAGGTCGCGATCGCGACCGACTCGGGCGTGGTGGTGGTCTCGGGCAACGGCAGCACCCGCACGATCTCGGCCGATCTGGCGCGGCCGGTGACCAGCCCGTCGCAGATCTCGGCGCCGGTCGTCGTCGACCGCTGCATCCATGCCGCCTGGGCCGGCGCCCAGCGCTATGTGCTGGCCTGCGACGGCCAGAATCCGCGCACCGTCGACATCGCGCAGAAGACGCAGGGCTCGGCGCTGGAGTTCCGGGTGAACCGCTCGGTCGTCGCGCTGAACGATCTCACCACGGGCAACGTCTGGCTGCTCGACGAGCAGATGCGCCTCGTGAAAAACTGGCAGGAGGTGACACCACCGCAGCAGGACGACACCGAGAACGGCGAGCAGAAGGCCAGCACGAAGAGCTTCGAAGACACGCTGGCCGACCGCACCGACGTGAATCGGCCGCCCCTTGCGCGCGACGACAGCTCCGGGGTTCGACAGGGGCGCACGGCGATCCTGCCCCTGCTCGCGAACGACACCGACCCCGACGGCGACGTGCTGACGATCTCGCAGGTCACGACGATTCCCGAGAGCACCGGCAGGATCGATCTGATCGACGATGGCCGCGCCCTGCAGTTCACGCCGGCCGCGGGGGCGACCGCGGCGTCTTTCCGCTATTCGGTCGACGACGGCCGCGGGGGCGTCGCCCAGGCGCTGGTGACCGTGCGGGTGGTGCCGATGGATCAGAACACCGCTCCGATCGCGCAGCGCAGCACGGCGGTCAGGGTCGAGCTGGGCGGCTCGATCAGCGACAACGTGCTGGCCGACTGGCTCGACCCCGACGGTGACGACCTCTCTCTGGATGCCGCATCCGCGAGCAGCGCCGACCAGGTGCGCTTCGCTCCCGACGGTTTCATCACCTTCGCCAATAGCTCGGGGCAACCGGGCACGAAGGAGCTCAGCTTCACCGTCTCGGATGGGCGCGCCACGACGACCGGCACCCTCGAGGTGAAGGTCGTGCCCGCCGGCTCTCTGGGCCCGATCGGCACGCCGGACTACGCACAGGCGTTCCCGGGCGAGACGGTGGCGATTGCGCCGCTCGCCAACGACGTGAGCAACAACGGGCAGCCGCTGACCCTGCTCGGGGTCGACAAGCTGCCCCCAGGCGCCAACGTGACCCCCGATCTCGAGGGCGCGCGGGTGACCTTCTCGGCGCCCGCGGTCGGCAGCTACTACTTCCAGTACTCGCTGGCAGCCGGAGCCGTCTCGAGCGTCGGGCTGGTGCGCGTCGACGTGCTGCCGGACCCGACCCGGCCGGGGCCGCCGATCGCCGTCAAAGACACCGCGTTCCTGCGGCCCGGAGAGCCGACGACCGTCAAGGTCCTGGGCAACGACGTTTCTCCGAGCGGTGACGTGCTGGCGATCCAGTCGGTCGACACCTCTCACACCGGCCGGGCCGTCTCGATCGAGGTGCTCGGCAACGCCGTGATCCGGATCACCAGTTCGGCCGCGCTCACCGAGCAGACGGCGTTCAGCTACACGATCTCGGACGGCAGGCGCACGGCGACGGCCGGAGTCACGGTGGTGCCGGTGCCGCCGATCGTCAACCGTCAGCCTCCGGTGGCCCTCAACGACCGGGTCCGGGTGCGGGCGGGCGATGTGGTCAGCGCGGATGTGCTGTCCAACGACTTCCACCCCGACCAGGCGGGGCTGATCCTCGACCCGAAGCTGGTCGACGTCAGCGAGCAGGGCGACGGTCTCGCCTTCGTCGGCGACGGAAAGGTGCGCTATCAAGCCGGCAGCGCGCCGGGCGAGTACTCGGTGATCTACCGGATCTCCGATCAGTTCGGCGAGAGTGCGACGGCCCGCGTCACCTTCGTCGTGGTCGCCCCGGATGCCAAGACCAATCAGGCGCCGGTGCCGGTTCCGCAGACCGCGAGGGTGTTCGCGGGGTCGAGGTTGCCGATCCAGGTGCCTCTCGACGGCATCGACCCCGATGGTGACTCGGTGACCATCGCCGGGCTTGCGACACCGCCCCACCTCGGTGTGGCGCTCAACCAGACCGCTGATGGCTTCGTCTACACGGCCGACGCCGGCTCCGCGGGAACGGACTCCTTCAGCTATGTCGTCGAGGACGCATACGGCAAACAGGCCATCGGCACCATCCTGATCGGCGTGATCCCGCGGCCGACGAGCGCGGCCCCGCCGAACGCGGTCGACGACGCGATCGCGATGCAGCCCGGCAAGGTCGCGACGGTCGGGGTGCTGCAGAACGACTCGGATCCGAGCGGATATCCGATCGCGCTCGACTCGACGCGAATCGAAGTCGACCCCGGCATCACCGCCACTGCGGAGCGCGGCAAGATCGTCGTGCAAGCGCCGAGCAGAGAGGGCACGTATGCGATCCACTACGGGATCGACAACGGCCACGGCGGCGCCGATGACGCATATCTGAGCGTCAAGGTGACCAAGGATGCCGCACCGATCTATCCGACCGCCGTCGACCACTACGTCTCGATCGACAGCGTGATCGGCACGAGCACGGTCGCCGTTCCGCTCGATGGATTGATCGCCGATCCCGGGGGCCGCGACAGTGACCTGAAGATCACGGTCGAGGGGCCCAACGCGAGTCTGGCGACCGTCGATCAGGCCAAGCGCTCGATCACGGTGACGCCGGGCGCCCGGCGGATGGCGATCGCCTACCGCGTCACCAGCTCCGCATCGGGGCTCAGTGCGACGGCGGTCATCAGCGTTCCGCCCGCCGTCGGCGCCGACTATGCGCCGCCGCCGTATCTGCGCCGCGACCTCACGCTGCCCCAGGTGGTGCCGATGAACGGTTCGAAGACCTGGAAGCTCGCCGACATCGTGACCGTGCCGTCGAAGAAGCCGGCCGTGCTCATCACGCCGCTCGAGCTCACCGCCACCCATGGCACCGTCGCGGCGAACGGGACGAACGGCATCACCTTCACCGCCGAGAACGGCTACCGTGGCGCGGCCTCCATCGCCTTCGATGTCACCGACGGCGCCCATCATGCGCTGCTCACCATGACGCTGGTGGTCGGAGATCCGAACTTCACTGACGTCGCACCGCAGTTCGTCACGCAGAACGTGACGGTCGAAGCGGACGACGATCCGAAGAGCGTGGATCTGCGTGCGGTCACGACCGATCCGAACCCGGCCCTGATCAGTCAGTTCCGGTACGGCTCGCTGACGGGGCAGACCCCCGAGATCTCGGCGGACATCGCCGGCGCCACCCTGCACATCTCATCACCGTTCGGCACGCAGCCCGGGGCGAAGGCCTCGTTGCACTTCACGATCCAGTACCGAGGATTCAGCGTCCCCGGCATCGTCCATGTGACCGTGGTGTCGTCGTCGAAGCCCCTGCCGCAGGCGGTCGCCGACACGGCCAAGGGGCAGCGCGGCATCACCGACACGGTGAACGTACTGGCGAACGACGTCAACCCCTTCGCCCGCAAGAACCAGCCGTTGACGGTCGTCGACGCGCACATCGAGAACGCCGCCGAGTCGAGTGCGACCATGTCGTACACCCAGGACGGCGACGTCACCATCCATCCCGGGGCGTCGTTCATCGGCGTGGTGAGCGTGGTCTACACGATCGAGGACGCCACGCAGGATCCGCACCGCGAAGTGCAGGGCCGACTGCAGTACACGGTGCGCGATGTGCCGGGCAAGCCGCTGCCCCCGACCTTCGTCGAAGGAGACGGCCAGGTCACAGTGCAATGGGAGGCCCCGGCCACCAACGGGGAGCCGATCAGCTCCTACTCCATCTCATGGTCGGGCGGGTCGCCGGTCACCGTGCCCGGCACCGCCGCCAGCCACGTGTTCACCGGCCTGACGAACGGCAGCGCGTACACCTTCCGGATCACGGCGACCAACGCCCTGGGCGCCGGGCAGATCTCGGACACCAGCGCAGCCGCGACTCCGTTCGGCGCGCCGGCTGCCGTGACCGGGGCGACCATCTCGGGCACGACCGACGGCTCGGGCAACGTGGTGCTCAGCTGGACGGGCGCCAACGGCAACGGGCGCACCATCAGCGGGTATCACCTCGTGCTGTCCGACGGCACGCAGAAGGACGTCGGCAACGTGGTCACCACGACCATGCCCGGCCACGTGGGCACGACCTACACGTACACGATCGTGGCCACCAACAGCGGCGGCGCGTCGAGCACCGCTGCCAGCTCGAGCAACTCGGGGATCCCGAAGCCGGCCCCCCCGACGGCGAGCGCGAGCAGCACTGACAACTCGGTCACGGTGAGCTGGGGAGCCGCAACGAGTACGGAGCCGGTGACGTACTCGGTCACGGTGAGCGATGGATTCACGAGATCGTCAGCATCCGGAACTCACGCCTTCACGGGTTCATACGGAATCAGGTACACGATCACGGTGACCGCGACGAGTGCGGGCCAGACGTCGTCGGCCAGCGCGAGCGTCACCCCGGTCAATCCGTATTCGATTCACCTCTGCTACGGCGGTGCCGCACCGATCGGCCGCTATCTCGGCGTCGGCTGGAGCGGCAACGACGGCAGCTCGCACCGCGTCACGTTCAGCATCGGGGTGAGCACCGTCACCTTCAGTTCGGCGAGCGGCTCGGGGGTCTCGGGCGCCTACAACGGCCGCACGACGGCCGGCGACCTCAACACCATGATCGGCTGGACGGACAACGGCACCGCTCATACGACCCGATGGGGAGACGCCCCGCCATGCTAAGGAGACAGCCATGCCCGTGACCGCTGAACAGGCCACCTGGTTCGCCGACGCCTTCGAGAAGTTGGTCGGCAACGTCGATCAGGCGATCCTCGGCAAGGAGCGCGTGATCCGGCTCGTTCTGACCGCGCTGCTCAGCGACGGCCACGTGCTGCTCGAAGACGTGCCGGGCACCGGAAAGACCGTGCTCGCGAAGGCGATCGCCAACACTATCGACGGCTCGACCGCGCGCATCCAGTTCACGCCCGACCTGCTGCCGTCCGACGTGACCGGGGTCTCGGTCTACGTCCAGAAGAAGGGCGTGTTCGAGTTCCACCCCGGGCCGGTTTTCGCCTCCATCCTTCTGGCCGACGAGATCAACCGCGCCAGCCCCAAGACCCAGAGCGCGCTGCTCGAGGTGATGGAAGAGGCGATCGTCACCGTCGACGGGGTCGGGCATCCGGTCGGCTCGCCGTTCATGGTGATCGCGACCCAGAACCCTGTCGAGCAGTCGGGCACCTACTCGTTGCCCGAGGCACAGCTCGATCGCTTTCTGATCAAGACCTCGCTGGGGTACCCGGATCACCAGACCGCCGTGGCATTGCTCATGGATGCCGCCAACCGAGCGCGCGCCGCCAGGATCACGCCGATCGTCGCCGCCTCGAGCATCGCGACGATGGCGGAGCTCGCCACCGAGGTGCACGCCGACCGAGCGGTCATGGACTACGTGAACCGGCTCGTCGAGGCGACCCGAACAGACAAGGACGTCACCCTCGGCGTCAGCATGCGCGGAGCGCTGGCGCTCGCGCGCGCGGCGAAGACCTGGGCGCTGGCGTCCGGGCGCACCTACGTGATCCCCGACGACGTGCGCGAGCTCGCGGTGCCGGTGCTCGCGCATCGGGTCATCGTCGATCCCGAGTCGGCGTTCGCCGGTGTCACGTCCGAGCAGATCGTCAACCGCATTCTGGTCGACGTGGCGCCGCCCGCGTACGCCGCCCGGTAATCCGCCGCACCTTCCCGACAGGCCACCATGATCTTCCTGCGCACGTTCCTCGGACTCGGCCGGCTCGCCGCCGCCGCCGTTCGGCGCCTGCTGGGGCCGGTGGTCGGGGTGGTCAGTCTGCTGGGCTGGATCGTGCTGCTCGCCGCCCTCGCCTCGGCGCTCGTGGCGGGACTGTTCGGCTGGTCGGAGTTCCTGTACCTCGGCCTGACCCTCTCGGCGGGGCTGGTGGTCTCAGCGTTCTTCTTAATTGGGCACGCGAGCTTCCGAGTCGAGATCGAGCTCAGCCCGCGGCGGGTGATCGCCGGGGAGCGGGCATTCGGCCGACTGCTGGTGACGAACACCGGCGCACGTCGTTCCAGCGCCACGCGCCTCGAGCTGCCCGTCGGACGCGGCGAGGCCGACTTCTCCGTTCCGCCGCTCGCGCCGGCCGGCTCGGGGGCCGCGGGATCGGCGGGGGCCTGCGAGCACGAAGAGCTGTTCGCGGTGCCGACCGCGCGGCGGGCGGTCATCACGGCCGGTCCTGCCCTGTCGGTGCGCGGCGACCAGCTCGGGCTGCTGCGCCGCCGGGTGCGGTGGGCCGATCCTGTCGAGTTGTTCGTGCATCCGGTGACGACCCTGCTCGCGCCGTCGCAGTCGGGCCTGGTGCGCGACCTCGAGGGAGCGGTCACCTCGACGCTCACCAACAGCGACCTCGAGTTCCACGCTCTTCGCCCCTACGAGCCGGGAGACGATCAGCGCTCCGTGCACTGGCGCGCCTCGGCGCGCAGCGGACAGCTGATGGTCAGGCAGTTCCAAGAGACGCGGCGCTCCGAGCTGGTGCTCGCGCAACTGGTCGACGCCACGGGCTACGCGCAGCACGCCATGGGCACCGACCTCGATGATGCGGGCACCCCCGAGTTCGAGCTCGCGGTGTCGGTGATGGCATCGGTGGGGGCGCAGGTGCTGCGCGAGAAGACCCGCGCGCGGGTGGTGACCGAGACGCTCGAGCTCCGGACCGCGACCGTGACGACCCTGCTCGACGACAGCTGCCGGCTCGAGCCGATGGCGGGGCTGCGGCTGAGTCCGCGCGAGTTCATCCGCGACGTGCTCGCGCGCACGGCGCCGCCCTCGGTGCTCGTCGTCGTGACCGGATCGCAGACGCCGATCGGCGAGCTCCGCGCCATCGAGGCGGTGGTGGGCTCCGACACCCGCCTGATCGGGCTGCGCGTCGAGCTCGGCGGCGAGCCGCGCATCTCGCAGGTCTCGCGCGTCCACCTGCTGACCATCGGCGAACTCGGCGACCTGCCCCGGCTGCTGCGGAGGGTGTCGTGACGGGCATCCCTCTGACACCGCGAAATGCGGCGGATGTCGTCGTCCACACGGTGCTCGCCCTGATCGGCATCGTCGGCCTCGCCACCAGCTTTCACGACCTGGACTGGCTGCTCGCCGGGGTCGGCGGCCTCCTGGTCGGAACCGCCGTGGCGCTCGTGGCTCGCGCCCTGAGACTCGGCGCCCTGCTGACGGTCGGGCTCGCCCTGGTCGCCTACCTGCTGTTCGGGAGCGCCCTCGCCGTTCCGGACCAGGCCCTCGCGCACGTCGTCCCGACGCTCACCGGCATCGCCAGCCTCGGGATCGGCGCCGTGTGGGGATGGGCCGATCTGGTCACGTTGCGCGCTCCCGTCGAGCTGCCCGACTACGTCACCGTCGTGCCGTACCTCGCGGCTTGGGTGGTCGGACTGGTCGGCACGACCCTCGCCACGCGATGGCTCCCGCGCCGTCGCACGGCCGCGCGGGCGGCGCTGCTACTCATCGGGCCCGGACTGCTGTATCTGGCCAGCATCCTGCTCGGCACCGATGAGCCCTATTACCCGGGCCTTCGCGGGGTCGGCTTCGCGGCGCTCGCGCTGGTGTGGCTGGGTTGGCGGCACAGCACCGTCGAGAGCGTGAAGATCGAACGAAGCCAGGGGATGCTGCGCAGGCGCCTGACCGGCACCGCGATCGTCGTGGCGGCGGCCGTGACGGTCGGGGCCCTGACCGGAGCGGCGCTCGCGCCCGCGCCGCAGAGCCGCTTCGTGCTGCGCGACCGGATCGTGCCGCCGTTCCAGCCCCTCGAGTTCGCGAGCCCGCTTGCGGGATTCCGGCAGTACTCGAAACTCGAGGTCGACAAGACTCTGTTCACGGTGACCGGACTGAAGCCGGACGAGCTGTTGCGCCTGTCGACGATGGACAGCTACGACGGCCACCTCTGGACCGTCGCAGGCTCGACGATTGCAGCCGACGGCTCGGGCAGCTTCGCCCTGGTGGGCGGCACGTTCCCGAAGCCGCCGCTGATCACGCCCGATGGCGACCAGACCATCTCGCTCACGGTCGGGGCGTACGACGACATCTGGATCCCCACGGTCGGCTATCCGCGCTCGCTCGACCTGGCGACGCAGACCCGCGATCAGCTGGCCGGGCTGCGCTACAACGCGACGACCGGCAGCGCGGTGCTGCTGTCGGGGCTGCAGAAGGGCGACACCGTCGTCGAGACCGGTGAGCTGCAGAAGACCGACTACGACGACGCCACGCTGCGCGACATTCCGGTCGCGCGGCTGCAGCTCGCGCCGGCCGATGACATCCCCGACATCGTGGCGGCCAAGGCCACCGAATTCGCGGGCACCACGACGTCGCCGATCGAGCAGCTGCGCAACATCGAACAGACCCTGCACACGCAGGGGTTCCTCTCGCACGGTACGGCGTCCGATTCGGTGGCGTCGCTGGCAGGCCATGGGGCCGATCGCATGGAGGCGCTGTTCTCGGGCTCGGTCATGGTGGGGGATGCCGAGCAGTACGCCTCGGGGATGGCCCTGATGGCCCGCAGTCTGGGCTACCCGGCGCGCGTCGTGATGGGCTTCGCGCCGACGGTGACCGCGGCGGAGTCGGCGGCCGGTGCCCCCGTCAACGTCACCGGACACGAGGTGACGGCCTGGGTCGAGGTGCCGTTCCAGGGAGTCGGCTGGATCCCGTTCCTGCCGACGCCCACGCAGACCGACGTGCCCCAGGATCAGGTGCCCAAGCCGCAGACCGAGCCGCAGCCGCAGGTGAGGCAGCCTCCGCGCAGCCAGAACAACGAGAACGATCTGGTCACCAACGTGCAGATCGACAACACCAAGAAGAAGTCGAAGGACGCCTTCGCGCTCCCCGCTTGGGCGATCGGGGTCGGGCTCGGGGTCGGCATCCCGGCGCTGCTGATCCTGGTGCCGCTTCTGGTGGTGTCGAGCCTCAGGCGGCGGCGTGCAGCCCGACGGCGCTCCGCCCCGCGCAAACGGGATGCCGTGGCCGGGGCATGGGACGAGCTTCTCGACCGCGTCGGCGAATTGGGCGTCGCGATGCCGGCCGTCTCGACGACCCGGCGCCGGGTGGCCGAAGCCGTCGATCCGCAGCTGCCGCCTCGCGACGACGGCGTCTCGGTGGCGACGCTGGCGCGGCGTACCGACGACGCGGTCTTCTCGGGGCGCGAACTCGACGACGCCGAGGTCGACGCCGTGTGGGCCGACGTGATCGCCACCGTCGACGCCGCGCGCGCGAATCTGCCGCGCTGGAAGCGCGCCCTCGCCCGCTACCGTCTCGCCGCGGCGACCGAATGGGCGCGCGGGGTGGCAGCGCTGGCCGCGGCGCAACGGCCGTCGCGGCGTTCCGCATCGGATCCGGTCAGAGGCGGCGATCGCCCGTGACCGGCCAACGAGGATTCGCTGGTCGCCGAACCGCCCGTGTTCGCGATGGCCGAATGTCTTGGCCCCCGAACGGGACGATACGGGCCCGCGGGTGTGATCGAGACGCCAAGATAGACCGGAGACAGAACATGAGGGGAACGCGGTGATCCTGCAGTCGCAGCCATCCGGCGCCGACGCATGGCTGGTCGTGGCCGCGCCGTCCAGCCTGCTCGCGCTGCCAGCGAGCGAATCCGCCCGGGCGGCCGACCTCGCCGCGCGATTGCGCGGCCCCGACGGATTCCGCGCGGCGCTCGAGTTGCTGGTCGGCACCGGGATCGCGAGCGCGCCGCCCTTCGCGTTGCTCGAAGGAGACGCGGCCGTACTGCGGGTCGTGGTGCGCGGCGACGCGGCCCTCGTCGCGCGGGTCGCCGGCAATGAGGTCGCCTTCTCGGGCGCGGGCATGGCCACCTGGACGGAGCGCGTGATCGAGGGGGCGACGAGCCTGCGCCTCAGCGTTCCCGGATCGAGTTGGACGGTCCTGCTCGACACCGAGCCCGTCATCCTGGCCGAAACTACGCTCGCACCGCCGGTCGTGCCTGAAGAACTGGGCGGGGGCGTTCCGCCGACTCCCGGTGAAAGTGCCGAACCGGTTGCTGAAAGCGGCGCGAACTCTGACGAGTTCGCATACGACTTCCTGTTCGGCGACACGATCTACCACACGCAGGCCGGGGCGTCGATCCGGATTCCCAATCCCGATCCCGAGCGCCCGGGCGACCACGATGGGCAGACCATGCTGGCGACGGACCTCGGCAGACCCGCAGGGCCGGCCGCCGAGCCGGTCTCGCAGGTCACCGTGATCGGTCCCCTCCCGCCGCGCTCGCCCGCCGCCGCCGCCGAATCGGAGCACGCGCCCTCGCTTCCGCTCAGACCGGCCCTGCAGCTCGAACGTGCAGACGGCTCGCGCGAGCCCTTGAACCGGCCGGTGCTGATCGGGCGCTCGCCCGCGGCATCCGGGGCGGGTTCCGACGTCCGTCTCATCGCGATCGCCGATGATCCGGACATCTCGCGTACTCACCTGCGGGTCGCGGTCGAAGGCGATGCCGTGGTCGTGACCGACCTGGGCTCGAAGAACGGCTCCCTCATCACCCTGCCGGGCGCGGCCCCTCGAAAGCTCCGGGCGTCCGAGCCGACCGTTGTGCTTCCCGGCACGCTCATCGATCTCGGCGGCGGAACCACGTTCACCGTGCGAGAAGACTGAGGCGATCCGGTGAGCAACTCCGCGGCTTCTGCCGGCTCACATCGCGCCGCCAACTCCGACCCGATCGAGGCGGTGACCAGCACCCCGCCGCTGCAGGCGCTGCGCGTGGAGTACGGCGACCAGCACCACACCGTCGAGCCCGGCCGCGAGTTCTCGATCGGTCGCGAATCCGACCTGAGCGTCGACGACAATCCCTACCTGCACCGGCGGTTCCTGCGCATCCGGGCCGAATCCGGGCTGTGGTGGCTCGAGAACGTCGGCAGTCTGCTGACCGCGACGGTGACGGATGCCAGCGGCCAGGTGCAGGCTCGTCTCGCCCCCGGCGCGCGGCTGCCCCTGGTGTTCGAGCACGTCCACATCGTGTTCGGTGCGGGATCCACCAGCTACGAGCTGACGATCAGAACGGCGGGCGGCTACTACGGCCCGGCCGCCTCGCCGCTGCCTCGCGAGCCGTTCTCTCGCGAGAGTGACGAGACCATCGGCCACGTGCCGCTCACCACGAGCCAGCGCCAGTTGATCGTCGCCCTCGCCGAACCGCTGCTGCGGCAGA
The DNA here is from genome assembly GCA_035721225.1 of Pseudolysinimonas sp. Classification (GTDB taxonomy): domain Bacteria; phylum Actinomycetota; class Actinomycetes; order Actinomycetales; family Microbacteriaceae; genus Lysinimonas. Next base: position 15,338 of record DASTNC010000027.1, read on the forward strand.
GTTCGGCTGGGCACGGCGAGATCCCGAGCTCGGCGGATGCCGCCACCCGCCTCGGCTGGACCCTCACCGCGTTCAACCGCAAGCTCGACAACGTCTGCGACAAGCTCGACCGGATCGGCGTCACCGGCCTGCGCGGCGGCCGCGACCACCTGGCCACCAACCGCCGCCTGCGCCTGGTCGAGTACGCCATCGCGACGCGGCTGGTCACGCGCGACGACCTCGCGGTGCTCGAGCTGCTCGCGACGCCCGGCGAACCCGACGAGGGCACGAGATGACCGACAACCCCTTCTTGCTGCCGCCCGGCGGCGCGAGGCCCGCGCCTGCCGAGCGCGTTGCCGAGTCGGATGCTCGGCGCGCGCGCGGTTCCGCGTCCGCCCACCCCGGCCGCTACATCGCCGTGCCGGCCTCGGTCGAGTCGGCGGCGCACCGCATCCCGCGGTCGACCCGGGATCCCGCTCCCGAGCCCGCGGCGCCGCCCGCACCTGCCGGGCCGCCCGACCCGGTCGCCCGAAGACGCCCGGGCCGCCGCTCCACGCCCGTGGACTCTCGTGCTGCCCAACGGCACGCGGGTGAGCCTCGGTGGCCCTCTGCTGCTCGGTCGTGACCCCGCCGGCATCACGGACCGGCCGGATGCCGGCCTTCTCCCTCTCACCGACCGGGGCAAGACCGTCTCGAAGACGCACGCACTGCTTGAGCCGGCGCCCGGCGGCGTGCGCGTGCGGGACCTGCACTCGACCAATGGTGTCGCCGTC
>DASTNC010000028.1:0-9584 GCA_035721225.1 Pseudolysinimonas sp.
CAATGCCCAGCGTGCGGAACGCCTCCAGCGCAGCGTTGAGCTGACCCTTCCCGCCGTCGATGAGTAGGATGTCGGGGAACACCTCGTCCTCGTCGCGCAGGCGGCGGAAGCGGCGCGTCACCACCTCGCGCATGCTCGCGAAATCGTCCACGCCCGCAACAGATTTGATTTTGAACCGCCGGTAGCCGGGTTTGAACGGCAAGCCGTCGAGGAACGACACCAGCGAGGCGAGGATCGCGATCGCGAGAACGAGGCGCTGTTCCTTGGTCACAGCTTCACGCTAGCGCCGACCATCGACGCCGCGCTCGCTCACCCGTCGACCGCGTCGAGCACGGCCGAGATGACGGCCTGCTGAAGCAGAATGCGGAAGTGGCCGACCACCGGCAGCTCGATGTTGCGCGCTCCGTCGAGGGCGCTCCCCTCGGGGATGTGCGGGTCGAAACTCGGATAGATGGACGTGATGCGCGCGTTCACCGCGCGTTCGGCCGCCAGTGCGGCGATCACCGGATCGCTCGGCAGAAAGGAGCGAAGCGCCGGGTTCGGCGCGATCCTCGCCATCGCCGAGCCCGCGAACGGAGACGCGATCGCGACCAGGCGATCGACGCGGCCCTCCCGGTCGTCGATCGCCATCAGGTGCTTGCCCACGATGCCGCCCTTGCTGTGCGCGACGATCGCGACCCCGGTGAGACCGCGCTCGACCAGCTGCTCGTGCACCAGCGCCGCCGTGGCCGGGATGGGCGCGCGATTCCGCCCGAGTGCCGTGATGACATGCACGGGATGACCGCGTGCGTTGAGCCGCTCGGCGATCGGGCGCAGGTAGTGCCAGGTCTCGTAGATCCCGGGGAGGATCACCACCGGCCGCAGCAGGCCGTCGGCGAACGACGCGGGAACGCCTCGGTCTCGAACGGCGCGCACGCGAAAGCGCAGGGCATTCGGATAGTCGGCCAGCAGTCGCGCGGCATGCTCGCGGCGGCTGACCATGGCACGAGCCTAGGACGGCAGCCCGAGCGCCACCGCCGGATCCGCGGCGAGCAGTTCGCGCACGCGCGGGATGACCTCGCGGCCGTACAGCTCGATCGAGGTCATCAACGTCTCGTGCGGCACCGTTCCGCTGGTGTACTTGAGGTCGAAGCGCTGAATGCCGAGGGTGCGCACGGTGTCGGCGATCTTCCTGGCCACGGTTTCGGGCGAACCGACGTGCAGGGCGCCCTCGTGGATCTCGGCCTCGAAGCGCTCGCGGTTGGTGGGCGGCCAGCCGCGCTCCTTGCCGATCCGGTTCATCATGATCTCGTGGTGCGGCCACAGGATGTCGGCGGCCTCCTGATCGGTCGCTGCCACGAAGCCGGGTGAATGCACCGCCACCGGAAGGATGGTCTGGCCGAGCTGCGCCAGCGCACGGTGATACAGATCGACATAGGGCGCGAAGCGCGCCGGCTGTCCGCCGATGATCGCGAGCACGAGCGGCAGGCCGTGCCGAGCCGCGCGCACGACCGACTCGGGGCTGCCCCCCACGCCGACCCAGGCCTTCAACCGGCCGGCGGTCTTCGGGTAGACCTGCTGCGCGGTCAGCGGCGGCCGGATCGTGCCCGACCAGGTGATCGGCCCCTCATCGAGCAGCTTCACAAACAGGTCGAGCTTCTCTTCGAACAGCAGTTCGTAGTCCTGCAGATGGAATCCGAACAGCGGGAAGGACTCGGTGAACGACCCGCGCCCGAGGATGACCTCGGCCCGGCCGTTCGACACCGCGTCGACGGTCGCGAACTTCTCATAGACCCGCACCGGGTCGTCCGAGCTCAGCACGGTGACCGCGGTGCCCAGGTGGATGCGCTCGGTGCGGCTGGCGATGGCGCCGAGCACGACCTCGGGCGAGCTGATCGCGAAGTCGTCGCGGTGGTGCTCTCCGATCCCGAAGAAATCGACGCCGACCTGCTCGGCGAGCACGGCCTGCTCGACCACGTTGCGGATGACCTGGGGGTACGGCACCCGCTGGCCCGCGGCGTCCACCTCCACATCGCCGAAGGTGTCGAGACCGAGCTCGACCTGCGCGACCTCGACCGGCGGCACGACGGGCGTCGAGTCGGGCGTCGAATCTGCGGTCGAATCTGCGGCGGTGGTGTTGCGGGCCATGTGCTGCTCCTAGTTCATGCGTACGTATCGACTTGAACACGGTCGCTGCCTCGAGTATTCCTGGAATACTGGCCATCGGGGGTGCCCATGCCGTTCATCGACTCGAGTGGAGCGCCGCTGGAGGGCGTCCACCTGCTGTACCGACCCGGCGGGGCCGACGTCCGGCTGTTCCAGCTCGTGCAGGGCTTCGCCTGGATCGACCCGCGCGACGGCTCGCGCACCGATATTCCGGCGCACGACGTGGCGCGGCCAGCGACCGACCCGCACAACTCGACCGATCTGGCGTCGGTGCCGCCGTTCCTGTGGGGGCTGGTGGCGAGCTATGGCCATCAGACGCTGCCGGCGATCCTGCACGACGCGCTCTCGGATCGCGCAGACGAGGCTCCCCCGGCCCAGCAGCTCGCGGTGCGCCGGGCCGCGGATGATGCGTTCCGTGTCGCCCTCCGCGAGAGCGGGGTCGCACCGGTGCGCTCGACGGCGATGTGGACGGCGGTGTCGATCCAGCGCTCTCTGCGCTTCCGGCCTGCGCTCGGCGCGCTGCTGGTGATCCAGACCGTGCTCGGCGCGCTCGCCGTGATCGCCGCGGTCGTGCTGGCGCTGCTCGGGCACCCGCTGCTGCTGCTCATCGCTCTCGCGCCTGTGCTGCTCGCGCTGCTGTGGGGCCGCACCGCGGCGGTGCCGATCGCGGGCAGCTATCTCGGTGCGCTGTACTCGCCGCTCATCGTCTCGGCGGCATTGGCGTCGACGATCGAATACCTGGTCGACCTCAGCGCGTTCGTGCTGGGCGGCGCTCGCGGCAACGCGCCGCGGCCGGGCCCGACCCTGCGGAAAGGGTGACGTGGCGGCGCACAGCGCGGGGATCCTGCTGCACCGGATGACGGCATCCGGCCTCGAGGTCTGGCTCGGTCACATGGGCGGCCCGTTCTGGGCGCGCAAACAGCAGCGCGCCTGGTCGATCCCGAAGGGCGAGGCCGAACCCGGCGAACACGACCTGGGGGTCGCACTGCGCGAGTTCGCCGAGGAGGTCGGCGCCCCCGCGCCCGAGGTGCCCTATGTCGAGCTCGGCACCTTCCGCTCGTCGAGCGGCAAGACGGTGACCGTCTTCACCGCCGCGGCGCCGGACTTCGATCCGGCCGAGGTGCGCAGCAACGAGTTCGAGCTGGAGTGGCCTCCGCGCTCCGGCCGGATGCAGCGCTTCCCCGAGTTGGATGCGGCGCGCTGGGTGCCGGCGTCCGAGGCGCGCACGCTGCTGGTCGCCGGGCAGCTGCCGGCGCTCCACGCCCTGCACACCCGGCTGGGCGCGACGTAGAATCCGCAGATGGCGGGCCCCAGCAGCACGACACTGGTCGTCGTCGGTGACGAGGCGGATGCCGCCCTGCGCACTCTCGACGGCCTCGCCAACGTGCGCGCCGCCCACCTGCGCTCGGTGCCCGACTCGGACGCCGTCCGCGTGACCGCCGCGGGCCACACCCCGTACCTCGTGCACGACCGCGATCCGCTCGAGCACGTGGCGGCCGCCTGGGTCGAGTTCTTCGACGACCAGGCGACGCTCGGCAGCCTCGAACTCGAGATCGAGCGGATTCTGGTCGCCCTCGGCCGCGATGGTGTGTCACTGCCGGACTACTACGTGGTGCTCGCGCCCGAGACCCTCTCGCCCACCTGGAAGCACTGGTGGCTGGGCGTGCTGCCGCAGGCGTCGCCGAATCGTGTCATCCCGTGGTCCGAGTCGGACGCATCGCTCGCGCGTCTGCTGCGCCGGCTGCCCACGGGCCGCCCATGGCCCGCTCCCGAACCGTGGCTGCGAGGGCTGACCCACTCGGTGCCGGACCGCGTGGGGCTGCCAGAGGCCGGCTGAGCGACGGGCCGAATCGAGACGACCCGCGACTCAGCGCCCCCTAGGCGTTCGACTCGTCTGCCTCAGGCCAGAGCCGGACCTTCAGGGCCCCGGCCGACCGCACTCGGTCCAGCGAGGCGAGCAGCGGGGAGGATGTCCGGGCGCCGACGGGCCGCGGCCAGGTGCCGGCCGACTCCGCGGTCGGCAAGAAGCGCCAGAGTTCGGTCTCGACCAGGTGCGCCAGCTCCCGGAGGAGCGACATGTCGACCTCGTCGACGCGACGCGGTGCCGAATCCAAGACGCACAGGGCGCCGATCCGTTCCCCGTCCGGTGAATGGACCGGGAACCCCGCGTAGAAGCGCAGATAGGGTTCGCCGACGACGAACGGATTGTCGCGGAACCGCTCATCGAGCTGCGCGTCCTCGACGATCATTCCCCCAGTCTCCAGAATGGTGAACTCGCAGAACGAGTCGCGCCGCGGGACCTGCGTGTCGCTGACGCCCGAACGCGCCGGGTGAAGCTGAACATCGCGATCGAGAACGGTGAAGAGCGCGGACTTGGTTCCGAACACCCGACGGGCCATCTCGATGATGCGCTTCAGCTTCGGGTCCTCGTGGGTGTATGCCGACCTCAAGCTGTCCACGGCAGATTGACGCTGGGTCTCGGAGCGGCTCGCCTCGTCGGTGAGCGGCCTGCAGGGCAGGACGGCCGCGAGCTGATCAGCGAGCATCGTTCCCCACCGGGCATACTCCTTGGCGCCGCGATCGATGGCGCCCTCATCCGTCGGCAGCGGCACGAACCAGGTCGCGCCGAATTGCTCGCAGATCTCGGCGCTGGCCCGATCGAGTTCTGCTGCGTGCGCAGACACCAGTCGCGCGAGAGGCTTCGGAGAAATGCGTGAGAGCCGGTCCACGGGAATTCCCGCCAGCACGACAACCGTCTCGGCATCGACGGATTCCCGCACCTCGGTCAGGACCTGCGAGAGGTGTCGACGCCACCGCTCCACCGGCATCAGCTTCAGTGCCGCGGCGGATCCGGTGACGAGGACGATCGCGTGATAACGGTGCGGATGGCTGTCTCGCACCGTCGCCGCGAGACGCTCGATCACGATGTCGGGATGGGCGACGACATCGACATCGACGCCGTAGCCGGTTCGGGACGAGAGCGCCCGGGCAAGGACTCCCGGCACGCCGAGATCGTGACTTCGCACCCCGGTTCCCAGCGCGGCGTCGTTGCCCGTCACCAGGATTCGCCAGCCGGCGACACCCGGAGCGTGGGCGCGGGGCGGGCCTTCCGGCCGCGCAGCCCCCAACTCTTGATCGTCGAGGACGAGTCGAGAGAGGCGCATTGCCGGAGCAGCGACCCATCTCATCCAGCCGTCCATCATCTTCCCCAGGTTTCGTACGCGTCACCCGACTGACACGCCCGGCACTGATCCACGGTAGACACAAGGTGCGGCAGGGCCATTGCCGCCTACCCCGTTCGTATGCGCAATGCGAACATCTCTGCTGAGAGCGACTTTTCTCGTGCGCGCCGGAGCAACACACTTTCTGCAGAGGGCACGACGAAGACGATCGGGGGGTCGATCGGAGTCGGGGACCGTTGCTGACCAAAGCTCGGGAATCGGTCAGCAACGGCCCCTCGCCCTTGTCCGCTATGAGAGGGGATGACCGTGCGACCAGTGAGCGTTCGCGACGCCCTCGGCGGCCGCTGGTCATGGCATCCGGCCGGCTGGGCCATCCTGATGGTGCCCGGAGCCCTGATCGTGGCCGTTCAGGAAGCCGCCGCTCCGCGCTGGGCGCTCCCCGAGCTTCTCGCCTTGATTCTGCTGTCGACGCTCACCCAGTCGCTGGCGTCCGGCGTCGTCAGCGGCGTCATCGCCGCGGTCGCTCGACGGGTGCGGCCGATCATGCCGCTGCGCGTGGTCGCCGTCATGTACCTGTGCGTCGGAGTCGTGCGAGGCGTGGTCGGGGGTGTCGTCGCCCAGGCGTTGACGGGCGAGCCGCCCCAGTTCGGCACCAGGATCCTGGTGTGGGTCATCGCCTCCGTCGTCTGGACGCCGCTTCTCGTCTACACCATCGCCCAGATCGATCACCGACGCCGACTCCTGGCCGAACTCGATACGGTGCGGGAACAGGCAGCGCGGGAGCACGACCTCGCGCGGATCTCGGCGGAGCAGCTGCGCGACTCCATCCTGGTCACGCTCAGGCACCGCATCGGCCCGGTCATCGACGAGCTCCGCCATGCGCTCCATGCCGTCTCGGGACGCTCCGACGCTGCCGCGCTCGAGCTGATCGGCCAGCGGCTCGGCGGCGTCGCCGACGACGCGGATTCGCTGATGGCCACAGCTTCGAAGCCGGCAGGCGCGTGCCCCGCCCTCGATTCCGCCCCGACCATCGCATCCGTCGCCGCGGCCGTGCGGGTGGAGCTCCGATGGCCGATCCGCACCTTGTTGCTGAGCGCAGAGGCAATCATGCCGGTGCTCGTCCCGATCTTCCTCACGCCTGTCGATGTCGGCGTGCTGCTCGACACCTTCTTCGCGCTGGTGACGGTGGCGACCGTGCTCCTGGTCACGGCCGCGCTTCGCCGTCGACTGGCCCTTGTCGCGCGTTTCGCCGACCAGGGACAAGCGATCGCCAGCTATCTGCTCGCCGGCTTCGCAGGATCGGCCGCGATCGTGATCGGCCTTGACGGGCCGCCCGGGCCGCGTGAACTCCTGATCGTGGTGGCCATGCCGATCGCGACCCTCGTCTCGGCCATCAGCGTGACCCTGGCCGTGGGCGTCGGCGTCGCCAATCAGGACCTGGTCGACGCGATAGCGCAGGAGACCGTGCGGCGTTCACAGGCCCGGGAACGCTCGGCGCGCCGGGATGCCCGCGCGCAGGAGCAGATCGCCGCCCTGACGCGTGGCCCCGTCCAAGGACGGCTGGCCGCGTGCGTGATGGCCTTGAACTTCCACCTCGCCTCGTCGGACCGCTCCGACCCGGTGAAGACGGAGCGCGTCACCTCCGCCGTCTTGGAACATCTCGCCGCAGCATTCAGCGATCTCGAGTCGACACCCGGATTGCGGGTCGAGGCGACGTAGACTCGCGTTCATGCCTCGCCATGACGGCAAGAGTCTCCGCGGGCTCATCGCAGACGATGACCCGCAGATCCGGATGGTTCTGCGCGCGGCGCTCGAGAGCTAGGGCTTCTCGGTCGCGGAGGCTGCGTCCGGCCCTGAGGCCATCGCGCTCTCCGACTCGGTGGACTTCGCCATCGTCGATGCCCGGATGCCGCCGCTGTCGGTGGGGCAGACGATCGCCGGTCTTCGCGAGCACCGCCGGATGCCCGTCGCCGTGATCAGCGGCGCGGCACGCGGCGACGAGCTGCCGGCCGATGTCGCGTACCTGGCCAAACCGTTCGACCTCGCCCAGCTCGCGACCTTGCTCGACCAGCTGCTCGAGGTTCCCGCGGAGCCGCCACCCGGCATCTCGTCGGAGATCGGCCTCGACGAGCCGCCGCTCCCCGGCAACGTGACCTTGTCGTCGATCCTCGATTCGATCAGCGATGGAGTCGTGTTCCTCGATCGCGAGTGGCGCTTCACCTACCTCAATCGCCGCGCGGAGGAGATCGTGGGAGCATCGTCCGATGCCCTGCGCGGACGGACTCTGTGGGATGCCTTCCCGGAGGCGGAAGGGAGCGAGTTCGCGATCGGCTATCGCGCGGCGCTGAACCAGAACCGCACCGTCACCGTCCGCGACTACTACCCGCCCTTCGACGCCTGGATCGAGGCCAGGGCGTACCCCACCGAGAATGCGCTGGTGCTCTCGCTGCGCGACGTCACCGAATCGGAAACCGTTCGCCGCGAACTGATAGCGCGCAACTCGGAGGTCGCGGCGCAGGGCGCGTTGCTCGATATCGCGCGCGACGCCATCGTCGTGCGGGGTCTGGACGGCAAGATCCGCTACTGGAATGCCGCGGCGACCCGCATCTACGGGTGGGAACTCGACGAAGTCATCGGCTGCAGCTCCCGCGAACTGATCTACCCCGACGTCGCGCAGTTCGATCAAGCCCTCGCCGCCACGCTGCGGGATGGTCACTGGGACGGTGAGGTGACCCAGGTCACCAAGAGCGGGTCACCGATCATCGCGGATGCCAGCTGGCGGCTCGTCCGCGATGAGGCAGGCCAACCGGAGTCGGTGTTCCTGGTGTTCACCGACATCACCGAGAAACGGCGCCAGGACGAGCTGCATCAGCGAACGCAGCGGATGGAGAGTCTCGGAAGCCTGGCGAGTGGAATCGCGCACGATCTCAACAACGTGCTCACCCCGATCCTGATGGCCGTCCAACTGCTCGCTCCCGGCGAGTCGGACCCGGCGCGCCAGGAGATCCTGCGCTCCACCGAGCTGGCCGTCAAGCGCGGGGCCGAGATGATCCGTCAGGTGCTGTCTTTCGCCAGCGGGGCGCCGGGGCGGCGGGAGCTCGTCGAGGTCGTCGACGTGCTCGCCGAACTCCAGTCGCTGTGCTCCGAGCTCCTTCCGGAGCGGGTGCGCGTCCGCTTCGAGGTGGCCGACGAGCTGTGGGCCACCAGCGGAGATCCCACCCAACTGCTGCAGGTGCTGATGAATCTGCTGACCAACGCCCGGGACTCGATGCCCGAGGGCGGCGACATCGTGGTGCGGGCCCGCAACGTGACCGTCAGCACGGATGATTCCGCCGTCGATCACACCGTCGCCCCGGGCTCGTACGTGCAACTCGAAATCGAAGACAGCGGGATCGGGATGCCTGATGAGATCCTGAACAGGATCTTCGAGCCCTTCTTCACGACGAAGGAGAGCAGTGCAGGCACCGGGCTCGGTCTCTCCACCTCGGCGATCATCGTCCGCGCTCACGACGGCTACATCCAGGCCTCGAGCGAACCCGGCCGCGGATCGGTGTTTCGAGTCCATCTGCCGGATGCACCCCGGTGCTCGCAGCTGGAGGAGGGGACGATCGCGGACCTTCTCGACGAGCTGCCGCACGGGGACGGCGAACTGGTGCTGATCGTCGACGACGAGGCGGCGATCAGGGTCTTGACCCGTCAGACACTCGAGGCCTACGGCTACACCACCGCTGTCGCCAGCAACGGGGCCGAGGCGATCGCATTCATCGAATCAGGAAGATCGGGGGCCGCCGTGGTTCTGACCGACGTGTCAATGCCCGTCATGGATGGCGCAGCCACTGCCGCCTACCTCCACCGCGAACATCCCGACCTGCCGGTGATCGTCACCAGCGGTCTGGAGACCGACGCTGGCTTCGCCGGGGACGAGCACTCACGACGGTTGTTCCTCGCGAAGCCGTACTCGACCCCTGAACTGCTGCGGGCGATCTCGCTGGCCCTCCACCCCGCCCGCGAAGACAACACGGCGGAGAGGCTCGGATGAGCGAGCGGGAGAATCGCGCGGGGGCGCCGAGCCGCCTGAAAGTGGTGGTCGCCGACGACGATTCCTTCACGATCTCACTGGTCAGTGAGGGCCTGCGCTCCCAGGGATTCGCGGTCGCCAACGCCCTGACCACTGCCGACGCGTGGAGTCTGGTCGAGCGCGAGCAGCCGCACGCCCTGGTCAGCGACCTCAACTTCGGTCCTGGCGAATCGGCCGCG